>NZ_CP109328.1:0-318182 GCF_035918155.1 Streptomyces sp. NBC_01591
GCTCCGCGAACACGACGCGCCGTCGCTACGCGACGGAAGACGACCACGCACTCCGTGTGGTCCGGGACTTCGTCCCGGGGATCCGGGCCACTCCGTGGCCCTTGAGTCCAACTCCGCTGGACTCTGGCCCTGTTCGCTCCGCGATCAGGGCGACGGGCCGTGCTCCGCACGGCCCTGGGCTGGCTGCATGTGCGGGCGTCAGGGCCTGGGTGTGCTCGGCTGCTTGATGGGGCATCTCTTTTCCGCTGACTCGTGGTCGGTTTCGGGAAGAGATCAGTCCGTCTTATGGAAGCAGAAAAACTATGGAATCTTCGAGATGTCTGCGGGCCCCTCTTCGGAGACGTCGCGGGCGGTTCCGGACCGGTCCTCTCGGAGGATCTCGTCCATCAACTTGCCTTGATCTTCGGGTAGTTGACCTGCTTTCTGTTTGGTGCGGGTCTTGCACAGCCACGGGCCGATCATGACGCTTTCGCCGTCGGCCTCGATCCATTCTCTGGCCCCTGGCGGGCGGCCGTGACGCTCTACGAAGGCGCGCAGCAGCAGCGCTGTCTGCTCGAAGGAACGGCGTTTCCTGGTACCGGATGTGACAGTTGTTCTCGGCGTTTTCTTCAGCGGGACTTGATCGGCGGTCAGGCCGAGGCTGGTGAGAAGGTCGCGCTGGCCGGAGTTGAGATCGTGCCAGGTGGTGAACTGACGGTGCAGCCAGCTGCCGGCCTTCACGCCGTCGATCACCGTGTCGCGGCGCAGCGTGGCCGGGTCGTGGCCGGCTTCGATATGGCGCTTGATCAGGTGGTATTTGCGGTGCCAGTCGGGGCCGTGCGGGAGCGTCCAGTGCGGGTCGAGGGCGGTGAGCTGGGCTTCGCGGCTGGGGGCGAGACGGCCTTTGCGGGCCAGGGACCGCTGATCGACGAGGAACTGACCGCCCGGTTCCTGGGAAGGGATGGCGAGGTGGCCGTGTTCGGTGTGGAAGGCCTCAACGGTGGCCATATGCCCCTGCCAGGCGGCTTCGCTGTCGTCCCAGACCATGCCCAGGTCTTCGAGCTCGGCAATCCAGTCCTCGGCGAGAGAACCCTGGTGATAGGCGGTGCGTTGCCCGGTGATGAACTGGCCGAGCCGGTAGCCGTAGGCATCCTCGTAGTCGGCCGGGACACGCAGGTGACCGTGCTCGGTGTGATAGCGGACGGCGGCCGCGAGTCCCGCGCGGCGGGGTGCGGACAGAACCGCACCAGCAGCGGGCCAGGCCAACAGGTCCATGGCCCGGGCGATATGCCCGGGGTCGAGCGTGAAGTCGAACCGGAACCGGCGTGTGATCAGGGTGTGGGTGTTGGCGTCCAGGCGGCGCTTGGCGTTCTTGCGCGGGGCCCGGGCGGCAATCGACTGGTCATGATGCCGGAGCGCAGCGGTGACCAGCCACAGTGCCTCGTAGGGGGTGGAGAGGAGGTCGGTGGGGTCGGCGTCGGGTGGGGTGTAGGCGGGGATGACCAGGCTCGCCGTCTTGCGCTCGATGGTCGGGGGCTTACGCAGAGCGCGGCCGAGGCCGCCTGGACGATGCGGCGCACGCTCGCCGTACGGTCCGCGAACACGACCGCGTCCACGGCCGGCAGGTCCACTCCCTCGCCCAGGACCTGGGCATTGGTCAGCACGCCGCGGTCGGCATCGGCGAAGCCGGTGAGGATGGCGTGGCGCTGGTCGGGGGTGTGGGTGCCGTTGATCGACTGCACGAGAAGGTCGTCGGCCCATACGGGGCGTTGATTCCCAGGGAGGGCACGCAGCGTATGGGGAAACTGGCGGGCGAAGTCGGCGGCGTCCGCGACCTGCTGGAAGTACACGATCACATGCTTGAGGTGGTGCTCCGTCATGGCCCTGAGGACGGCCAGGTGCAGCGCCGTCGTGCGACGGGCACTCGGCGCGAACCCGGTGTGGGCGTCGCCGGAGTTGGTGAGGACGGTGCGCAGGTCGGTGCTGGTGATCGTGGGCACGAGGAGCTGGTAGTCGGCCAGGACGCCGTCCTCGATCGCGTCCGCGTGGGAGTAGGTGTGCAGGCGCGGGCCGAAGACCTTCGGATCGTCCATCGACGCGATCAGAGAGGGAGCCTCCCAGGCCGGGACGGTGGCCGCGGTCCGCTTCGGCTGGGGCCGTGTATCGGGGGCCTCGGTCAGGCGCGGAGCCTCCCACTCGTACGGGGTTGCGGTCATGTAGAGGCGGCGGTCGGCCAGGACACGCTGGTGGTCGTGGATCATCGTCCACTGCTTGTCCCAGCTCCCCGCCGTGCGGTGCGCCTCGTCCACGACCAGGAGGTCGAAGACAGGGGCAGCGAAGACGCTGTGCTGGGACTCCTCGATCCTGGAGAGGGAATCGAACGTGACGAACACCGTCGCCCGCTCACGCCGTTTCCTGCACTGAGCAAGCCAGTACGCCAGGTACTCCCCCGAACCCGTACTCACCGCCCCCGCACCCGCCAGCACAGGATGCTTACGGGCATCGGAGGAAGAGACCGCCATCAACGGCTCACGGCGCCCCTCCGCGCGGGCCGCGGCCGCCCACTGACCAATCAAATCCAGGCCCGGCACCGCCACCAGGAGATACCAGACATCGAGAGCTTCCGCAGTGCGCAGCGCGGTCAGGGTCTTCCCCGTCCCACACGCCGAGACAATATGCCCACGCGAACCCGGGCGCTTCAGATGCCGGGCTGCGCTGTCCACCGCCTGCTGCTGATCTGGGCGCAGCACACGACGTTCGGGGCGAACCGAGATGGGCGGGCCGTCGTAGTTGGGGTCGGTGGTCATCAAGTGGTTCCTCAAGGACACGGGAGGAGACGTTGAGGCTGGAGCGGCGGTGGTCAGCAGTACGGCCAGTGGATTCCTTGTCCGCGGCCTCTGATCGCACGCCATTCAGGGACGGGGACCCGGCCGGCCGCGGCATAGATCCAGCCCTTTTGGTGGTAGACGCGGTTGAGGAGCGTGTCGAGGACGTGCCAGTCGGCGTGATGCCCGCAGGCACTGCACCGGTTGGGGTTGAAGCTGCGGCCCCGCTGCCAGGCGGGGCGGTCGTGCAGTTGCGCCGCGATGTCTGCCGTGTCGCCGTCCGGTGCCGCCAGGATGCGGCGTGCCATGGCGACGGCCTCGGGGAAGTCCGTGGTGGTGAACTCCTCGCCGCGCGGGCTGTATGACGGCAGCAGCCCGAACACCCACCACAGGGAGAAGGAGCACCGCTCGCACGGCGCCTCGTATGCCAGCACGTCTACCTGCAGCGAACTCACCAGGCCGCACCTCCTTACACGGTGATCCTGGCACATCGTTTCTTGGCGCTGGGCGCGGTCTGGCAGGGGGGCAGGTAACTGGTAGAGAGTCCGTCCGGTAGCGCTCAAGTCCGGCGACAAGGGCGACGGCGGTGTCCGCTGCCTCTCGGCGCTGCGCTGGTTCGCGGGCGGTGTACATGTGGCCGAGGGGCAGAAGAGGGTGTCAGCCGTCGCGTCTTCGTCCACGACAGGCGCCTCCGTCCCGTAAGGGAGGAGGCGCCTTCTCGGATCAGAGGGTGTCGTCCATGGACGCTTTCCCGGTGCTCCAGCAGGTCGGACCAGAGCCAGCCGCTGCCTGAGCCATCAGGCCTGCAGCTCGGCCTCTGGCCGGCCTGCTTCGGACGGTTGCCCTCGTCCCTGCCAGAGGAAAAGGGCACACCAGTCCTGATTTATCTAGTGGCCAGTCTGCCGCCAAGCATGACTAGCCAGTCTTCTTCACCAGTGAGCCGACAAAACTCATGCGGTGAAACGCAGGGTCCTGGTCCTGTAAGGATCCTGCGAACAACCCCGAGCATGAAGGTCTGGGTGACTCCTTGCACGCCTTGAACTGAGACGGGAGCTGACCCAACGTCGACTCGCCCCGGATTCCTGCTGGCCAGTGGCCGGACAGGAGTCAACTCGGGCTTGGATACGCGGTGGACCAATGTAGTTGGGGCCCGCGTGGGTGGCGTTGCGCCTGTCAGAGTAGGGCGTGGAATCGAGTCCTGCGCAGGCGGGAGCGCCAACTCCCGGTGGGGCTCGATCCGGCTGAGCCTGAAGTCCGCGTGGGGTGTCGCCAACGCCTTCGGACCGAAGGCCCAGTGAGCCGACATCAGCAAGTACGGCGGCGGTACGCCGCCGCCGTACGCGAGCTCATGAGGAGCCCACCCGGTGAAGCCCCCGCGTACCGACGAGGCGGCCATGTCGTCCGTCGTACTGTCCGGCCGGACGCAGTCCGCGCCCGCAGTGATCACGCCTTCCCGTTTCGGGATGGCCCAGGCGATCGTGCTGGTCGCCTTTGTGACCGCGGCAGTTGTCCTCTGCCTGGCCGCGCACATGCCCGTGAACACCGTCTACGACGTCCTTCTACTTCTCGGCGGTGCCGGTTCCATCGGTGTCGCTGTTCTCCTCGCCGCAGGTGTCAGTGACCGGCGGCGAAGCGGGAACTTCCTGCGCCGGATCGTCACCGCGGTCCTGAACAACGGGTCGGGGAGCTGAGGCGGCATGGCGCGACCTGAGAACCCGATCGACTACACGGTTCCGGAGGTGGGCATGCTGGCCAAGTACCTCCGGGACCTGCGCAGCCAGTCCGGGATGACCTTCCGTGACCTGGCCGGCATCACCCCCACCTCGTCGGAGTCGGCACTGAAGCGGGCCGTGAAGGGCGGCTCGCGTCCTCCCAAGCAGGTCGTGGTCATCGAGCTCGTCGAGGTCACTGACGGCGATCTCGGCCACGCCCTGAAGCTTCTCGCCGGGGCCGAGAAGGCCGCGGCCGAGGCGAGGCGCGAGGCGAGGCGCTCCACGGTTCTGCCGAAGCCTGGCCTCGCGTGCACCCGGGCCGAACTGGGGCAGGCGATGCGCGATGCGTACAACGCGGCGGCACGACCGACGCTGGACGAAATGGTGGACCGTGCGGGCCTGGCCCTTCCCCGCAGCACGGCCCACCTCATCGTCAAAGCCCGCAACGTGCCCCGGGATGTGCGCACGTACCTGGCGTTCCTGCACGGCATCGGTGTGCAGGAGGCCGAACTGCATCCCTGGATCAAGGCCTGGGTCAGGGTTGTGGGCTGGGGAGCCGGGGTGCTCGAGCAGAAGGTGCTCGGTAGGCCGCACACCCGCTTCGAGTCAGTCTTCGATCAGTGGGTCCGTGGCCTTCTGCGCAGCCCCAGCCTGATGGCACGCCTGCATCCTGGAGCGATCGCCGACAGACCCGACGTTCTGGTGGAGCTCGTCGGCCGCCGCTTCGTCAATGGATTCGAGGAACTGGACATCGCCGCCTGACCTCGATGAGGCTGGGGTGATCGAGGGATCGGTCACCCCAGCACGAGCGGCGGGCGAGGGACACCCGGGAAGATCGAGGCGCTGGTCAGCGGGCATGGTGAGCTAACCCGGACACCGTGGTTCCCCTCTCGTGCCAGTGAGCATCTGATGATCGCCTACGAGGAACCCGAGATCGATCCGCGGTGGACCGAGACGTTCGAGGTCGTCGAGGGCGCTGCACACGGGCGGGTGCTGCGACTGCTCGAACACACCGCGCCGGAAGAGAAGCTGGCCGGCTGGTCACTGCCGGCGATCCACAGGACCGGGCCGGGTGTATGGGATCAGTGTGCTCGTCCGGCGGCTCCGCCGTGGGTGCGTCGGTTCCGATGTTGCCCCGCCGACGGAATGCGGGGCCTGGGCAGGGCGGCTGGGGCATCGTCGCACCGGAGTCCAGGAAGCCATTCCATGCCGAGCGCCTCAACGGATTCGGTCTCTTCACGGCTGAGGCGGGCCGCGCCGGCCAAGTCGCGCAAGTCGGTGATCCACTGACCCAGCGGGAAGCAGGAACTGCCGTGGGTGTCGGTGTAGTCAACGGGGACGCGCAGATGCTGGTAGCGGCGGAAGAAGCGCCGGGCGGCGCGCAGTCCGTGGGCGTGCGTGGCGCTCTGGCTGCCGAGGGGACGGCACAGGGCAAGGGTGAGGGGGCCGCGCTGCAGCGGCAGAGCGGCCAGGAGTGTCTGCTGTGCTTTGGCGAGAGTAGGGAAGGCATCGATCTGCTCGTCTAGCCAGCGAGTGAGGTCGTCCGCGTCGGCGGGGAGCGGGCCCGGGTAGAGAGACAGGTCCGTGTCGGCCTCGCGGGCACGCGTGTACATGCGCTGCCACGCCGCGTGCCAGGCGGGGTTCCACCAGCGGTCGATGTCCTTCAGGGCGCGGGCGTAGGGGGCGGGCAGGGTGCTGTCGGCGGCCAGGCGGCGCTGCTCGGCAAGCCAGGCGCCCAGTGGTCGACCCTGATAGGTCTCATCCGGTTCCGGGAGCAGATGGCCGTGGGCACGGGCGTAGTCCTGGGCAACGGGGAGGAGGTTTTCGGTGCTGTCTTCGGTGTGGGCCCAGGGCATGGTGCAGGTGACCAGGGCGGCGACTCGGGCTGCGGAGAGGTGTCCGGCGGCCTTGAGAGCGCGCTGGTACCCCAGCCAGCAGCCGAGGTGGAACCCGTCATCGGTGATGTGGTTGCTGGGCACGTTCAGATGGCCGTGGGTGTCGAAGAATGCCTGCGCGCAGGCCATCCCGTTCTCCCAGACATCGGGTTCGGGCTCCATGATCCGCAGCATCAGGTGCGGGGCGATCTCCGTTGCGCGTGCCGGGTGAATGGCGAGGGCCGGTGCGGGCGGTAGCAGCCGGGCGCCGTTGATCGGCAGGCGGTGGAAGTAGTGCTCGTCGTACGCCTTGAGCGCGATCATGACCTGGTGCAGGAGGTGGTACGGGGTCCCGAACGTTGCTGCCTCGGGGCGCTGCCCGGGGCCGAAGAGCACCGGGATGACCAGTGTGGAGATCTTGTTCATACCAGGGCCGATGCGCAGAGCGCGGCCGATCGCCTGGACGATGTCGATGGTGGACTGTTTGGGGTCGGCGAAGAGCACGGAGTCGGCCAGCGGGAAGTCGACACCTTCGACACATAGGCGGACGTTGCACAGCACGCTCAGCTCCGCGAGAGTGCTGGCGTGCTGGTCTTGCGGAGGCTGGGCAAACCGGGTCAGGTGCTCTCGCCGCTCTGAACGGCTGTTACGGGAATGGATGCTGGCGACCCATAGGCCGTGGGCGTGGCCGCCGGGGATGGCTGCGGCGGTCTCGGGCAGGGTTTCGGCGAAGGCATCGCTTTGCGCGATGCTGCGGCTGAAGACGACCGTGCGGCGGATGCTGTGTTCCTCGCGCGCTCTGAGCAGGGCCAGCTGGGCCGCCGCTACCCGCATGGCATCGGTCTGGGGCGTGCGGCTGGCCCCCTTGCCGGCGGTCAAGAGGGTGCGCAGGTGCGGGTCGTGGATCTCGGGGGCGGCGATGCGGTAGTCGGCCAGGCGTCCCTCATGGATGGCCTCGGCCAGCGAGTAGCGGTAGGCGACAGGTCCGTAGAGGGAGACGTCGTCCATGGAGGCGATCGGTTCGGTGACGATGTCTCGGTTGACGTCCCAGATGCGGGGCGTGGCGGTGAGGTAGAGGCGGTGGCGGGCGGGGATGGCGTCGTTGTCGTGGATGACGGCCCACGGTTTGCCGCGGGCGCCGGCGGTACGGTGGGCTTCGTCCACGACCGCGATGTCCCAGCGCGGCAGCAGATGGCGCTGGTGAGCTTCGACGAGCTTGGGCAGCGAGGCGTAGGTGGCGAAGGCACTGACGGGACCGTCTGCACCGCGTACGACGGCAGCCAGCCGGGCGGGGTCGCTGGTCATGGTGAGCACGCCGCTCAGGATGGGCTCACTGGTCTGTGTGTCGGAGCACAGGCCCAGGAAGTGGCCCGGCCGGCCGGAGGTGTGCCAGACGCGGGCGGTCTGGTTGAGCAGTTCCAGGGTCGGCATCACGGTCAGGCTGCGGCTGTCGGAGGTGAGCTCGTGGGCGATGTGGACGGCGAGGTGGGTCTTTCCGGTGCCGCACGGCATGATCACCTGCTGGCGTTCGTATCCCATAGCGAAGGCGTTGAGGACGCAGTCGGCCGCGGCGCGCTGGCGTGTCCACAGTTCGCTGGGCAGGCGTTTGGCGGGCTGGTCGTGCAGCACAAGACGGCTCCGGCGCAAGGGCAGGTGACGGGTTTCTAAGGGGCAGGATGCGGACGAGCCCGCGGCGCAGGGCACTCACCCCGGCCTGTCTCACCCGTTGGGGTGAACGCCCCGGGCCCTCTGGGTCCTCACCGTGGTAGGGAGCGGAGTGCGGTGGAGATCCGGTTCATTGCGGGCGTGGCGTCCTGGGCAGGACAGCCGGTGCGGGAGGCGCGATGTACGGCGGGCGGCAAGCATCGTGATTGGACGGTTGCCGGGCCGCCTGGGCAAAGGGGTTGGGGAATACGGTGTGGAGCAGAAGTCTGCCGCGGCGGCCGGTCCGCTTCGTGGCCAACGAGTCGAACTGTTCGTTCTTGTGGCGGGTGGCCGGGGCACAGGGGGTGGAGGTCGGCTTCCTGCTCGCCGAACTCGGCGACGGGCCGCCGGGCCAGGAGGCCCTTCAGCCATATCTGGCCGAGGTGTTCCTCAGCGGTGCGGCGGCAGACCGGCTCGCGGAGATGCTCGGGGTGCCGTCCGCGCGGCTTCGGTGGGCCCTGCCGCATCTGCGCGAGGCACATCTTCTGCCGGGTGGGCAGGCGCGGTGGGAGTGGCCGTGGCAGCCGCTGGCGCACTATCTCGTGCCGGCTTGCGGACTGTGTACGGCGGCACGGGGCGCCGGCCTTGGTGGGGTGTGGCTCGTCTGGCCGGAGCGGTGGCGGATCTGCGAGCGGCACGGCCGGTTCACGCACGTGCGTCAGAGGAATGGGGCGGGAGTGGATCTGGCGCCGCTGCCGGAGTCGGTCGACGCCCACCGTCGGCGGGGCCGGCTTGAGCGGCGGTTCGGGCCGGCCGGAGGGTTCCTGGTCTCGGACGCCTTCGCCCTTACTGGGTGGTGGTGGCGCCGCGCCCCTCTCACCCGGCGGTGGACCGGGCGGGCCGGGCGGGCGGGACTGCAGCCCGAAGTCGTCGAGACGGCATGGCTGTTGGTGTATCCGGAGGTGCTGCAGGTAGCCCGGGCGCTGCTGCGCTACGAGCAGCAACGCGCCGCTCTGCCCGGCGGGCCCTGGGCTGCGGCCGAGTCCCGTCTGGTGGCCGAGCTGTCCCAGCTGGCGGATGCGCTCGAACTGCCGCCGGGCAGGTGGCAGGTCCCGGTGGCGGAGTGGCTCGCCCGGCATCAGCGGTGCGCGCCGGCCACCAGGGATGACGAGTGCGGCGGGCGCCGCCGTGGCCGGAGGCCGGTCACAGCGCTGATCCACCGCGACGACGAGCACCGGGCGCCGCTGGAGAACCTCTGCTGCCTGCCCTGGGACTGGAGTGACTCGTTCACCGTCGTATGAGCTCCCGCCCACAGCGGCACGCCCCGTCTGGTTTCGCACACGTATCTGCCCTGTTCCCTCGATCGTGGGGTGGAGCCGGGTGCGGCTGCGCATGCCCCATCCGTACGTGGATGCTGGAGCAGGGGCACGCACGGTGCGGCCCACGACAACAGCCAAGGGGGCGGCGGACATGCCAGGGGCCCCGGTCAGCGCATGCGACATCACCGTCTGCTACCTCGACCGGTTCGGACGACAGCGCGAGTGCCCGGTGTCAGAGGCCGGCGAGGTGCCGTTCGAGGAACTGGCACCGCTGGAGCGGCCCGTGCCCTACCCGGGACGGCAGTCGTTCGTCACCAACGCGTGGGCCTCGGCCACCGACCAGTTGCTGGCCTGCGGCTCGCTGCGGCAGCAGCGCTGCGGCATGGTCCTGGACCGCGACTTGGCGGTCGGGCTGCGCAGCGCGGGGCCGATGGAGCTGCGCTGGAGCCAGCAGGGGCGCCGCCACCGCCTGCGGCCAGCGTTCGTCGCCTTACGGGCGGGCTGGCGCGAGGTGATCTGCGTGCAGCCGGAGCAGTTCACCGACCGGTGGCAATCCGAGCAGGCGGTGCTGGCGGTGGCTGCGGCAGCAGCAGGCTGGCAGATCCGGGTGATGGAACCTCCCACCGGGGTGGAACTGGACAACCTCCAGCTTCTCTACGCCGCCCGCAGCCCACGATGGCTCACGGCAGGGCAGGACCAGTTGCTGGCACAGCAGTTCACCTCGCCTCGAACCATCCGCTCTGGGCTACGAGCCGCCGCCCTGCCCCCGTACGCGGGGGTGGACCTTGCCTATCACCTGATCTGGGCGCAGCGGCTGCATACCGACATGGGTGTCCCGCTCACCCCGTCGTCGACGGCATGGGCCCGCTCAGGGGAGGCCGTGTGACCTCGGCTTCGCGGCACACCGCAGGTGCGGGGGCGCTCGCCGCTGCTGACACCCTGGCTGTGGGGGACACTATCCGCTTCCGCGGCGTGGCCTGGGTCGTGACCGCCTTCCACGGACCGCGTCTCTTCCTCGACGCCGCAGAGTCGGCAGAGCCTGTGGAGCCGCTGATCATCCTGCAGACGGCCGTGACCTCGGCCTCCGACTTCGCCGTGCTGAACCGGGCGGCGCCGCGCAGTTCGCTGCCCGGCCGCCTCGGCGAGTTCCGTGCGCTGCCGAAGGATGTACGCAAGGCCGCCCTCGCGTGGGAGCGGCATGTCAAGGAAGTACTGCACCAGCAGGCCCCGAACGTTCCCGCCACCACCGAGCCCCGACCGGCCTTCGACCCGCAGCGGCGCACCCTGCGTTAGCGCTACCAGGCCAAGGCCGGCCAGTTGTCGCAGGCAGGAACACCGGTGTCCGCGGCCACTGTCGAACGGAAGTGCGCGGCCTGGCGCAAAGAAGGCCTGATGGGCCTGGTCGACAAACGCAGCCTGCGCAGTACGGCCCCGCACGGGCGCGTCGATGCGCGGGTGGTCGACCTCGTGTGGGAGATCCTGGACGACGAACGCGACAAGGGCCTGTCTCCGGGAACCCTGTCCCGGCTGATCGACCGGGTGCAGCAGACGGTCCGGACCCGCTACGCGCAGCTGCTGGCCGATCCGAAGACCGCCCGGGGCCTGGTGATCAGTCCGGCGACGTTCTACCGGCTACTGGAGCGCCTCGGGATCACCGCGCAGAACGCGCACGACGCGGCGGCCCGCCACGCGGCCGGACCTGCCACATCCGCAGAGCGGCCGGTCGCCCGGCGGGCGACCTGGGCCCGCTGGCCCGGGGAACTGGTGCAGATCGACACCACCGGACTGGACGTCCTCGTCCTCGGCGACGACGGACGGGGCATCTCTGTGGAGCTCACCATCGCCATCGACGTGGCCACCCGCAGCATCGTGGGCTCTCTGCTCGTGCCCAAGCGCACCGGCCGCACAGGCGGGACGGGACGGTGGACCGCCGGGCGGGCCACCCGCTCGTTCGACACCATGCAGGTCGTCGCCCAGACCACGGCCCCGCTACCCGCGCGCCCGGGCTGGGCACCGGAAACCTTCATGGAAGGATCCGACCTCCCCTTCGAGGACCTCCTGGCGGCCGACCCCCGCTTCGCCGGCGCCGCCGCCAGGCCCGTCATCAAACCCGAAACACTCGTCATCGACCACGGCTCGCCGTTCATCTCCGCGGACTTCACCCGCGCCTGCCACTGCATGGGCATCGAAGTACGCGAGGCACGGCTGCGCACCGCCGTCGACAAGGCCATCGTGGAGCGCGCCATGCTGGCGGTGAAAACCGGCTTCAGCCAGTACCTGGCCTCCTACACCCATCACCGTCTGGACCTGCGTGGCAAACGCGTCCGCAAGCAGCCTCTGTGGACAATCCCCCAGCTCCAGGAACTGTTCGAGCAGTGGGTGGTTCTCCGCTGGCAGCAGACCCCTCACGCAGCACTTCGTAGTCCGTTCACTCCTGGGCTGTGCCTGACTCCCAACCAGATGTACGCAGCCCTGGTGTCCCTGCGCGGCTACCGGTCCACCACGCTGACCGCGCAGGAGAACCGCAAGCTGCTGCCGACGGTGTGGGTCCGGGTCAGCCGCAAGGGCTTCCAGATCAACAACCGCACCTACAACCTCGACCGGGGAAAGCTGGACCTCTTCCGTGGGCCCTCCGGCATCGCAGCGCAGCAGGGGCGCTGGGAGGTCCACTACTCCCCCGACCACCCGGAAGTCGCCTGGCTGTTCAACCACCGGGCCGAGCCGGGCACCGACCCGTGGGTCGAGGTGCCCTTCATCCACCGCCGACTGCTCAAGGACCGGTGGACCGAGGAAACCTGGGACCAGGCCCTGCGTATCCACCTCGCCGCCGGCGGCAGCCGCCGTGACGAGGCCGCCGTCACCCGGGCCACCGCTCAGCTGCTGCGCACCGCGGCCGCCGGGCCCTCGCCTACCGCGGCCAGGCCGGGTCCCCGCGCGGCTGCCGCGGTGCCCCGCCCCGCGCGGCCGACGCCCACCACCAAGCCCTACGCCGACGGCCTGCCGCCCCTGGACCCGGACTCCGTCCGCCCCTTCCGCTCCCTCGACCGTCCCTCCGGAGAGCTGTTCGACACGCCCGAGCCCGTCCGTGGCGCGGGCCTGAGCCTGGACGACTTCCTGGCCTCCCTGCCCGGCCTCCACCCGCCCGGCCCCACCGATCCCGGGCCCGTGGGCGACAACAACTGCAGGCCCACCCCAGACACCACCCAAGGTGACAGCAGCACCGGCCCTCCCCCACCGGGCAACGGGCGACAGGGAGATGACCGGTGAAACCCCCCGTACGTGACGCTCAAAGTGTCCCGCCGCCCGCGTCGGCGCCGGCCCTGTCTCCTGGGTCACCGACCACTCTGCACGGCTGGCGCGCCCGCGTACGGCACCAGCCGCCCCTCCCCGATCCCGCCGGTCGACGGCCCCGTGCCCGTCGACGAGGACGACCCCCGGGTGCGTTACCACGCCCAGCTCAGCCTCGTCGAAACCACCGACATCGCCACAGGCATGAAGACCGCACGGCGGATGCTGCGCCTCAACGGCGAACGCCGCCACCCCTGCCAGCACGTCGCCATCGACAGCGACTGCCGCGGTACTGGCAAACGCACCCTGCTGCACCACATCGGGCTGGCCCACCAGGGACGCCGCGAGAATCGGCCACCATGAAGCCGACATTGTGCCGGTTCGCCGCGTACTCGGGACCGGGGTCCCCGAGGGTGACCTCGGCCGTTGCCGTCCGGCCGTCGCGCTGGTAGGTCAGCGTCACCCGGTCGCCGGGCTTGTGGGTCCAGATCTCGCCGATCAGGGTCGGGCCGCTGTCGATCACGGTGTCGTTGAACTTCGTGATGACATCGCCCGCCCTGAGGCCGGCCCGGTCCGCGGGGCCGTCCTTCGACACGGCTGCCGTACCGTCCGCCCCCTGGTCGGAGATGACCGCGCCGCCGGTCTTCTCGTCCATGCTGACCGTGGCTCCGATCACCGGGTAGACCGGCTTGCCGGTCTTGATCAACTGCTGGGCGACGTTCGTCGCCTGGTTGATCGGAATCGCGAAGCCGAGGCCGATGGAGCCCGCCTGGGTCTGGCCGACGCTGCTGCCGGTCGACTGGATGGCCGAGTTGATGCCGATGACCGCACCGCGCGCATCGAGCAACGGGCCGCCGGAGTTGCCCGGGTTGATCGAGGCGTCGGTCTGCAGGGCGCTCATGTACGAGTTGCTGCCGCCGGAGCCGTCACCGGAGGCGACCGGGCGGTTCTTCGCGCTGATGATGCCCGTGGTGACCGTGTTGGACAGGCCGAACGGGGCGCCGATGGCAATCGTGGAATCGCCGACCGCGACCTCGTCCGAATTGCCGAGGGCCAGCGGAGCGAGCCCCGACGGCGGGTTCTTCAGCTTCAGAACGGCGACGTCGTATCCCTGCGCCCGGCCGACCACCTCGGCGCCGTACTTCTTGCGAGGTCGCGCGGGTTGGCGGTGACCTCGGCGAGCAGCCCCTGCCAGATGGTGGGGACGGCGGCCACGGCATCGACGACAGCCGCATCCCCGTCGTCTGCGTCAACGCCCCGCCCGAACCCGGCACATCCGCCGACTGGTCCGCGGCCCTGGCCGTCTTCCTCGGCTGGGATCTGTACCGCCCGGACACCGAGCAACGGCCCGTACAGCGCATGAAGGACTTCACCGGGCCTGCGGTCCACGTGATGCGCCATGCCCGTACGGAGGTCTGCCTGATCGACGGAATCGACCGGCTGCGGCCCGAGGACCTGCAGCCGACGTTCGACTACCTCGCCGACGAACTGGGCCTGACCGTCTTCTGGAGCGGCATCGGCTCCAGCGACATCCTGCGTGAGGCCCGCGCCGCCCGCTTCCCCGCCCTCAGACGCCTCACCGAGGCTACCGCCCCCATCCGGCCACGCTCAGTCCCCACACTCTGGGTCAACCGGCTCCCGCCTCGCTGCACGGAACACCCCGACGAATGGGCCGGCACCCTGGCCACCCTCGACAGCCTGCTGCGGCTACGGCACCACAAACTCGGCAGCCTCCTGGACCACGAGGAAGAGCTCTACCGCATCACCGACGGACTCATGGAACACCTCACCCCGCTGATCGGTATGGCCGCCCAACTCTCCATCCTCGACCGCACCGAAACCCTCACCCGCGATGTCCTGCACGACGCCGCCCGCTACCTCGACCTGCCTCTCGGCTGACGGCGTCGGCGCCATCCGTGGCGACAGCCCCGCACGCAGGTCCTGTTCAGCAGGCGTGGCGAGGTTCATCGGCGTGACATCGCAGCACCGGCGCGGCCGGTGGCGCTGGGCTGTGCCGGGGAGTGCGGGTGCGTGTGCCACATGCCCAGGAAGTGGCTGATGCTGCCGGTGTCTTCCGTCCGGCGGCGAGGTGGACGCTGACACCGTGCTGGAAGTAGGCCTCGGTCAGCGGAGAGTCCGGGGGCGGGCTGGTCGCCTCGCCGACGAAGATCACGCCGCTGGCCTCGTCGACGAGCAGGGTGCCTCCCGTGGCCATTCACGTCTGTCCCTGCAGCTGCGACGACGGCATGCTGCCGCCTGGCCGGGCGCCTCGACGGGAGGGTGGGGGTGACCGTACGACCCGTCTGTGACGGCACGCCATAATGCTCCTGTTATAGGAGGGGTCGTGAGTCTGTCGTTTTCTCACCAGTTCAACGTGCAGGCGGTCGCAGCGGAAGGTGGTCCCGCCCGGTTCGGGACGAATGTGCTGGCCGGCCTCGTCGACGGGATCGACACGTTCCGGAACGAGTTGGAGCAACAGCGGCGCTCACGCAGCCTTGGGGCCGGGATGCTCGGGGCGTTCTTGTGGGTGGACGACACTGAACTGCTGCGCCGGATAGCCGGGTTCCCGTCCGCATGCGTGGTGGTCAGTAAACAGTCAAGGGGCCCACGGTCCCTGGAGAGACTGCGCAAGGTGGCCAACGCGGTGAAGGGCGCGGCCGGCTTCCCCGCTCGGGCGCTGCCCAATCTGGAGGGACTGAGCCTCCATGAGGACGGCGCGGCGCCTGTACTCGGTCCCGGCTCTGCGTCACCGGACATCCAGCTGCCTGCGCTACGCAGCCTCGGTTACCGCAAGGCCGGTGATCATCTCGTTCCGATCCTGCACACCAAAATGTTGCTGCTGGGTGAGCTGTGGCGGCACGACGAAGACGGGTTGGGCGGGGTGGCCGATGTCATCGGCTTCCGGCCCAGCCGGCTGTGGCTGGGAAGTGCCAACGGCACGGAAAGCTCCCGCCGCAGCCTGGAGTTCGGGCTGTGGACACGGGACCCCGGTCTCATGAAGGCCGCGCAGAAGTTCCTGGTCGAGGTCGTTGCCCAGTCCGAGGAGCTGGATCCCGACAGCAACATCCTGACCCCAGACCTGGTTGAACCGGACTACGACGACGAGGAGATGTGGGAGGCGCTCACCACGCTCAGCGACGGCTCAACCGATGACGGCCACAAGGACGACGTATGACGGGGACGAGCGAAACCATCGCCCCCGGGTCGCCTCGCTTCGCCCTGCACACCCTGGGCTGGCGCGCCTTTCAGGACCTGTGCGCAGCTGTGCTGCGGGAGGTGTGGGGACAGTCCGTACAGGCGTTCGCGGACTCCAACGACGGGGGCAGAGACGGCGCCTTCTACGGCACCTGGCAACCGCCCGACGAGCCCGGAGGCGTGCAGGATGTGCCGCCGGGCCCCTTTGCGCTGCAGTGCAAGCACACCAAGAAGGCGGATGCCACACTCGCCCCGTCGGAACTCGAGGACGAATTCGCCAAGGTCCGTGCCTTGGTTAAGCGCGGGGTATGCGCGACCTATGTGCTGCTGACCAACGCCCGGGTCAGCGGCCTGTCCGAGGAAAAGATCCAGCGGCGACTACGCGCCTGCGGGGTGGCACACCCCCTGGTCCTCGACGGGCAGTGGCTGAGCGACATGATCGCCTCACATCGAGAGCTGCGGATGTTCGTCCCCCGTGTCTATGGACTCGGTGACCTGTCACAGATTCTCGACGAACGCGCCTACACCCAGGCCTCAGTGCTGATGAAGTCCGCGCCGGAACAGGTCTCCACGTTCGTCGTCACCAGCGCCTACCGCAAGGCCGCCCGCGCACTGCGCGACCACGGCTTCGTACTGCTGCTCGGCGACCCGGCCGTGGGCAAATCCGTCATCGCCCTGATGCTGGCCATCAGCGCCGCCGACAACTGGAGCTGCGTGGCCATCAAGCCGCGCACCTCCGACGAACTGGTACAGCGCTGGAACCCGCACGAGAAGGACCAGTTCTTCTGGCTCGATGACGCCTTCGGCGCCGTCCGCCATGAGGAGATCCTCACCCACGCCTGGGCACGGGACCTGCCGCACGTGATGAGCGCCGTGAAGAACGGGGCCCGGGTCGTGCTGACCTCCCGCAACTACATCTACAACGAGGCCCGGCCCCTGCTGAAACCGTATGCCTACCCCCTGCTGCACGAACAGCAGGTCACCGTCGATGTCGCCGACCTCGCCCGCACGGAGCGGCAGCAGATCCTCTACAACCATCTCGCTGCGGGCGATCAGCCGGCGGACGTGCTCAGCCGGATGAAACCGCACCTCGAAGCCGCAGCCGACGCCGAGCCGTTCCGCCCCGAAGCCGCACGGCGCCTCGGACTCCAGGCATTCACCACGGGGCTGTCCCTGACCCGCGAGAGCATTACGTCCTTCATGGCCCGGCCCCGGCAGCTCCTGATCGATGTCTACGACCAACTGGACGTACACGCCCACGCAGCCCTCGCCCTCGTGTACGCCACAGGTCAGGACAAGGGGCTGCCCAGCCCCCTCGCCCTCGATCCGGCCCAGCGCGACATCATCGATCGGGCTGGCGCCGCCCCCGGCGCCGCCAGCCGGGCCATGACCACGCTGACCGGCACCTTCCTCACCGAGGCGACCGCCCTTGACGGGCAGGCGTACTGGTCATTCCACCACCCCACTCTCCGGGAGGGCTTCGCCACCTGGCTGACCACCCAGGCCCACTTGCTGCCCATCGTCCTCACCGGCATGACCGACCGGGCCCTGCTCTCCCGCACGGACTGCCTGCCCACCGGCAGCGAACAGCGCCAGGGCACTCTCCTGCGTATCCCGCCGCCTCTGTACCAGGCGACGGCCAAACGGATCTCCGCGTTGCGCCGACATCGCCGCAGTCCTCTGAGGGATTGGCAGGAGGAGTACGAGCGTCGACAGAGCGTCTTCTCCTACTTGTCGCGGGACAGCAGCGACGGCTTCCTACGCGCCTACCTCATGGAAGATCCCGATCTCCACTCGGTGCTCATGGACTTCGGCACGCCGGCCAACGACGACATCCGCTCGCGGGTACTGGCCCGCCTCCACCGCGCCGGTTTGCTCCCCGAAGACATCCGGCAGCAGGCGATCGCACGTATGACGGACCTAGCCGTCATGGCACCCGACGCCTCGTGGATTGAAGACAACGACTTGCACCATGCCTGGCACGTCCTCCTCACGGAAGAGGAACGCGAGAACCTGTTCGAGCACGTATGCCGTGAACTCGTTCCCCGCCTCGAACAACGGGTATACGACTGGGCCTCGGAGTTCAACGGCGACCCAGACAACGACCCCGTCGACGACGCGCTGTTCTGGTACAGCCAAGCCTTCGAGCGACGGCTGGACGATGACACCGCCGGTGAGTTCGACCGCGCACAAGACATCTACCAACAGATCCGCGAGGATCCGGACGAAGCACACCGCGACTGGGCTCCCGATCCTCTTCCCTACCGACGAGAGACCCCACAGAACAGCCAACCGATCCCAGAACAGCGCAGTCTTTTCGACGACATCGACCACTGACAGACGGCCAGAACGCCGCCCCGGGCCCCGCGTCCGCAGCGTTCCCGTGGCTTCCGTCACGCCCTCCAGCAAGACCCCTGCCAGACACCGCTCCCTGCCGATCACGAGGACGCACACCCGCGGCTCCACAGCGAAGCCGGAACCGGGTGGGCGGCGGGCGTGCATCATCCGCCTCGAACCAACCCAGCCGCACCGGCACGTGCAAGCGAGCAGAGGAAAGGGGTGGTCGTGCATCAGATTTCTCAACATATCTGCAGGCTTCTCACTCAACTTGCAGCAGTACAGGTCAAACACCCTTACGACGTGACAGAACAGGACCACGACATGTCTCATCCGCCTGCAACACCCCAGGTCAGAGGCATACCTCCGCTACAACAAAAATGAGAACTCACACCAGGCAGTCACCGCACGGCCGTCCCTGATCGTCACCGGCCCCGCCGGCGCCGGGAAGACCACCGCGCTGCTCCAGGTCGGTCGTGCCTGCCACCTCGCCCACACCCGACGCCACGGCCCCACAGCCACAGCCGGGCAGGTGCCTGTCGCCTACGTCCTGGTCCCGCCCGCCGCCAGCGCCAAGACCCTGGCCACCGAGTTCGCCCGCTACCTCGGCATCCCCGTCGCCGCCGGCATGTCCCAGGTCCAGATCACCAACGCGGTCTGCCACACCTACACCGCTGCCGGCGTCCAGCTGGTGATGATCGACGAGGTCCACCGGCTCAACCCCCGCACCACCACCGGCGCCCAGAGCGCCGACCTGATCAAAGACCTCACCGAACGCATCGGCGCCACCTTCGTCTACGCCGGAATCGACGTCACCACCACACCTCTGTTCACCGGGGTGCGCGGTGCGCAGCTCGCCGGACGCGCTTCCCTCATCGACTGCGCCGCCTTTCCCGCCCGCCTCGGTGAGAGCGAACCCTTCCGCGACCTCATTACCGCCATGGAAGGCGCGCTCGACCTGCGCCACCACCGGCCCGGAACTCTCCCCCAACTGGCCCCGTACCTGCACGAACGCACCGCCGGCCGTATCAGCAGCCTCGCCCGCCTCATCCGCCAGGCCGCCATCGCTGCCCTACTCGACGGCACCGAACGCATCACCAGAACCAGCCTCGAAGCCATCCGCCTGGACCACCTCGCCGAACAGCACTACCGACCCCACACCCGGCCCCGAAGCCGCAGCGCCAGCACCCTGTGAGCCGGACAGACGTTACGGACCGTGCCGTAGCAGAGGCCGGCGCCCCACAGTGCAGCGCCGTCACCGCAAGGGCATGGCTGCAGGTCCCGGCAGCCGCGCCGGGCGTGTTCCGAGTACGGCCGCTGCCCGGCGAAGCGACCGCCTCGTACGCCCAACGTATCGCTATGTCCTATCAGCTGACTCTGCCCCAGCTCCTCGACGGGGCTGGTATCGCCCTCCACGGCCACGGCACACTGCCGGCAGCCGAACTCCACCTCAACCACAACGCGGCCCGGCACCTCGCTGCCCTCGCCCGGGTCCCACTCCCCAACCTCCTGCGTGCCTTGCCCCGCCCCGCCCTCAACGACACCGCCCCCAGCGCCGAGGCCGCCGCACGCTGGAAGCGGCTCAACGCCGCACAGCAGCCCGTCCGCGCCTGCACCCTGTGCACCCACCACCGCAGCCACGGCACCACCGACACCGCCTGGGTTCACCCACCGCCGCACCGGCTGGTGTGCCCGCGTCACCACCAAGCCGCCCCCGACCCACGGCTTGCCTCCCCCATCCACACGTGGGCCGTGCCCCAACTCGCGGCCGCGCGCCACGCCCACCAGCGCCTGCTACGACATCCCGGCGCCGCTACCGCCTGGACCGCGGCACGCGCCATCACCACCCGCTGGTACGACCACCAGCAACATCTCACCCACCGCTGGCACACCCGCCTGACCCGACTCTGCGCGGGCAACCCCCACCTGGCCACCACGGGCAGCGCCTCCCCCGCACTCCTCGCGCGCGACCTGGTGATCTACCCGGAAACCGTCGCCCTCACCCGCGCACTCGCCACCCTGCCGAACCGGCCACACCGCACCACCAACGACGCCCTCGGCCTCATCGCTCACCGGTTGAACCTCACCCACCTGACCCCCAGCGCGAACGACCCCCTCCGTATCTTCCTCACCCACACACACCACTGACCAGCCAAACCGCGCTTTGAAGCCCGGATAGAACGCAGCCGCCTATAGACGCACCACTACATCAACGGGAAACCCAAGATCATTCCCACACAGCCACCGGACCGCAGGCCAAACGCCCGAACAACCAAACCGAACGCGATCCCAGGCCACACCCATCACACCCGAACACAGCCACTTCAGCCGTCCCGAGTCCCACTCCAAAGACGGAACACCAGACCAAAGCAGCCCAACCCCCTGAACATCACTGCTCCGTCACAGTTGCCGAGGTGTGGAGTCGGCTGCGCGCCGGCCACGGACAGGTATCCGCCAAAGAATTGGCCGCTGCCACGGGCCGCGGCAGTCGGCGGCTCCAGGTGCTGCTCCGCGAGCAGATCGGACTGCCGTCGCGAACCGCCAGCCGAATACTGCGGTTTCAACGGGCGCTCACCTTACCGACTGGTGCCTGCAGGTCGCTGGCTGACCGGGCGGCTGTGTGTGGCTACTACGACCAGGCACACATGAACCGCGACTTCCGCGACCTTGCCGGACTCACCCCGGCACAGCTATGCCTTCTCACCGACCGTGCCGTTTCCCGAGGCAGGGCTCCTATCGAAGGACGGCTGGCCAATGTCTTCGATCATTGAAGCCGTCGTGGGCCCGTCGACGGTCCGGTGCGACTTTCCGCCGGGACCGCCACGACATCCTCCGGTGACCGCTCCCGGCGGGGCCGGTTCGCCGCCGGCGGGCTGCGTTCGGCACGCTACCGACGGGACATTTCGGCCCCGACCGAACCGTCCTGCACTGGAACGTCAGGCCCGGTCCGGCAGCAGTTCCGCGTTGAGTACGGCGATGCCCGCCTCGCCCTCCTCGAACAAGGCGATCAGCTCCTCGGGCCCGGCATCCGGACCGGCGGTGTGGTCGACGAGGAGGACCGGCTGGAACTCCCCGCCCTGCTCGACGGGGACGAAGCCGGTGGTCAGCTCGCGGCGGAGCAGGACGACCCGGTCGGCGTCGAGCGGATCGGAGGGCAGTGCTCCGGACAGTACGCGCCCCTCCTCCGGGCGCGCCCGGAGGCTGTGAGCGAGGACGTCCCGGCGGGCGAGGAGCGTCACCGCGAGCCGGTCACCGGTCCGCTCGTAGCGGGCGGCCAGATCCTCCGGCAGCAGATAGAAAACGCCCTCCTCACCCTCGTGCCCCCGGTCGAGAAGAAGCCGCGCCAGCCGGGCTCCGGGCTCGTCGGCGTGCGAACCGAGCCCCAGAAGCACATCACGCCCACCGGGCCCGAGGGAGGGCACCGCCCCGATCCACAGCTCGGCGGAGCCCTCCGGGGCCTGCTGGATGTCGTCGTCCTTCGTCATGGCGGCGATCCAAGCACACGGCACCGACAGGCCGTTGTCAGTGCGCTGCTCGCGGCGCAGCGCCCGGGGGTGACCCGGTGACCACCTCGTACGCCCCGAAGGAGCCCCTGCCCGCGCTCTCGGCGGATCTGCGGCCCCTGGCGGTGGAGGCGCTCGACCGGATCCTCACCAAGGAGTCTTGGACTGCTCGGCGATCGCGTGGTCGCGGGTGGGCACCAGGGTGCCGTCCACGATGAGCACGGTGTCCTTCGCGAACCGCTTGCGGGGATGCAGCGCGAGTGACGGGCCGAGGTCGTCGCTGATGCGGTCGGCTGCGGACTTCGGAACGCCGAAAGGCGAAGCAAGTTGACGCAACGTCAAGTTCGTGCGGCAGTGGGCCGCCACGAGCAGCACCCGGTCCTCCAGGGGAAGAGACCACGGGCGGCCCTTACGGACCGGATCCTGGAAAACACCATCAAGATCACACCAGCCGAGGAGAACGAGCGGCCTGTGAAACGGACGCAAGATGCAAAGTGGGCGGTCAACCTGGCACTCGGTTCACAACGCCGTGAGGACGAAGGTCAGCAGCGCCAGGGACAGGGTGGCGCTGCCTGCGAAGGCCACGGCACCACGCAACAGGGCGGTGGCGTAGGTGGCTCCGTCGATGCGAGCGAGCAGGCCGGCTGCGGCTCCGACGAGCGTGCAGAAAAGCGCGACGACCGAGAGGAGGAGGACCAGGAGCATCAGGTGGTTGGTGGAGGTGTTCATGCCTTCTTCCCGAGGTGGTTGACGACGGCGACTTCGATGAACTTCGCGGTTTTGGTGTTCACAGGGGTTCAGGCCGAACAAAGATGAATGAAGACGGTCGCCCAAGAGAGGAGAAGCAGGACATGGAGGAGGTGCACGAGGATCCGTTGGCGGAGCTCGCGCTGCGGCTGCGCACCCTTAAGACACAGCGAGGCCTGCAGATGGCTGGGCTGCAGCAGCGGACAGGGCTAGGGCGAACAACGGTCAGCCAAGCGCTGAGCGGTCATAAGGTGCCATCCGAGGCCACGCTGGTGATCTTGGCTAAGGCGCTGGGTACGGAGGTAGTCCCGTTGCTGGCCTTACGCCGCGCCGCCGCGTGCATGCCGCAGGTGGGGGAGGGCTCTCCGAGAAGAGTGCTTCGTAGGTCGGTGCGGCCGACGGTGCAGCCTTCGTTCGAGGAGCGGTACCTCAGCTACGTCGCGGAGCGGCATTCCCGGCTGACTGTCGTAGGGCTGGACCTGAGCCGGCCAGAACGTGCACACTGGCCGCTGGACGCGGCGTACTTGAGCTTGGAACTGGCGGAGCAGCCAGAGAGTTGGCCTTCGAGTAGCGAGGAGGCGGACCGGCCATCCGTTGTGGTGAAGCGTGCAGAGAACGCGTTGGCCAGCTGTCGACGGGTACTTCTGCGAGGGCTCGCCGGCAGCGGAAAGACAACGCTGCTGCAGTGGTTGGCTGTCGCCACAGCGCGCGATGAGCTGCCGGATGAACTGGCGGACTGGCGGGGGAAGATTCCGTTCGTCCTGCCGCTGCGCACACTGGTGCGGCGTGGGCCCCTTCCGGAGCCACATGAGTTCCTCTCTGCGGTCGGAACACCTCTGGCCAGCTCCCAGCCTGAGGGATGGGCCGATGGCGTGCTCGCCAGAGGTGAGGCCCTGGTCCTGGTCGACGGCATCGACGAAGTCCCCCAGGAGGATCGGGCTGCCACACGGGACTGGCTTGAACAGCTCTTGGCGGCCTACAAGGACGCATACTTTGTGGTCACCACCCGGCCGTCAGCGGTTCCCGAAGGTTGGCTGGCTTCGTCGCGCTTCACCGAATTGTCCGTACGGCCCATGAGTGCCGCTGACACGGGCATGTTCGTCGGTCGGTGGCATACCGCTGCCCGGCACAGTGCGGCGACCGACACCGAACGCTCGCAGCTGCGTGATCTCGAAGCAGTGCTCCTGGTGACGGTACGTGCTCAGCGTGACCTGGCACAGTTGTCCAGCACTCCCCTGATGTGTGCGCTTATCTGTGCGCTGCACCGGGACCGCCGCGGTCATCTGCCTCATAGTCGTATGGAGCTCTACGAGGCAGCACTGTCGATGCTCCTCGTGCGCCGTGACCTTGAGCGCAGCATCGACGTCCCAGAGGGCATTCAGCTCACCGAGCACCAGAACGTCCAGCTTCTTCAGCGTCTGGCCTACTGGCTCATCCGCAACCGCCAGACAGAGATGGGCCGGGCAACCGCGCTGGCCCTAGTCAGTGACGCGCTGCCGGCCATGCAGGCCGTGGCCGAGCAAGGCACTGCCGACCAGGTTCTGACTCACCTGGTTGGACGCAGCGGGCTCCTGCGCCAGCCCACCATGGACACCATCGACTTCGTGCACCGCACTTTCCAGGACTACCTCGGGGCCAAGGCCGCCATCGAAGCCCACGACTTCCCACTCCTGGTCAACAACGCCCACGATGACCAGTGGGAGGACGTCGTACGCATGGCTGCCACCCACGCCAGGCCAGTCGAAAGCGCCGATCTGCTACGGCGCCTCGTCGAACGCGGTGATGCTGAGAACCAGCACCGTCCCAGGCTCCACCTCCTGGCGGCAGCCAGCCTGTACTACGCGACCGAAATCGAGCCCGACACTCGCAGACTGGTCGAACAGCGTGCGCGTGTCCTGATGCCTCCCCGCTCCGCGGAGGAGGCGGAGGCGCTTGCCGCGCTGGGGCCGGGCGTCTTGGAGCTGCTGCCGGGGCCCCAAGGCCTGGAAGACGATGAAGTGGGTCCCGTCATCGAAACTGCAGCCGCCATCGGCGGCGACCAGGCCTACGCCTTCCTCTACCGCTTCGTACAGTCCATGCCTTCTGACGCAACGCCCTCCGCGCTATTCCGGCGCTGGGAGCACTTCGAGGCTGATCAATACGCCCGCGACTTACTGCTCCCCCTTCCGGATCAGGAACGTCTGTTTCTGGAAGTACACACCGCTGATCAGCTGAACGCGCTGCGACTCCTGAAACCCATCACCAACGTCGCCTTCCGAGGGAAGTTCACCGCAGGCGAGATCGTCGAACACCTCTCACCTGAACACACCGAAACTCTGCGGATCTACTCCGGCCAATTACTCCAAGACTTAAATTTCGCTCGCGGATTGCCAGCCCTAAAGGAACTAACCATCTCCGAATGCACCCAAATCACAGAGATAGAAGAACTTGCAGGACTTCCGTTGCTCAATTTGAGCCTCCTTCACTTACCGGACGAATTCTCCTTTGACGCATTGGATTCCCTGCCCAAAATAACCAATCTTACCCTCTACACGCGTCTGCCCTGGGAAACCCTGGCGGAACTGCCAGCACCCAAAGGTCTGACGCGGCTAGAGCTTGGCGGCTGGGTCGGCACACGCTTGGCCGGCATCTCCAGGTGGCAGCAACTGCAGGAGTTAGTAATTAACGCCGCACCCAGCAGCGGAGAGTGGCAAGAACTTTCCACGCTCCCCCGCCTGACTGAGCTGTGCATTTCAGAATACGACCTCAACCACGCCGCCCCAATGCCCAGCATCACCTATCTCCGCCTTCTCCCAAATTCAGAAATACAGCTGGATCTAGTCCCGGACCTCTTCCCAAATCTCGAAAGCTTCTTCATTAACTGTCGCTCGGCACGAACTTCCATGATTGACATCACTCCACTGAGCCATATCGAGGGAATCCAGATCTCCATCAGCTACGCAAGCAATGTCGTCGGTCTCGGAAAATTCGCCCCAGACGCAGTCAGGCTGTACCCGCGACCGCGGACAGCAAGCAGTTGAGGTGTTCGCACAGCCTCGTCCAGGACCACGCCGATGTCGTGCAGATAGAGGCTGAGCAGATAGTCGGCCAGCGGTGACGAGCCTGCCCTGGCCTCGTGAGAGGGCGCGCGAGTTTCGTGCTTGGTAGGGGTCTGTCAAACGAGCGGCTCTGTTCGTCGGTGGTGACGGTGCGTTCTCCTTATTGCAGGAGGATGCGGTGACGGAGGAGGTCGAATCCTGCTCGGCCGCGCATCTGCCGCATGATCTTCTTGGTTCGGGTATTGACGCCGGCGTTGTCACGTTGGTGCGGTGTTGATCGATTGAGGGCGTGTCAGGGTGTGTAGGGGTCGGGTGGGGGGGCTTGGCTTACGCTGCGATGGGCTGGTCGGTGGCGCCGGTGATCTCGTCCCAGATGGCGAAGCGGGTGGTCGTCTCGGTGTGGTATTCGGTGGCGGTCATCAGGTGGCGGCGTGGTCGGAAGTGCGGTGAGATGCCGCTGAACGCGGACAGGAACCGCTGGGCCCCGCCGGTACTGCGGAAGCCCTTCATCGCGCGTTCGCGCTGCCTCGTCGGCTGATGACTGTTCTCGGCCCGGTTGTTCAGACCCTTGTGGGAGCGATGCTCGACGGAGGGCATGACCTCGCGGTGGGCCGCGCCGTAGGAGCGCAGCTTGTCGGTGACAACCACCCTCGGCACCGAGCAGGTCTTCTTGAGCAGTTTGCGGAAGAACCGCCTGGCCGCAGCGGTGTCCCGCCGGTTCTGGACCAAAATGTCGAGCACGTTGCCATCGGCGTCGACGGCCCGCCACAGGTACTTCAGCTCACCGTTGATCCTGAGGAAGACCTCGTCCAGGTGCCACTTGTCGCCCGGCTGCACACGCCGGCGGCCCAGGCCGTTGGCGTAGGCCTGCCCGAACTTCGTACACCAGCGGCGGACCGTCTCGTGGGAGACGATCACGCCGCGCTCGAGCATCAGCTCCTCGACCTCGCGGAACGACAGCAGGAAACGGAAGCACAGCCACACGCAGTGCGCAATGATCTCCACCGGGTACCGGTGCCCCCTGTACGACGGCGGCGCGCTGTCCACGGACGCCCCCTCCCAGCACGACCAACCAGAAGATCATCCCAGGCCGGTCAGTCAACGTGACAGTGCCGCTCCACGCCTTGCGCGCGATCGAACAGTTCTACAACTCCCATCGGCCGCATCAGGGCATCGCGAATGCCCGCCCGCTGTATCCATTGCCCACGCCGATCACTGTTCCGGACGAGATCGCCCGCCTCGACATACGCCGCCGCGATCGCCTCGGCGGCATTCTCCACGAGTACCGACATGCCGCATGACCTCAATGGATGACGTTTTCGGCAAGGGCAACGTCAGTCGCATGGGAACCACGCTACTCGCCCGGCGCACAGGGCTCAGGCCCCGGCGGATTCGCGCGGGGGCCTGAACGGTTTTGACCGGTTGATAGTCAGCGGGGGTTGTCGTTGACCATCGTGCGGGAGATTCCTTTCTGCTACTCCGGCGGCGAATCGACGATGGCGTCCCAGTAGCCCGCTACATCGGACGCGTCGATCCGCAGGTAGGCAGGGCCGTTGGAGCCGTCGTCAGCGTGCGCGGGTGCGGTGGCGGCCAGTGCGCCGAGGGACAGGGCCACGGCCCCGATGATGCGGTGTGTGGTGTTCATAGCGGATGTAACTACGAGGCTGGCAGACGGTTACGGGGCCGCAGTCCGTCAGTTGGGCTCACCCCCATGTCCTTCGAGTTAGCCGGGGAGGACACCTAACTTGCCTTACTTGCCTGACAAGCAAGCAACGACCTGACTTCTAGGGATAGTTGACAGACCTAGATAACGATCGTCGGCGCCGGGGTCCTCGGGCGGGTGCTCGGCGTCTCGGTAGCGGGGCAGGCGGTAGACGGCCTCGGCGTACGGCGCAGGGGCATTGCATAGTCGCGATCGGTCCGGTTCGTCTGCCTCATGCGTGACGTGGCGTCATGTCCCGGCCTGGTCTGAGATGCCCCCGGGAAGCAGAGCAGGCACGGTGCCGGTGATCATGTGGTTGTCGGCGATCAGGCAACGACCTGGGCCCTGGCCGACCACAGCTAACCTCGCCGTTTCGGGTGGGCTGAAGCGGCGTCGCTGATGACCAGCTGTGGGGTGGTCAAGGCATATTGATCCTCTGCGAGCTCTTATTCGGGTACATGCTCCGGGACAGTGCAACGAGCCGGGAGGTTGCGGACGGCCGAGAGGAGGAGAGGGATGGTGCTGGCCAGGAGGACGAGTACACCGCTGAGCAGGAGTGTTTCGGCTATGCCGATGTGAGCAGCCACCGGGCCTGCCACGGCGAGGCCCAGGGGCGTGCAGATAAAGGAGACCAGCGAGTCATATGAGCTGATCCGGGACATGGACTGCTCGGGAACATGAGTGTGGACCGTGGTTCTCCACAGGACCTCGAACACATCAATGCAGATGCCAGCCACCAGCATGCTGGTGGCGATCAGCCAGGTTGGGGAGCCCCCGGCGAGGAACAGGTAGGCCGGGAAGAAGCCGAAGGTGACGAAAACGCCCGTACGCAGGGGGTAACGGGGACGGATGCGGATCGCGATCAGGCTGCCGAGGACGAAACCGGCCGAGTGGGCGCCGAGAACGACCGACCAGGCGACCGCCCCGCCCAGCTCCTGCTTGGCCACCGCCGGGCCCAACACCATGATGGCTCCTCCGAAGGAGGCGTTGACGATGGCGAACTGGCCTACGACCGGCCACATCCAGCGCAGGGAGGAGAACTCTGTCCAGCCGCTGCGCAGTTCGCTGAGGAGACTGGTCGGCGCCTCTGTCGCGGTGAGTGCCCGCGATGCCGTACGAGGGCGGCTGAACATCAGCAGCACGGCGGACAGGAAGTAGGTGGCGGCGTCGGCCGCCAAGGCCCAGCCAGGCGCGACGGCCGCGACGAGTACTCCGCCGGCGAACACGCCTCCGATACGCGAGAGGTTGGCCGCTAGGCGCAGCAACGCATTCGCAGGCTGAATGCGTTCGGCGTCGACGAGCTGGGGTACGAGCGCGGTGGCGGCTGGTTGGCTGACAGCGGAGGACGCGCCGTTGACGGCGGCGAGGACGATCAGAAGGTTCATCGGCACGCTGCCGTGCAGAAACAGGGCGGCGGTGAGCGCTTGGGAGCATCCGGCGGCGGTCTCCCCCACGATGATCAGACGCTGGCGGGGGAACCGGTCCGCGAGGACTCCGCCCAGCAGAATCAGACCGAGCTGAGCGACTGTGCGGGTCCCCAGCAGTAGTCCGAGTTGGGACGGGGAGCCGTCAGGCAAGGCCAGCACGGCGAAGGCGAGGCCCAGCGGTGCGATGACGTTGCCCGTCAGGGACGATGTGCGGGCGAGGAAGAACAGGAGGAAATTCCGCTCCCGCAGCAGGCTGAGATCACCTTTCATGAGCTGCCATGGGCGCTGGGAGGTTCAGCTCTCATGGCACGTTCGAGGATGTCCGCGATGACTTCGCTCTTCGCGTCGGCGTAGTGCTGCATGTACGTCCATGTCCGCTGTGCGAGGTCCCTTTTGGTTCGGGCGTAGAGGTCGCGATCGTTCGTGTGGGCGCGCAGCCAGTCGCGGAAAAGGATCATGCGCTGAATCTCGGGGCAGCCGGTGGAGAGCACGTGCAGATTGGCTGATTCGGCACTGGGCGCGAGGTCGGGCTTGCGCAGGACGCGGTGCTCATACCAATCGGGCTCCCGGACCGCGAGCGCGTAACCGAGGGGAGCCAGGCTGGGCACGTAGGCGGATTCGTCGGCGGAGTCGGGAACGATCAGCAGGATGTCGATGACCGGTTTGGCGGGCAACCCGGGTACCGAGGTGGACCCTGTGTGTTCGATCCGGTGTGGCAGCGCGCCCAGCTCGTCGCTCATCCGGCGGGCCTCCTCCGCGAACGCGGCGGCCCATTCCGGCGTGTACTCCATCAGCTTGATGTTGCTGTTGAGTAGGGGGGGCGTCTTCAGGTTCGCCGCTTCGATCTCCTCGTCAGTCATCGAGACGCGGGGGATCTCCTGCTCTTGACGTTCCTGTGGCATCATGACATTTCGTCCTTGTTCGGTTCGCTTGTCAACTCCAATAGGCTAGAGGGTAGTTAGCCAGGGCCGTTGCCTGATCGCGATCTGTCCGGGTTGATCACGTGAGGCCGAGGGTCGACAGCGGCCGGTGGTAGTCGCGGCTGGTGCGGCGGAGGGCGGCGGCGATGTTGGTCTCGCCGTTCTGGCGGAAGACGCTGATGGCGAGGTTGCGCAGGCCGGCCATGGTGCGGGGCAGGTGGCCGGTGCGGACCTTGGAGTCGTCCTCGCAAAAGGTGCGGTCGCGGACGTGGTGCAGGCGGTTCTCGATGCCCCAGTGGCCTCTGATCCAGGTGGCGAGTTGGGCCGGTGTCGCGTCGAAGACGTCGAGGCTGGTGATCACGTAGACGCGCTCGGTGGTCAGTTTCCCGGTGCTCAGCTCGCGCCGCCACCGGACGATCTGGATGGCCTGGCGGGCGCCGGGATAGCCGAGGTGGTGGAAGGCGACGACCTTGATCCGACGGATCTCGTCGCGGTGGTGGGCCCGGTCCCGGGTGCGGTGGTCCAGCGGGATCTCGGCCCAGGGCAGCTTGGTGACCTGCGCATACAGTCCGGGGTGGTTCTTCTTCACGATGGCCAGGTAGTCGTCGGCGGAGGTACGCACCATGGCTGTGTTGGGTGTGCAGGGCGTCGCCGGTCAGCACGGTGTTCTCCACGTTGATGGTGTCCAAAAGTGGCTGGAAAGATGGAATCTCGTTGCTCTTGGAGGCGACCTGACGCTGGGCCAGGACCACGCCGTGGTGGTCCATCGCGGCCAGCAGCTGGACCGCAGTGGTCGTGGCGGTGCGGGAGCCGCGGACTGTCTTGCCGTCGACCGCGATCGCCCGCAGAGCCGGCTTCGGCGGCGGCTCGGACTCTTCCGGCCGTGGCGTTCTGGCCTGGAGGTAAGCACCGATGGCCGCATCCAGCGCGTCGCCGTCGACGCGTTGGAGCAGGCGACGGACGGTGGCGGCGTGCGGCGCCGGCCGGATGCCGGTGAACGGTCGGCCGGGAAGCCGAGCACACCCAGGACGGGCTGCGGGGCATCGCCGATCCATTCACCGATCGCGATGAGAGACCGGGCACCGGTCAGGACGGCTGCCGCGGCCGCGCACAACAGGGGGAGCAGCGGATACCGTCGTCCTCGCAGGCCACGCGGATCGGGCACCCAGACTAGGAAGCGTCGCAGGTCAGCGGCGTCCTGCGTAGTGGCGCAGAGGTTCGGGAGGGCCAGATTCCCCAGCCCGGCGGGCATGGGCGATGATGTCCGGGCAGGCACGGTCTCGCTCGGTTCTCATGGGTCTTCGACAACCACATGATCACCGGCACCGTGCCTGCTCTGCTTCCCGGGGGCATCTCAGACCAGGCCGGGACATGACGCCACGTCACGCATGAGGCAGACGAACCGGACCGATCGCGACTATGCAATGCCCCTGGCGTACGGCGTGAGGTCGGCGGGGTGGAGGTCCAGGCGCCGGGCGAGTTCGAGGACGACGTGCAGCGGCTGGTTAGGCAGGGCGTCCATGGTGACGTCGTGCTCGTGGACGCCGAGGAGGTCGGCGAGTTCCCATACGGAGAGGCCCGCGTTGTGCAGGCGGCGGCGCAGTTCATCGCCCCAGCCCCGGGGCTGGTAGCGCGGGGCCAGTGGAAGCGGTCGGTCACCAGTCGGGGCCGTCCTCGGAGAGGATCACCACGTCCATGCGGCGTGCGGCCATCCAGTCGGTCAGGAGCGCCGGGCCGCCGCCGATCCCCGCGACTTCGCAGAAGCCGCGGTGGGGAGCGCTTGCCCATTGGTCCTGGGTGGGGGCGCGCGGTGGACGTGGGTGCGCTGTCGTGTCCCCCTGCACGCCCTGGTCAGGCTCTTGCAGAGCGAGAAATGATCTGGAAGACGTCGGGCTGTCCGGCGGAAAGCCCCGTCGGCCTGCTCAGTGCATCCGGTCGACGGAATCGAGAGGGCATGTTCCATGAGCGTTGAACAGGACGAGGCGACCACCACGGTCACCGCGGCAGACGTGGCCCGGATCGCGAAGCAGGGTGTCTTCGCGACACCGACTTCGCTCGACCCGAAAGCCGTCAATGTGGGCCATGCGCTGATCGCCACGCTGCAAGGCGCGGCGGAAAAGCCGCTGCTGACCGATGACCTCCAGCGGCTCACGGAGCAGGTGCGGCAGAAGGCCACCATCGGCTTCCCCCGCATCACCTCCGCCGACGGGATCCGGTTGTCGGCACACACCATCAAGCTCAATGCCCCAGAGCCCCGGCCGGTGGTGATCGTGCCGTCCGACTGGACGCCTGCCGGCTGGCCCCTGTTCGAGCACACGTATCTCAAGCTGGCGCTGCGCGGCTACCACGTGCTGGCCTACACCCCCCGCGGGCTCGGGCTTACGGCAGACGTGCACGGCGGCGGGTACATGGACGGCCCGTGCACCTCCGGAGGGACGATCGACGTGGCCGGCCCCCTGGACTGGGCCGACGGCTCGACCGTGATCGACTACGCTCAACAGCACTTCAACCCGAGCCGTATCGCCTTCTTCGGCAGGGCCTACGGCGGGCTCATCAGCCAGCTCGTCGCGGCGCACGATCCTGGCGCCCGTGTGGACGCCGTCGTCGCGCTGAGCACGTGGGAGGACCTGGTCGCCGGCCACCAGAACGACCGCGGACACCTCGCCGCGGTCGCCGACCTGACCAACTTCACCGGCGGACCGGTGAAGCACAAGTTCGATGAGGACACGCAGCAGATCCTCGCGGACCTCCAGGCCGGAGAAAACCCCGACGATGTCGCCTCGTGGGCGATGCAGCGGGCTGCGTTCTCCTACGTCGGGCAAACCAATGCCCGTGGCACCGCGACGTTCATCTCCCACGCCGGGAGCGATGCGCTGTTCCCGCTCAGGCAGATCACCAAGCACTTCGAGCAGCTCACCGTGCCCAAGCGACTGAGCCTGCAGAACGGCAGCCGGCCCGCACCTGAACACGCCGGGCTGACCGTCCCGCTCAGCGACACCGCCCCGACACTCGACGAAGCCTTCGCCTGGCTCGACCACCATCTCCTCGGGGCCGCCAACAACGTACCCACCTGGTCACCGGTCAGCAGCTAGTGACCCGAGACGGGATTGGGTGGCCCGCATCGCTCCTGTCGAGCCCGTTTTCACGAATGCCAGGTTCACCTGAAAGCGCTGGCCGCAGCCGGTGGGCGTGACGCGGTGGCTTCGTTCACTCCCGCCCCACTCGTAGTCGCGGCGACCACTCCGTCCAAGAGCCCATTTCGCAGCGGGGCCCCCGCCGGGGTGCTTTCCGGCAGGGGCTCCGAAGGCGTGGCTCAGCCGAGGCGGAAATGCTGGTTGGGCTTGTTCTTGTCGGTCCACTGGACGAGCTTGGCACCGTCCGCGGTGTCCTCGCCGACGACGGACAGGAGCTTGCCGCTGTGGCGTGCCTCCAGGGAGAAGTACCCGTCGTCCTTCTGGACGAGCTTCCACTCCTGGTTGGGCTTGCCCTTGTTGGTCCACTGGACGACGGTCCCGCCGTCCTCGGTGTCCGAGGCGGTGACCGACAGGGCCTTTCCGCTGTGCACGGCAATCACGTTGTAGTAGCCACCCGTCGTCGCCACCAGGTTCCAGTGCTGGTTGGGCTTGTTCTTGTCGGTCCACTGGACGACCTCGGCGCCGTCCTCGGTCCCCGAGGCGGTGACGGACACGAGCTTGTCGCTGTGACGGGCCACCAGAGCGGCAGTGAAAACGGCCATGAGTTCTCCTCGTTCAGTGATCAATTCGACCACCGGCATAACGATCACTGCCCCGCCTCCGTCGTGATCAACAAGCTGTATGACCAGAAAGCGCCCTGTGAGGGCTCGGGATAATCGGCCGGCTCGAACAGCCGTCGGTTCCCGACAGCCGGACTCCAGCAGTCGATCGGGCAAGGCGGCGCGAAACGCCCGGCTCCGGGCGTGGTTACCAGCCCGATGGCCTGGGCGGCCAGTTCGGTGCCCTGCAGACGGTCCTCGATCTTGGCGAACGCCGTCTCCCATGAGGTGGAGGTGTCGTCCGCGAAGGGAAGCGAAGCCCGGGTCACAGCAGGTGCCCAGTGGGAGCTCTCACTCCCCTGACCAGGTAATCCTCACCCAGTGACCAGCTAATCCTCACGACTTGTCCAACATCATCGCCCGGTCATCAGCGCTCAACACCCCAATGAAACAAACCGAATCAGCCCGGCCCACAGCACCCAAGACCGGACACCGAACCGAGAACCACCCCAGACAAAGAAGCGAAGACTCCCAGGCCATGTCCTCGTCCTTGATGTCGTGGCCCTCCGCGCGGAGCTGGGCGACGGCGGCGTCCAGGTAGCGGGTGTTCCACAGCACGACGGCGTTGAGGACGAGTCCGAGGGCGAGCTGGTCCTCCTGGCCGTCCCGGTACGCCTGGCGGATCTGCCCGCGGCCACCGTGGCAGATCGCGCGGGCCAGGCGGTGGCGTGACTCCTGGACGGTGAGCTGCCGGTTCATCAGGCGCCGGTAGGTGTCGTCCACCGGGTCGACCAGGGCGAGCAGGTGCATGGTCTTGTCGATGCGCCCGTACTCGGCGAACGCCGCCCCCAGCGGTGTGGGGTGCCCCTCGCGGCCGAACAGACTGGCCGGCCGCCGATCCCCGAGGCGCTCCCGCCCGCCCCACCCCCACCCCTTTCTCTTTCGGCAGTTCGGGCAGCAGGGGGTGCGCAGAGGGGATGCCAGCACCCCGACCACGCCCCTACAGGCATGGTGACCTGCACAAACACCCGACGCCTTGGTGAGAGGGCGCAACAGATACCGCAGGAGAACCCGCGGGGCATGACGCAACAGGTGCCGCAGGAGATTCCGGCTCCGGGACATCGGCGGGCCCAGGGCACGGTCGCCATGCCGACGCCGACCGCCACCCTGAGGCCGCGGGGGGTGCCTCCGGCACCACATGCTGGAACAACCGCCGGTGGGCTACCGACCTCAAGGAGGAGGCCTGCGGTCAGTGACCTTTACGGCGCTGTGCGTCGAACCGGCGCAGCACCCGGACCAGACGCCACACTCCGGCCGCCGCTCCGAGCAGCGCACCCCCCACCAACGCGCCCTTCCCCGCTGGACCAGAGACGCCAAAAGCCAGTGCGAGAGCCAGAGCGACGGCAAAGACCGCCGCAGCCAGCACGACGGCAGTCACCAGAGCAAAAACGATCTCCACCGTCATTGCGTCCTTTTCCCACCGCGACTCACGCCCCATATCCATGCTGCAAGTCTCACATCACGTCAAGCCATTGCGCCTGGACCGAACAGCACCTGGCTCAGTGGCCGCAGCCGGACATGGGGGTGTCGAGGTACTTCCAGGTCTGGGGTCCGACCTGGCCGTCGGGATTGAGACCGCTACAGCTCTGCACGGCACGTACGGCGACGTCGGTACTTTCTCCGAACTTGCCGTCGACGGTGAGTGTGTAGTCGTAGTTGGAGTTCAGCAGGCACTGGATCTGCTTCACCTTCGAGCCGACCATGCCCTTAGCCATGACCTGGGTGCGGTCCCAGTTGTAGCGGCAGCTGGCGCGGCCGGCGGCGCCGGGCGAGGCGGCCGTACTGGGAGAGGCAGAAGCAGAGGCCGGGGAAGAGGCCTGGTCCTTGGCTGAACTGCTGGGGCGCGGTGGCTTCGTGTTCGTGTCCTCCTCGCCCGTGGAGTCCTGGTCCTTGTCCTTCTTCTCGTCGTCCGGCGGAGTCTTGGTCGGTGCGGTGCTGCTCTTCGGGGGCACGGGGGTTTCGTCGGCCACTGGTTGGTCGTCGCCGGGGCGGTTGTCGCCGCCGGTCTCGGGCTGGGAGACGGCGGAGTCCTTCGTCTCGTGGACCGAGTACCAGCGTCCGACCAGCAGCAGCGCGGCGAGGGCAGCGGCGATCAGCGCGAGGATTTTGATCCTGCTTCGGGGAGCAGCGGCCGGCCTTGCCGGTTCGGCCGGGCCGGGCGTGGATGGTGCGGGAGCCGGGGTGGCCGCTGCGGGTTTCGGAGCTGCGGTGCCAGGAACGGTGTCCGGGACTGTCGGCGGCACGGGGTCCGCGGCTGCCGACGGTGTGGGGTCTGGGGCTGCTGTCGGTGGTGTGGGGTCCGGTGCAAGGGCTGTCGGCGGTGTGGGGTCCGGTACGCCTGGTGCGGAGTCCGCCGGTGCCGGAACGTGCGCTGCTTCGGACGGTGCTTCGTCCTGGGTGTCTGCGGCGCGGCGGGCCTGGTCGGCGGTGTCCCAGAGGCCGAGCAGGGTGTTCTTGTCCAGGCCGCGGCGGGAGCAGAGTCGTTCCACGGCTGCCCGGGGTGGGAACGCGGTGCCTTTGAGGACCCGGTTCCACGAGGAGCGTGAGTAGCCGGTGTCGTGGGTGAAGGCGTCCAGGGAGAGGTTCTTGGATGTCTTGACCTGCCGTAGTGCCTGGAGCAGTGCGGTGACTTCCGGCAGTGGCTGTGCGGGTGAATTGTCGCCTTGGTTGGGTTGCACAGGTCTCCCCCTGGTGCCGATGTGATCGTCGTGTTCCAGAGCCGTTCCTTTTCGCAGGTCAGGGGCCTTGTGGGACGGCCGGGACGGCGCAGTACGGCTGGAATGGCGATCAGGCTACCGGTGGGACGGCGGTACCCCGAATCTTCATCTCGTCGACGCCGCAAAGGCGCCGTGTGAATCGCCCTCCGGATGTGTGCCGGTGGGTCTGACGAGGGGTGAAGTCGTGTGCATCATCAGCAAGAAGACGGGTCTTCAGGCGGGTGCCATGGTGGCGGTCGCGGCCGCCGGATTTGGCCTGATCAGCTACTCCGGCAACGAGCAGGCGCAGGCGAACAGCCCGGCCGCGTACAGCGTGAAGGGCTTCGACACCAGCCACCACAACTCCCACCCGATCCAGTGGTCGGCAGCCGCGAGGGCCGGGTACTCGTTCGTGTTCCAGAAGGCGACCCAGGGCACCGGCTACCGCGACCCGCAGTTCGCCGGTGACTTCGCAGGCGCCTCGCAGGCCGGGCTGATGGCCGCGCCCTACCACTTCTACGACTCCGGTTCCGGCGTGGCCCAGGCCGACCACTTCGTCCGTACGGCCCGGGCCGCCGGCTACGACGGCAAGCGGCCCGGGCAACTTCCCCCGGTGGTCGACCTGGAGAAGATCCGCGGCCGGTGCCCGGCCGGGGTGAACAACACCCAGGTCGCCGCGTTCCTCTCCAAGGCCCGTCAGGCGTTCGGGGTGAACCCCATCGTCTACACCTCGAAGGACTTCGCCGACACCTGCCTGCGCGGCAACACCGGCGCCCTGGCCAACAGCCCGCTGTGGCAGCCCCGCTACGAGAGCGGAACGCGTGAGCCCGCTCCCGTCGGCGGCAGGTACTGGTCGATCTGGCAGTACACCGAGAACGGGACGGTACCCGGCCTGCGGGGCAAAGCCGACATCAACGTCTACAAGGGCACACTGACCCAGCTCCGCGCACTCGCCCACCTCAGCCCCGGCCAGACCCCCACCCGCCCGGGAACAGGTTCGACAACCCCGCCTGCTCCGCCCACGACGCCGCCTGCTCCGTCCACGACGCCATCTGCTCCGTCCACGGCCGTCTGGCCGCTGCTCAAGAACGGGACGCGCGGCGTCAACGTCACCACCGCCCAGCACCTGCTGGCCGCGGGCGGCCAGTCCGTCACCGCCGACGGGATCTACGGCCCGAACACCCGGAACGCCACCGCCGCGTTCCAGCGCTCCCACGGCCTGACCGCCGACGGCATCATCGGCCCGAACACCTGGAACAAGCTGGTCCGCACCGTTGGCCAGGGCTCGAAGGGATCCACGGTGAAGGCGGCCCAGGCGCAGCTGGCCGGGTATGGCAACCGCATCGCGGTCGACGGGGCGTTCGGCCCGGCCACCCAGGCCGCGGCTGCCGCGTTCCAGCGGTCCCACGGCCTGACCGCCGACGGGATCATCGGCCCGAAGACGTGGAACAAGCTCGTCAACGGAACCAAGACGAGCACCCCGACCACGCCTGCCCCGACCACGCCCGCTCCGGCGAACGGTAGGCTGACCCAGCGCCAGGCCCTCACGCAGCTCGCCGCGGCCGGTATCAAGGCCCCGGTCGGGCGGACCTCTTTGGCAGGTGTCCGTGCCCGGACCATCCAGGGCGTCATCGCTCTGAAGAAGGCCAGCGGCTGCACCATCGTCATCACCGGCGGCACCGAGTCCGGCCACAGCACCCGGGGCAACCACTCCCACGCCAACGGTTACAAGCTCGACCTGCGTACCCGTGACGAGGGCCGCTGCGTGACCAACTGGATCAAGACCACCCAGCGCAAGGGCGCCCCGCGGGGCAACGACGCCCGCTGGCACGGCACCCTCAACGGGATCTCCGCCGAGTACGTCTACGAAATCCCCCGCAGCGGCGGCATCCACTGGGACATCACCCTCATCTGATCCCCCTCCAAGTCGACTGACACCTGCGCCACCAACGTCCGGTGGGCGGCACCCCATGCGGGTGCCGCCCACCGGACGTTTCAGACGGGCGTAGCGGCGAGGCCGTGGTCAGGTTCGGGGTCGATGTCGTCGCAGGACCGGGGGTGAGGATGCCGGTGGCCGCAGTGTTGGCGAGGTACTGCGGGGGTGGCTTCGAGCAGCAGCTCGCCGATCGCGTGGGCGTGGGAGGCGAGGTCGTCGACGGTCCGGCGCGGGTGTGGCGAGAACCAGGATCCGTTGGCTGGGCCTGGTGCTCAACGCCGCCGCCAGTCAGATGGGTGGCCCTGGTCCGCGGGTGCCGAACCTGGCTGGTGGGGAGAGGCGTACGGGCGCGGTGGAAGCCGCCGGGCGTACTTCAGGTCCGCTCGAACCGGGGGTTTGTCTCCGGCAGGAGATCAAGAGATCGGTCCTGCTCATACCGTGTGATGTGCCGCACCCCTGCTGAGCAAGGAGTATCTGTGGCCAACAACTTTCAACTCGGTGAGATCCCGCACGGTTTCGCGTTCACCGAGACCGGCGGTCTCATCCACTACAAGCACACCATCATCCTGACCGTGCCGCCGCCCAACGCCGGCCCGTGGGGCGACTGCTGGCTCAGCTTCGGCTGCGCCTGGGCGGACACCAAACTCGGCGTGAGCATCTACACCGGCAGCACCTGGGGCGGTGTCCAGCCCCGGACCGTCCCCGACAACGGCAACCGCCTCGGCGAACGGCTCCCCGCCGGCACCCAGAAAGTCGTCATCGGCCGCATGAAGAAGGACGGCGGAGACTCCGCAGACGACGTGCCTATCAGCTGGCTCCTCGAATACCTCGGAACCTGACACACCCCCACCGGTGCCCCGGCCCGGCCCACCAGCCGGACCGGGGCACCGGCCTGCCCACCGGCCACCGGCCACCGGCCACCGGCCACCGGCCACGGTCCAACTTCTCCCCACGACGAACACCGCCGGCGCCGACACCGGTCCGGCGACACCGCCCTGGACCTCGTCGTTCTCACCCATACCCTTCAGGATGCGCCGCACCGACAGCCCAGGGCCGTGCGCACCAATCCCGACAACCCCATAGAATCACCACTCACCCACCATCAAAAACTGACCCGCAATCAACACCCGAAGGGCCCGAGAGAAACCCTCTCTCGGGCCCTGAAACGTACTCAGAATCCACCCTGCGGGAATCCCATAAAGAATCCCTTGAATCCGAGCAGGAAGAAGGACGAATTTGAGATGAAAAACGATCACGACAGCGACGGGGCGGCCGCCCACGGCACGACCCAGGCCCCGACCACAGCAGGTCACAGATGAGACACTCCCAGGCCAGACCACCCACCACCCCGACCAGCCCGTTCCCGACTGGTTCTCAACCAACCCGCAACACCCCAGCCCACACCACTCCCAGCACATGCTGGCGGGATCGACGCCCCACACGTTCGTCCGGGAGCCCACCGCGATGCGCTTGAGGCTGCCGGAGACGTTCACCCGCGGGTTCGAAGCCCCCTGGTCCCCGGCGTACCGGAAGATTTGATTGCCGCCGTTAACGCGTAGTGCCTTGTTTGCGGTGCTATGCACCGCAGTTGGCGAGCTGGTTGGGCCTATGAACTCGCGCTATCCCACACGGGACCCCGGTCCCAGACCTCTGGCTGACCAGTTCCACATACACCGAAGGGCGCAGGGCGGGCCGTATCCGCCACTTCTTTCGTGTCCGCACGCGGTCGGCAAGAGGATGCACCCGCTCGCACCTTTGTCCTGAAAAGACTGTTCGCCCAGTACGCGCGCTATCAGTTCAATTCATCTGAAGGTGTGCTTTGCATGTATTGCCCGGGCGCGTCGTCGCCGCCGCCGACACCATCCGAAGTGTCGGGCCCCGCCTGCTGTCCAGAGCGGGAACCGGCTCAGCGCGGATCCACCGAAGAGAGGAACCAGTGATGGCGAACGAGTTGCGTTACGGCGACCGGCTGCACCTGCAGAACCTCTATCAGGGCGACGGGGGCTACCTCGACACCAATGGCACTTCCAGCGCGCCAGGGGCCAAGCTGGCAGTTTCCACGGCCCCCACCGCCACGCGCGCGCCGGGCACCGGTACCTGGGAGATCGTCTCCGGTTCCTGCCAGGCCGCCGGCTCCCCGGTGAGGAGTGGCGACATCGTCTACCTGCGCAATCTCTGGGACGGTAACGGCGGCTACCTGGACGTCAACGGCGCAGCCAGTGCTGGCCAGCAGAGCTCTGGTGGCATCTACGACGTCACTACCGCCTGGGGCAAGGACCGCGACGAGAACAGCAGCCGCTGGCAGATCTTCGACACCACCTCCGCGCCCCTGGACGGCCTCGTCCGCTTCAACGACACCGTCCAGCTGTGGAGCACCTACCACAACAGGGGCGGTTTCCTGGACACCAACGACGTCAGCACCGCGACCGGCGCCCGGTACGACGTGGACACCAGCGCCTACTCCAACCGCGCCAACGCCGACGTCGCCTTCTGGAAGGTCCTGCGACCGCAACCCTGACCCCCTCACCCCAGCCAGCCTCACCCCGGCGGCAAACGACACGAAGCCCTGACGGCCTACACGAGCCGTCAGGGCTCCTTCGCACTCGGGCTGGCAGCTCCCCGCTCCCCGCTCCTCACGACAGGCGGAACGAGTCATCAGCCCGTTCGGCGCGTCAGCCAATGGAGGGGGTGGAGTGCCGCCCACCGGGCGTTTCGCGGGCGCGGCAGCACTCAGGTGCCGCACCATCGCTGAGGGAGTGTCAGGCGGGATGGCAGGGCTGTTCCTCGGCGGTGCGGCCACCGGTTCCGAAGGTCCGCCGCGGGGACGGGGCGCCGCCGGGCGAGAACCGAGCACGCCTCGGGCTCGCAGTTCATCGAGGTCGGACAGACGCTCTCCGGGAAGAACATCGAGCAGGTCGGCCTGGGCGGCGCGAATGCTGGGCGCGGGAGCCTGGGGGCCTGCGCCAAGGGCACGGCCGTGGGTGTGCACGGTGACGCGTCGGCCGCCCGTGCCGGCGGGCTGGTGCACGGTGATCGGCGCGCTGGTCATGACTCCAGCGTGCTCCCGGCGCTCCGGTCCTGCCATCGCGGCGGTTTCGTACTCGGTCAGGAAGGGGCACCGAGCGTGCACTTTCGTTCATGGCGGAGGGTGGCCGTGCCCCGGCGCTTAGAGTGCGATCGCGCGGTGTCCCTCTTCGCGGGTTTCCCTCCGGACCAGCTGGCTGGAGGGAGGAAGTGCCTCTCCCGGCCTTGTCGAGGAGGCAGATCATGAAGTGGGACGATGCGCCGGACTACGCCGCGTGGAGCTTCTACCTGAGTGCAGTCGAGTTGCTGCTCGACTTACTCAGTCGGCTCCCGCTGTAGCCCGGCGACCGCTCCGCGGGGCCGTTCCTTCAGGGGACGGCCCCGTTCCTGCGTCTCACGACGACACCGCCGATGCTACGCACGCGGGCACTGCACAGCTACCAACTTCCAGCGAACGGAGTATGCCAGGGGCATACTCCGTTCATTGCCTGGGCTGCGGCTAAGGGCTCGTAAAGAATCAACACGTTGGTTTGGTCTCTGTCGTGAGGGTCGCGCCGTGTGCGGTGGCGTGGACGAGGAGTCCTGCCAGGGTGCTGAGGTGTGCTGCTGGGGGCTGGGGTGTGTGCGCGTGCTGGTCCATCAGTCGTCGGATCTCGCTGGTGGTGTGGCGGATGGTGTCCTTGCTGACGGCGAAGAGGTGGGCCAGCACGGTAGGCGGCAGAGCGAGGTTTTGTTGCAGCACGGTGGCCAGGACCCGGTCGGCCAGGTCGAGTTTGGCTTTGCGGCCGCCGCCCGGGGCCCGGCGCCGGGTGCCGCCGTCGCGTCGGGTGGCCGGGTCCTGTTTCTGCAGCGCCTGCCAGCCAGGGGTCAGGGTCTCGGTCAGCTCGGCCAGTGCGGTGCAGGTCATGCCGGTCAGCGCGGGATGTGACAGGGCACCGCGGTCGAAGACCGCCGCCGGCCCGGGCGTCGGCCTGGTGGGGTCTGCCGGGCTGGCGGGGTGGGGGTGCACGGTGTAGTTCCATTCGCCGTGGAAGGCATGTCCGGTGACCGGCGCCGCGTTCAGCTCGGTGTCGCTGACCTTCACACCGGTGGGATAGGTGCCGGTGTCGAGTTCGGCGTGGACGGTGAGACCGGTGCGGGTGGTGGTCGCGGCGATGGACTGCACGACGACCTCGTGGCTGTTCAGCGCTCTGCCGCGCCAGTTCATGGTGATCGCGGAGAACAGCCGATGCTCCACCTTGTTCCACTTCGATGTGCCCGGCGGCATGTGGCAGACCGTGACGGCCAGGCCGGTCCGGGCGGCGAACGCGGCCAACTCGGTCTTGAAGGCCCGGGTGCGGTAGCCGTTGGAGCCGCCGGCATCGGCAGTGATCAACAGACGTCTGGCCTGCGGGTAGTCGAGGCGTCCTTGCCCGTTCCACCAACGGCGGATCGATTCGACCGCGAAGGCTGCGGTGTCGTGATCCGTACCGACATTCACCCAGCCGGTGTCCGCCGCCAGATCGTAGATGCCATAAGGCAGGGCCTTGCCCAGTGCATCGCTGGGGAAGTCATGGACGTCAACCCGCACGGGTTCACCGGCCGGCCGCCATTGACGTCCCGCATTCTTGAAATCCCCGACGACTTCCTTCTTTTTCGTGTCCACACTGACCACCGGCTCGCCCTCCGCCTGATGGTCCTTGACCTGGTCGTTGATGTACCGGAACTGCGCGTCCCGGTCGGGGTGCTGAGCGCCCTCAAGGGTCTTGGCATTGGCCTGCAGACTGAAACCGTTCTCCCGCAGCAGCCTGCCCACGGTCGGCGCCGACGCGGTATGGCCCTGCCGCGTCAGCTCCCCGGCCAGAGACCGCAGCGACTTGGTCGTCCACCGCAGCGGCGACATCGGATCCCCCGCTCATCCGGCTCGACCAGCGCCAGCAACGCCGGAACGAGCAGCCGGTCAAGCTTCTCGGCGCTCTTGCGACCGCCGCCGTCCCGGCGGACCCGGCCATCGGGCAGTGGGTCCTCACCGCCCTCCAACTCGAAGACACCCTTCCGCACCGTCGTCTCGCTCACCCCTGCGGCACGCGCGACGGCCCGGACCCCACCGTGCCCCAGCAGCCGGGCCTCGGCGGCCAGCGCCAGCCGCTGCTGCCGCTCATTCAGATGAGGGAACAACACTCCGAATCTCAGGGCAAGTTGGTCACGAACCTCACTCGGTATGCGCATACCACACCAACGACAGGGAGACCGTGAAGCAACGTGTTGATTCTTTACGAGCCCTAAATACGAAACAGGAAACATCCGTAAGCCGCGCCCGCGGCCACGAGCGTGCCATGCAGGCTGAACACATGCCCGCGGCCGCGGAGTCGCGGCCTGAGGGCACCACGGCGACCAGGGAGAAATTCATGCGGATCAGTGCGGGAGACAGTGAGTTCTACCGGTGGCTGCTTCACCACGCCCGGCTGATGAACTGGGACCTCGACGCGGTCGACGAGCTGGACGGTGTCACCGTCCCGCGGCGCCGCTTCTTCCTCGTGTGGGCGTCGATCGCACTAACCAACGGGCTCACTCCCGCGCAGACCGGGCAGCTCGCCCGCGGTCTCGGCGTCACCCCGGACGAGGTGACCAACGCGTACACGCCAGAACTGCGGGCCACCACCATCGACGAACTCAACCAGGCACTCCGGTACTGAGGAGCGGAGCGGCGTTGCACGGACCGGGGTCGTTGGTTGCCTGGCCGTGAAGGCCCCAGCGGGGAAGGGGCGGACGCCCAAGCGGTGGCGCGCATCCGGCGCGGACGGGCGCCAGCGCCGAACCTCGTGAATCGCCCTGTCAATACTGTTCGGTCTCGACGAACCCGGCGTCGGCGTCGTCGCCAGCGCCGAACGCGTCCGCCGCGGCCGTCGGGTCGAATCCGGGCGGGCTGTCCTTGAAAGTCAGGCCCATGCCGGCCAGCTTCGCCTTGACCTCGTCGATCGACTTCGCACCGAAGTTACGGATGTCGAGCAGGTCGGCCTCCGAGCGGCCCACGAGCTCACCCACGGAGTGGATGCCCTCGCGCTTGAGGCAGTTGTACGAACGGACCGTGAGCTCCAGCTCCTCGATCGGCAGCGCGAGGTCAGAGGCGAGGGCGGCGTCCGTCGGGGACGGGCCCATGTCGATGCCTTCGGCGTCGATGTTGAGTTCGCGGGCAAGACCGAACAGCTCGACCAGGGTCTTACCGGCCGAAGCCATGGCGTCACGGGGACGCATGGCCTGCTTGGTCTCGACGTCGACGATCAGCTTGTCGAAGTCGGTGCGCTGCTCGACGCGGGTCGCCTCGACCTTGTACGTGACCTTGAGCACCGGCGAGTAGATGGAGTCGACCGGGATACGGCCGATCTCCTGGCCCGCCTGCTTGTTCTGGACGGCGGAGACGTAGCCGCGACCGCGCTCGACGGTCAGCTCCATCTCCAGCTGGCCCTTGCCGTTCAGCGTGGCCAGGACCAGGTCCGGGTTGTGGACCTCGACACCGGCCGGCGGGGCGATGTCAGCAGCGGTGACCAGGCCGGGGCCCTGCTTGCGCAGGTACATCACGACCGGCTCGTCGTGCTCCGAGGAGACGACCAGCTGCTTGATGTTGAGGATGAGGTCGGTGACGTCCTCCTTGACGCCCGGCACGGTGGTGAACTCGTGCAGGACACCGTCGATCCGGATGCTGGTGACAGCAGCGCCGGGGATCGAGGAGAGGAGCGTACGGCGGAGAGAGTTGCCGAGGGTGTAGCCGAAGCCCGGCTCCAGCGGCTCGATCACGAACCGGGAGCGGAACGCATCGACAACCTCTTCGGTCAACGCGGGACGCTGAGCAATCAGCATAGGGTGCTGCCTCCATTTTTCGGCGCCCGCTATTTGACGCCGTAGACACCGCACGGTATCGGCAATACGACCTCACAAGAGGCCGCACCGCCCGGCTCGGGGCAAAGCACAGATTTCCGCAGGATGGAACGGCGCACAGGAGTGAGTGCGGACCTGGATGCCCTCGGGATGAGCTGGTAGCCGCAGCGCCATCGGCGGGAGGACGGCAGCTGGCACGGATGCGTCGGCGGGGGTGGGCTTTCCTGTTTGGCTGGGGCGAGGGAGCGCTGGGCCGCTACGGTCTCAGTAGAGCTGACGGCACATTGGATTCTCGGCTCTTGAGATTTGAACTGCTTTGTTCATGTGGTCTGTTGCGGGAAGGTCGGTGAGCTTTGTGGCTTCGGCGGGGGTGGCGCGGGTGTGGGTGTGGGTGACGGCGGTGGTGGCGTTCCTGGGAACGGTGGGGCTGGTTTTGGTGGCGGTTCTGGCTGATCTGGACACGGCTGGTCAGGCTGCGAGCGTGGTGGGTTCGATGGTGGCGCTGGTGGCGTTGCTGGTGTCGGTGGTCGCGCTGTTCCGCGGCGGTGGATCCGCGAGCGGGCGCCGTGTGCGTGGTGGTCGTGGTGCGGTCGTGGCCGGTGGTGACATCACGGGCTCCGCTCTCGGAAAGGACTCGAAGGTGACCGGTCCCCGCACCCCGCCGAGGATGGGCTCCTCGCGGCGGGATGGGGATGATGTGCGTGCCGGGCGGGACGGGGTCGCGGCTGGTGGCGACATCACCGACAGTGCCCTGGGTGAGGGAAGCGAGCGGTGAGCCTTTTCCCTCGGGCCCGTCGCGGGCGTAAGTCTGGAGACGGTGCGACTCCCCCAGGGGCGGGGGCGGCGCGCAGAGTGTCCGCTGGGGCAGGTGGGGTCGCGGCGGGCGGGGGGATCACCGGTTCCGCGCTGGGTGACAACAGCCGGGTCACGTATGTGGACAAGCAGTACGTGGCAGAGGCCGGCGTGCCGGTGGGGTGGCCGGTGGTGGTGGGGACGGTGCCGGTGCTGGCGTCCGCGTTCCAGCCGCGCGAGGTACTGCGTCAGGCGGTCGACGAGGCCCGCGGGCACGGCCGGAGCGTCGTGCTGGCGAGTGACACCCCGCACGGTGAGCGGTCGCGGTCCGGTACGCGTGCGTCTGTGCAGGTGATGTCGGGCGGCGGCGGGGTGGGCAAGTCGCAGCTGGCCGCCGCCTACGCCCGTGAAGCGGTCACGGACGGCGCCGATCTGGTGGTGTGGACGCCGGCAACCGATATCCAACAGGTTCTGACCGTCTATGCGCAGGCCGCTGCGCTCGTGCAGGCGCCCGGCCATACCGGCACGGACCTGGAAACGGACGCACGAGCCTTCCTCAGCTGGCTGGCGGCCACCGACCGACGATGGCTGGTCATCCTGGACGACATCACCAACCCGGATGCGATCGAGCCCTGGTGGCCAGACAGCCAGCGCGGCACCGGCTGGACCCTTGCCACCACCCGCCTCAAAGACCCGCGCCTGACCGGCGGCGGCCGGACCCGCATCGACGTCGACGTCTACACCCCAACCGAAGCAACCGACTACCTCACCACCCGCCTCACCCACGACCACAAAGCCCACCTGGCCGACCACCGAGCCCCGGCCCTCGCCGAGGCACTCGGACACCTGCCGCTGGCACTGGGACACGCCGCCGCCTACATGCTTCGCGAGAACACCTCCTGCAGCACCTACCTGGAACAGTTCACCGACCGCGCCACGCACCTGGACAAACTCCTGCCCCACTGGGCCGACGCCGAACGCTACGGCCGGCAGGTCACCACCACCCTGCTCCTCGCCCTCGACGCCACCGACCAGGACCCCCACGGACCCCTGGCCCGCACCGCCCTCCGCATCACCGCCTACCTCGACCCCGCCGGACAACCCGCCGCCCTATGGACCACCAACGCCTTCCTCACCTACCTCATCCAGCAACAGCGCGCCGCCGTCCCGGCTCGGCGGAACCTCGGCCTGCGCCGACGGCGCAGGAGCGCGGTGCGGACCGTCACGGGTGACGAGGCAGCCGCAGCGCTGCGGCTCCTCGACCGGTACGGACTGATCACGTACGACTCCGCCGACAACCCCCGAGCGGTGCGTATCCACGCGCTCACCGCACGCGCCGTGCGCGAGACCACTCCTCAGGACCAGCAGCCGACGACCGCCGTCACCGCCGCCGACACCCTCGTCGAAATATGGCCAGACCCCGACCACACCCAGCGCGAACTGGCCAGCACGCTACGCGCCAACACGGATTCCCTCACCACCCATGCCGGAGAGTCCTTATGGACGCCCGACGCCCACCCCGTGCTCTACCGCACGGGAGCAAGCCTCCTCAATGCTCACCTGCACAGCGCCTCCTCGACGTACTGGGAACACATGGTCGCCGACTGCGAGCGGCTGCTGGGCGACGAACACCCCGACACCCTGGCCGCCCGCGCCAGCCTCGCCGCCTCCTACTGGCAGGCCGGGCGCACCAACGACGCCATCGAAATCGAAGAGCACGTCCTCGCCGAGTACGAGCGACTCCTCGGCAACGAACACCCCCACACCCTGGCCGCCCGCGCCAGCCTCGCCGCCTCCTACCGGCAGGCCGGGCGCACCAACGACGCCATCAACCTGCTCGAACACGTCCTCGCCGAGTACGAGCGACTCCTCGGCAACGAACACCTCGACACCCTGGCCGCCCGCGCCAGCCTCGCCGCCTCCTACCGGCAGGCCGGGCGCACCAACGACGCCATCGAAATCGAAGAGCCCGTCCTCGCCCAATGCGAGCGACTCCTCGGCAACGAACACCCCCACACCCTGAGCGCCCGCGCCAACCTCGCCGCCTCCTACCGGCAGGCCGGGCGCACCAACGACGCCATCGAAATCGAAGAGCCCGTCCTCGCCCAATGCGAGCGACTCCTCGGCAACGAACACCCCGACACCCTGAGCGCCCGCGCCAACCTCGCCGCCTCCTACCGGCAGGCCGGGCGCACCAACGACGCCATCGAAATCGAAGAGCGCGTGCTCGCCGATCGCGAGCGGTTGCTTGGCAACGAACACCCCGACACTTGTTCTGCTCGTGATGCTCTGTCCCGGTGGCGGTCGGCGGGGGATGGTCTTGGGGAGCCTCCGTTGTAAAGAGGGACCGCGAAGATCCTGGTGGGCGGGGCGTCTTTCTGGTCGTGCATGAGGCGGTCGTGCGGGTGCGGCGGCGCAGGGCGGCCGCGTAGCGGGGGCCGAACCGGTCGCACCACCGGCGGATCGCCTCATGGGAGACGGTGATCGCGCGTGCCAGGAGCAGCTCCTCGACTTCGCGGAAGGAGAGCGGGAAGCGGTGGTACAGCCATACTGCGTGGGAGATGACCTCCGCCGGAAACCGGAACCCCTTGTACGACGGCCCTTCCCCGGCGCCCTCCGCCACCAGCTACTCCCGAACGATCAACAAACCCGGCTACCATTCCGGCCCGGAGACCACTCAAGGCCACGAAGTTAAGGGCGTGGGGGAAACTGCAACTCGCCTGACGGTTGGGGACCTTGGGGATGCGAGAACGGGACCTCTGGTAGAAGCGGGAGACCGACCAAAGTCTTCCTGCCGCGAGAGGTCCCGTTGTCCGACCAGTCTGCCACCACGACGCTCACCCGTACCATCACGGTTGCGGATGGTGTCTTCGCTCCTGGCCACCTGGGCGAGCTGACCCAGTACCTACCCTTCGAGCTCGTCGATGACGTGCTGGAACAGACGCGAGCCGTGCAGCACCGGCTGCGACAGCTGCCGTCCCGGGTGGGTGTGTACTTCGTGCTGGCCTTGGGGCTGTTTCCCGGTCTCGGGTACGCGCGGGTGTGGGACAAGCTGGTCGCTGGCCTGCACGGACTACCACTACCGGCCCCGTCGGAGAAGGCCCTGCGCGATCTACGCCGACGGCTGGGGCCCGCTCCGTTGAAGGCACTGTTCGAGGTCATGGCCGGGCCCCTGGCTCAGCCCGCGACGCCGGGGGTGTGCTATCGGCGATGGCGGACGGTCGCTTTCGACGGCTGCAGCTCCATTGAAGCCCCTGACCAGCCCCGTATCCGCGCTCTTCTGGGCAAGATCCGGCGTACCCGTGGCGGCCTGGAGGGCTATCCACACCTGCGGCTGATGGCCCTGTGCGAGACGGGCACCCGCGGACTGCTCGGTGCGGTGTTCGGCCCGACCAACACCGGAGAGACGATCTACGCCCGTCGGTTGCTGCCGCTGTTGAACCCGAGCATGCTACTGCTCGCCGACCGGGCCTTCGACGGCAGCGGCTTCCTCACCGCGGTGGGCGACACCGGAGCCCAGATGCTGATCCGCCATCTGGGCCGCGCTGCCCGACGGCTCTTTCCTCACTCGCATCGACGGCCGGACCTTCCGCATCATCGACGCAGACGTGACCGTCATGTGCGGCGACGGGCACCGCATCCGCGACCGTTACCGGCTCGCCACCACCTTGCTGGACCACCGGGCCGACCCGGCCGCGCGCCTCGTGCACCTGTACCACGAACGCTGGGAGGTCGAGTCATCCTTCCTGGCCCTGCGCCACACACTGTTCGCCGGCCGAGTCCTGCGATCGGCCGACCCCTTCGGCCTGGAGCAAGAACTCTGGGCCCAGCTCGCCCTCTACCAGACGTTGCGCCGCGCCATGGTCGATGCCGTGGAGTCCGCACCGGGGACCGACCCCGACCGCGCTGGCTTCACCGTGGCCCTCCAGGCCACCCGCGACCAGGTCATCACCGCGAGCGGCATCATCCCGGCCACCGCCACCCCTCGGGCCGAAGCCATCGGTAAAGCCATCCTGAACAACCTCCTGCCGCCTCGCCGCGCCCGCCTCAGCGCCCGGAAAGTGAAGTGCCCTGTCTCGCGCTACCCCGTCGAACAGAACGAAAAGCGCCCCGCACGCAGCCAGAACATCGTGTCCATCGCCGTCGACGTCCTTGCCCGTGCCGCCTCACGACCCTCCCCGCGGCTGCCAGAGACCATGAACGCCCGCTCCGGGACGAGCCGCTGGGACCGGGCCCTCCAGCTCCTGCGCACCGAGCCAGACCGGTCCTGGCGGACCATCGAACTCGCCGCCGCTCTAGAAATCAGCCACTACCGCAGCTTCTGTGCCCAGTTGGGACAATGGACCAAAGAAGGGATACTGCAACGCCTCGGACGCGGGCGCTACACACTCGCTGCGGAGTTGATCGCTCCCACCTCGTCCCAAGGTCCCCAGCTGTCAGGCGAGTTGCAGTTTCCCCTGCGTCCTTAACTTCGTGGCCTTGGGAGACCACTCACTCAACTTGACAGTGCCGACTCAGAAGTTCAGCGAGCGTCTGGAGTTGGTCCTCGTACTCGCCGGGGCTCGCGTCCAGCTCCTAGTCCGTGAGCCCGCGTTTCGTCGCCATCCCGCGCAACATGGCGTACATCTGTCTCTGGCCGTCGTCATAATGCTTGATCATGTTGTTGCGGGTGTCGGTGTCGACCTTGGCGTTCTCCTCGTTCACGTGAACCGTGGCTCGCCAGGTTGTACCGCCCCACCAGCGGGCGCTGTCACCCGGACGTGGCACCGCCCTGGTCGCCTTGGCCTCGGCCATGGGTGCTGGCCAGGGTGACGAGCGCGATGTGAGGGACGGCGTTCAGGCAGAGTTCCGCCGCCGTGCTCGGATCGGTCGCGGTGCGCGCCTCCTGCAGCGCCAGCAGACCGGTCAGCACCGCGGAGTCGACCGCCTCGTCGAGAACCTCGTCCGCGGCGAGTTCGCCGCCGGCCACCAGCTCGCGCAGCCAGGCGGCTGCCTCTGCGGACCGGTCCGCCACCGCGCGGCCAGCTGGCTTTGTTCATGAAAACGGGTTCTGGCTCAACTTCTGTTTGCGCCGTGAGGCGCTGTTGGTTCGAGTGGAGGTGGAAGGCCTGCACCAACCCGCTGTCGCAGCAGCTGGGTTGAAGCTGAGGGCAGCCTGATCCGGGTGATGCCGGGGAGGGTGAGAGCGGCCCTGACGAAGCCGGGACGTGACCAGTACTGCCAGATGGGGCGGGTCCGGCAAGTGTGATGGAGAGGAGTACGCGAGGAACCGGCGTTTTACGTCTCTTAACGAGCCTCCGGCTCCAACCTGGTGGATCTGGGCCGGAAGCGGTGCGTACTCGGGTCATCCTTTCGGGTGGTCTGACAACTCCTGGGTCGGTTTACGAAAGCTGGCCGGGAGGCCACGAGGAAAGCCTGCGGCGTACTCGTGGCGATGCCGCAGGGACACAGTCGGGCTCCTACTCCGTCGAGCGAACCACAGTGAACACGGGAACCGTCCCGAACCTCGCCCCGCTACCTGTCTCCAGCAGGCTGCCGGGGCTGGGCGCATCGACCGCCGATCGGTCCGGGACGGGGCGGAGCCGCCGTAGTACTCCGAGGCCGGGAAAGCCGGCCGCATGGGGAAGGGCGGCAGCGGTATCGAGAAGGGAAGGACGCTGCAATGCCGGAAGATGCCCCGCCGAATGGCGGAGCCCCGGGCCCTCGGGCCCGGGTACTGGAGATGCAGGCCAAGCTTCACCGTTGGGCGGTGGCCGATCCCGGCCGCCGGTTCGATGACCTGTTCAACTTCGTGCACGATCCGGCGACGCTGTTGGTGGCGTTCGACCGGGTCGCGGGCAACCGGGGAGCCCGGACTCCCGGCGTCGACGGCCTGACCGCCACCGACGTCGAGGAATCCATCGGTGTCCCCGGATTCCTGAACGACCTGCGGGTCGCCGTCAAGGGCGGTGCGTTCTGTCCTCTGCCGGTGCGGGAACGCAGCATTCCCAAGCCGGGAGGCTCGGGAAAGGTCCGTAAACTCGGGATTCCGACGATCGCGGACCGGGTCGCTCAGGCAGCGCTGAAACTGGTGCTGGAACCGATCTTCGAGGCCGACTTCAAGCCGGTCTCCTACGGGTTCCGGCCCCGACGGCGGGCCCAGGACGCCATCGCCGAGATCCACTATTTCGGCACCCGGGGATATCGCTGGGTGCTGGATGCGGACATCGAGGCGTGCTTCGACTCGATCAACCACACGGCCCTGATGGACCGAGTGCGTCATCGGGTGAAGGACAAGCGTGTCCTGTCGCTGGTCAAAGCCTTCCTCAAGGCCGGGATTCTTACTGAACTCGGTGAGAACAAGGAGACGTTGACCGGCACCCCGCAAGGCGGCATCCTCTCCCCGCTGCTGGCGAACATTGCTCTGTCGGCGCTCGATGAGCACCTGCACGAGACGTGGGAGCCGGGCGGGACGATGGCCACCGAAGGTAAACGCGCCCACCGGCGCCGCAAGGGTCGGCCGACGTGGCGGGTCGTCCGCTACGCGGACGACTTCGTCGTCCTGGTGCACGGCACCGAGGCCGACACTGCGGCACTGCGCGAAGAAGTCGCTGACGTGCTCGAACCTCTGGGATTGCGCCTGTCGCAGGCGAAGACCCGGATCGCGCACATGAGTGATGGGTTCGACTTCCTGGGCTTCCGCATCCAGTGGAAACGCAAAGGAGGCACGGACAGATGGCACGTCTACACCTTCATCGCGGACCGGCCCATCCGGTCCTTGAAGGCGAAGGTCCGTGCTGTGACAGGCAGGACATCGCAGCAGGATCTCGCCACCGTGCTGATCAGACTCACTCAGATCATGCGCGGTTGGGCCAACTACTTCAAGCACGCTGTCGCCAAGCATGTCTTCACGAAGCTTGACGCCTTCGTGTGGTGGCGTCTGATCCGCATGCTGCGGGAACGTCACCACTGGAGTTGGGGCGAAGTCCGCCGCCGGTTCACCACCCCCACCGGGCGGTGGCTACCGATCGCGGCGGACGGGGCCGAACTGTTCCAGATCGCATCGGTCACGGTCAGCCGTTACCGATACCGGGCCAGCAGGATCCCCAACCCATGGCACCCTGCGAACCCCGTCTGACGGCAGAGACCGTGGAGAGCCCGTTGCGCTGAGAGGCGCACGGCGGGTTCGGCGAGAGGTCCGGAGAAACGGACCGGGAGCAATCCCGGCACCGCGCTCCGGGCCTACTCAGCGGTGCCGACACGGTGAGTGACAGCTGGGAATGAGTGGGGCGGTGTGCACCGGGGCTGAGGGGGTCGGGCCGTGGTGTTACAGGGCGATCAGCCCTGCTGCTGTCTCCCGGAAGCCACAGGCGTCGAAATAGAACGAGCGCAGATGTTCCTCGAAGTCGACGTGGAGCCACTCGCACTTCGCGGCACGGGCTTCTTTGGCTGCGACTGCGACAAGCGCGGCGCCAACCCCTATCGACCGAAGATGCTGGGCGACCACCGTGTCCAGAATGAAGGCGTGTGCTCCGCCGTCCCAGACAACGTTGACGAATCCGATCAGATCGCCATTTTCCCTCGCGCAGACCCAGCCAAGGCTGTGGCGCTCAAGCCGTGCTTGCCAGTCGGTCTGAGCGACCGGGGATCCGAAACCGTCGGCGTGCAATCTGTTGAGGGATGCGTTGTCGAAGTCGCCTTGCCACTCATACTTGATCGCCACGTCCAGATCCTAGTGCCGAGAAGGTACTTGGTCCGCATCGACTACTGGGCGAGGAGAACCCGCTTCCGGAGGAGACGGAAGCCGGCACGGCCGAACATCTGGCGCTTGAGCATCTTGATCCGGTTGACATGGCCTTCGACGACACCAGAGCTCCAGGGGAGGGTCAGGCCGGCGATGACGGCGTCACGGTCGCGGCCGATGCCCGCGGCGAGGGTGTGGAGGCTGGGGAGATCGTCTTGTCTCACGGCGGTGAGCCAGTCCGGCAGGAGCTCGCCCTGGCGCTCGGTGAGCATGGTCGCGAAGGACCGGACGTGCCTGGTGAGTGCATCGATTTCGGGACAGTTGGCCCGGACGTGCTTCAAGCGGAGTTGTTCAGTCTCGGAGAGGCTTTCCGGTCGGCGGAGGACCCACCCGGCGACGATCCGGGGCGAAGGCGCACGGGCCGTCACCGGCCCTGGTGAAGTGCGTTTCTGGCGGAGGTAGGCGCGAACCCGCTGGTAGCTGCCCGTGTAGCCGAGCGGAACGATCTCCTCCCACAGCTTCCAGGCGTTCGTTCCGCCCTCGTTCCAGCGGTCGTCGAGATAGGGCTTGTACTCGTCGAGAACCGAGCGCCGTGCTTGCCACTGACCGGTGAAAAGATCTTCTGGCCTGGCAGCGTCCGCGTACCGTTTGACGGTTCGGCTGGTCATGCCGAGCTGCCGCTGGATCGCGCGGCGGCTGTGCCCCGCCTCCACCAGGGCGTGGACCGTGGCGTGAACGGTCCGGGTTCGGTCGGCGAACCGGTGGCCGGTCGGCCAAGGCGAGTCGGAGGACTCCTGCACAGGTCCTGGCTCCGCCTCGGGCGTTTCAGGTGTCTCGGGCACCAGGACACGCAGGCATCGCCGGTGCTGGGCGATGCTCCGCTCGGCTGCCTCACTGAGGTTGTGCCAGAGGTGCCACCGGTCTGCGACCTGCACGGCCTGCGGGGCGCCGACGGCGGCGCCTTCGGCGAAGAACGGCGCGCGGTCCCGGCAGACCACCTCGATTCCGGGCCGCTGGGCCAGCCACGCAGCCAGGGTCGACGACTCCCGGTCAGGCAACAGGTCGATGGGCCGGCGGGTCTCGACGTCCACAAGAACGGTCCCGTAGTGGCGGCCCTTGCGGGTGGCGTACTCGTCGACGCCGACCACCCGCGGAGCGGGCACCTCCGGCTCGGGAAGCGCGTCGACCAACCGCAGGACCGTGCTGCGGCTGACCGCCCCGCCCACGATGGCAGCCAGCCGGGCACCGGCCCGGCCGGCCAGGGCAAGACCGATCGAGGCCAGGGTCGAGCGGAGCCGCTCGGTCCGCTGACCGTTTCTCCGGGTCAGGCCGGGTATCTGCTCGACGAACGTGCGACGTCCGCACTCAACGTTCCCGCAGGTGAACCGGCGGACCCGCAACTGGAGAACCACGCTTCGTCCCGCGCTCGGAACCCTCTCTGTCAGCCTTGGGTGAGACATCCCGTTCTGCGGGGTTAGCCTGAGAGGGCACGACAGGAGAACCGTCCCTTATGCCCAGTACAGAGCCCGTCGGGTCCGAGCCGGCGCCGAGGCCGAAGCGCCGCACTTTCACCTCGGAGTACAAGCTGCGAATCGTCGCCGAGTACGACGCCGCGCCCAGGAACGAGAAGGGTGCGGTCCTGCGCAGGGAACGGCTCTACCACTCGCATGTCAAGGAGTGGCGGGCCGCCCGGGATGCCGGGGCCCTGGAAAACCTGGTCGACCGCCGGACCAGCCCGGCCCGTGCGAAGAAGTCCGCCGCGGAGGTGGAGAACGAAAAGCTGCGGCAGCAGGTGGAGCGGTTGCAGAGGGACCTGGCACGGAACAAGGCCGCACTCGAGGTGATGGGAAAAGCTTCCGCGCTCTTGGAAATGATCTCCGAGAGCGCGGACTGAAGCCTGCCGCCGACCCTGTCGTGGACGAGGCGTTCACCAGCGTCGAGGTTCAGCTGGGCATCACGGCCGCCTGTCGGCTGACCGGCCGCTCCCGCGCCACGCATTACCGTCGGCTCCGGCCCCCACCACCACGCAGAACACGTGCCCCACAGATGCAGCCGTCGGCCCTGACGGCCGAAGAGCGTTCTGCGGTACTCGAGTTGATGAACGGCGACGAGTACGCCGAGCTGGCGCCCGCGCAGATCTGGGCCCGCGAGCTGGATGCCGGGCGCTATCACTGCTCCGTCTCGACGATGTACCGGATCCTGCGCGAGCAGGATCAGTCCGGTGAGCGCCGACGGCAGGCCACCCATCCCGCCAAGGCGGTGCCCGAGCTGGTCGCCACCGGGCCCTCGCAGGTGTTCACCTGGGACATCACCAAGGCGGCCGGGCCGGCCAAGGGCGTCTGGTATCACGCCTACGTGATCATCGACATCTTCAGCCGGTATATCGTCGGCCACACCGTCGAGCGAGCCGAATCAGCTGTGCGGGCCGAGGAGCTGATCCGCGAGACCATCGCCCGCAACGGCATCGTGCCCCAGACCGTGCACGCGGACCGCGGCACCTCGATGACGTCGAAGAAGGTCTCCCAACTACTGATCGATCTGGGCGTGACGCGGTCGCACTCGAGGCCGAAGGTCTCCAACGACAACCCTTACAGCGAGGCCCAGTTCAAGACCACGAAGTACATGTCGGATTATCCTGAACGGTTCGATTCGCTGGCCCACGCCCGCGAGTGGTTCGACGCGTTCATCGCGTATTACAACCATGAGCACCGGCACTCGGGTATCGGCTGGCACACACCAGCCTCCGTCCACTTCGGGACCGCCGAGGAAGTCCGCGACCAGCGCGCGGTCACCCTCGCCGAGGCATACGCCCGCCACCCCGAACGCTTCGGCCGCCGCCCCAGACCACCCGAGATACCCCAGACGGCCTGGATCAACGACCCGGCCAAACGCAGGGAACCCGCACCACAAACCTCATAGCGTCACGACCGTCTCACTGGACTTGAAATCTTCCGGAACATCATCGGGAAATCGCAGGTAGGAGCCGTGCACCTTGGCTGACCATGCCCCACAACCCGGACACGAGGCACCAGCTGCGGTGCACCGCACATCAACACGCACTATCGCGATGTTCACGTCTACCGACAGCACCGCGACATCCGCGATCGACGGGAACAACAGCTCCTCCAGCCGGAACAAGATCTCATTCACAGCCACGAACTATCGGCCCAGCCACGCATGCCACTGCTCGTTTTGAGGCAACTTACCTGGCCGCCCCAGGGAGTTCAGTCGTTACTCACAGTGCACGGACCACACAACCTGAGCCAGAACCACTACTGGTGAATAAAGCCACCGGGCTTACGGCTGCACCGCCCGGGCTACGCGTCACGGAGCAGGCGTAGTTGAAGGGTCTTCTCCAGGGCTTGGGAAGCGGCCGGGCGTGGGCGGCCAAATGCGGCAAGGACGGGTGTGGCGCTGGTTGGGCTGGGTTTTTTGTGAGGCTGAAGGCGGTGGGCTGGGCGTTCGTAGCGTCGCGGGATCCGGATGGGCAGGCCGGAGCGAGTCTGGCCTGCTGGCGGGTAGGGGCGCTGCGGGCCCTTCCAGATGCGGGGCATGTCGGTGTTCATGTAGTCGCTCACCACTTGGTCACGGAGGTAGTCGTAGTCGGGGCCGTTCGCGGCTGCGGTCATCAGTAGGACGGGGGGTTGGGGTGGCACGGCCGTCCGCGACGCGGATCTCGACGACAGCCGGAGGCTGGCGGGCGTGGGTTTGCGCGATCCGGTCCCACGCTCGTTCCCACGGTCTGACTTTGCGGGGGGAAGCGCCGAGGGCTTCCATGAACGCGGTGACGTGCTCGCGGGAGGGGACCGCTTCCCCCCGCAGAACGGCGCTCAGACTGCTCTTCGGGAGCCGGAAGTGCCGGCCATCAGCGGTCCGCCCGGCCTCGGATTGCAAGTAGCCCAGAGACGGCTGGCCCTCCCTGGCACGGACCTGGATCATCGCCCGGCGTAACTGACCGAAGGTCTCGATCAGTTCCGGGTGAGTGAGTGCGGAGCGCACCGAGGTGGCCAGGTCCTGGAACTCTGTGGTGGTCTCCTCTCGACGCCGGAGTTCTTCCTCGGAGCGGCGGGCGGCTTTCCACAGGCGGATCGCGTCTGCGGGATCGGCGTCGCAGGCTTGTGCGTAGGCTTCGACGAGTTTACGGGAGGGGACTTTCCCGCTGGCGCCGCGCGAGAGCATGGTCGCGGTGAACCGGTATCCGATCAGTTTGGCCATCGCCGCGTAGGTGACGCCTCGGCGCTCGCGCTGGGCACGTAGCCACAGCGCGAGCGCTTCGGACTGCCGGGTTCTGCGGCGACGGCGTTCTCACGCCGTCCCATAGGTGGGTCAGACTGCCTCGGGCGAGGGCGCTGTCGTCGTGCGCATCGCCCTCAGCGAGCTGACGGCGACGTAGAGGGCGCCTGCGATGAACTCAAGAGCGCCGAACATCGGCAGGCCGGCCAGGGCGAGGGCTCCTGCCACGAGGATGACGACGAGGATGATGACCACCTCGCCGGGCGTCAGCGCGCCCGGGTAGGCGCTGGGCGAGGACGGCGGGAAGAGTGATGAACGCATGCGTGTCTCCAACTGGCGTCGCGTCAGAACCCTGAATAGGGCGCGGACTTGGGCTGCACCGTGAACAGCTGACGGGGACTTCCAGGTCCGGTCCGTCAACGTTCGGCGATCCTCTCACCAGTAACCCGACCATCACAATGCGTGGCCCTTCGGGCAAGGGCGTTGATTCATGAACGTCCAGAGCCCGGGTCCGCGATGCGGGCGAACGGGTGGACGAGCCGGCAGCCGGCTACCAGGAGGCTGCAGGTCAGGAGAATGAAACCAATTTTTTCATTCGTTTCCGTCCATCCGGCGTTGCCGAAGGCACGCACGCGATGACACCCTCCTAGCAACGCTGTCTCGGGTACTCGTACCCGAGGTCTCCCTGGCGTCGTGGCTGCACCATGGAACAGGGACCGGGCATCACCGCGTTCCAGCGCGGCGCCCCAGAGGGTGGCGCATCCTCACCGGATGCGGCCACCCTCCGCACCCTCATAAGCCAAAGCAGTCAACCGGTTCATGGAATCTGTCCCTGCACACATACGGCTTCACCCACGGCATAACGAACTCCCCCTCCCCCGACGGGCAGCACCCCCTTTCCGCAGCCGATCCACCAACCGGGCCAGGAAGTCCCCGTCCGAGCGGCAGCGGTGCCTGAGCGCGGGAAAGCCCCGGCTGGCCGGGGAAGACCGGCCGGGACCGTGAGGTGTGTGGGTGCGGAGGGTGGTCACCTCTCGGCGGAGGGCTCCATGGGGCTCCAGCCGAACGATCGACAGGGCTGCTCGGCGCGGGTGACGGCCCCGCTCACGGTCCACCGGGCCGTGCTGGCGCAGTGCACCGACCTCGCCGGTGACGGTTCTACCCCCGGCCGGGCGCAAGGCGCACCGGATGCCTGACCTCATGTGAGGTTCCGCTGGACGTGGTAGTGCCACCACACCAGGCCTCGCGAACTGCGGCGTTCGAAGGAGAGGCGATCTTATGGCTCAGGGCCTCGCACGCATCCAGGTGCGAGACCCTGAGCCGCGGCCCTCTACCATTCGGTCTGAATGGGGGTCACCAGCGGGAGTGGAAGTACAGGGCGTGGAAGGCGGCGCGCAGCGGGGCGGCTCCCGCGCCAGTGTCCGTCCAAGTGGAGCCGGCGTCATTGGAGTACGTCATCGCGTGCCTGCCCTTGGTCAGCACGCGCAGCTCGCTGTGGTCGATACCGGCTTCCTTGCGGTAGAGCACGATGTGACCGGCCACCCATCGCACCCTGGGCCATGAGCAGCGCGCCGATCCTGGTGCACCGGCCGTCGCCCACGGGTGGGCGTCGGGTCACCTGCTGCGGGCAGATTCTCGGGCTCGCGCACGGCGATGGGGCCACAGCACCGCTTTGCCGCCGTCGGGCGGCGAGCGACCGGAGTCGCTGTAGGCCCGGCCGGGTCCGCGCCCTGCGCCGGCGCGGTGACGCGTCGGCCGGCGCCGCCGGTGTGGCGGCGCCGGCCTGCCTGACGCGGCTGGTGGACGGGTCAGGCTGCCTTGAGCTGGGCCGCTATCCTCACGACGCGTTCGGCCTGGTGGCGGGCGGCGGCGCGGGTGGTGTCGTCCACCGGGTTCGTGCCCTGCCCGTCCACGTGCGAGGTGCCGTAAGGGTTGCCGTCGGCGAACTTGACCGGGTCCGTGAAGCCGGGGGCGACCACGATGCCGCCGAAGTGGTGGACGCTGGTGTAGAGCGCCTGGAGCGTCGTCTCCTGTCCGGCGTGGAGGGTCGCGGACGAGGTGAAGCCGCTGTAGACCTTGTCGGCCAGCTTCCCCTGTGCCCACAGCCCGCCGAGGGTGTCGATGAACTGCTTGAGCTGCGAGGAGAGGTTGCCGAACCGGGTGGCGGATCCGAACAGTACGGCGTCGGCCCACTCGATGTCCTCGGGTGTCGCCTCGGGGATGCCCGCGGTGGCGGCGTGGTTGGCTGCCCACGCCGGATTGGCCTCGATGGCCGCCCGCGGGGCCAGCTCGGCGGCCTTCACCAGGCGGACCTCGGCACCGGCCTTCACACCGGCATCGCGGAGCTCCTCGGCTATCTCGGCGATGGTGCCGGTGGAGGAGTAGTAGACGATCGAAAGCTTGACGGGAGTAGCCACGGCAGCGGCTCCGTTCCTTGTGGGGATTCTGGTGGGGTTGTCGCGAGACCGAACTAGACGACCGGTCCACTAATTCAAGGTAGACGACCGGTCCAGATGATTCAAGGCCGGGTGCCGCGGTTACGGCGGGAGCGACGAGGCCCGTGCGATCAGGCGGTGACGGCAGTCCTGCCCGGGTCGTTGGGGTGGGACTGCAGGACCGTCACCACCGAGGTCATCCACGGCCAGAGCGGCAGTGCGCCGAGCACCTTCTCGTACAGCTCACCCTCGTCGGCGGCCCGCCACAGACCGATGCTGCGCAGTTCGCCCACCGGGCGCCACAGCCTGACGAGGTGACCGGCCGCGGCCAGCTCCCCAGCCCTTACGGATTCCTCGGCGCGACGGCGGTCGACCTCCGCCGGGTCGGTGCCCTCGGGAACGGTGGTGGTGAGCTCGACCAGGAACTCCTTCATGGCACTTCTCCTTCTCTCTGCGGGGCCTACCGGCCCCTCGTGACGACGCACACGAGGCGGCGCAGCCGCCCTTCCGCGGGCGCACACCCTGCCGCCACGACGGTACGCACGCCTTTTGAAATATTTCGACCGGTCGTCTACTTTGACATAAGTGACCGGTCGGCTAGTCATCTCATCCTCATCTCCCTGGAAGAAGGTCATCATGAGCACGCAGGTTCAGAAGGTCGCGGTCGTCACGGGTGCGTCGCAGGGCATCGGAGCCGGGATTGTCACCGCCTACCGCAAGCTGGGCTATGGCGTCGTCGCCACCTCGCGCCGCATCCCCGCGTCGGACGACCCCGACGTCGTCACCGTCCAGGGCGACATCGCCGACCGCGCGACCGCAGAGCGCGTCATCGCCGCCGGCGTCGAGCAGTTCGGCCGTATCGACACGCTGGTCAACAACGCGGGGATCTTCGTCGCGAAGCCCTTCACCGACTACACCGAGGACGACTACGACGCGGTGCTCGGCGTGAACCTGGACGGTTTCTTCCGCATCACCCAGCTCGCGGTGGAGCGCATGCTCGAGCAGGGCGGCGGTCACGTCGTGCAGATCACGAGCACGCTCGCCGACCAGGCCAGCTCCAGTGTGACCTCCGTACTCGCCTCTCTGACCAAGGGCGGACTGCAGTCCGCCACCAAGGCGCTGGCCATCGAGTACGCCGGCCGCGGCATCCGCAGCAACGCCGTGGCGCTGGGCACCATCAAGACACCCATGCACCCCGAGGAGCATCACGCGGCACTCGCGGCACTGCATCCGGTCGGCCGTATGGGCGAGGTGAGCGACATCGTCGACGCGGTCGTCTACCTCGAGAACGCCCCGTTCGTCACAGGCGAGATCCTCCACGTCGACGGCGGCCAGAGCGCCGGGTACTGAGCGCGGGCACTCAACGCCTGGCTTCGCCCGCGCGGGCCCGAGGCGGGGCGCGCCACCGTGCCCGTGCCCTTGCCAGCCGCCCCGGAACCGGCTGCCGACGGCCCGGCGCCGACGACGAACCGGCCGGCACCGGCCCCCTCGGGGACCGGCCCGGGGCGGGCCACTGCCTCCTGCCGGACCAAGTCCGTCCCCATCTCACGAGGAGAGAAGACACTCCATGACCTCGCCACTCGACGGCCTCGCCGTGGACAACCCGGTTCTGGCCGCGCCGATGGCCGGCGGTCCCAGCACCCCCGCACTGGTCGTGGCGGCGGCCCGTGCGAACGGACTAGGGTTCCTCGCCGGCGGATACAAGACCGCCGACGCACTGGCCGAGCAGATCGCCGAGGTCCGACGCCACGACATCGCCTTCGGGGTCAACCTCTTCGCTCCCAACCCCCTGCCGGTCGATCCGGAGGCCTTCCGACGCTATGCCGCCGCGATCGCCCCCGAAGCCCGGGTCTACGAACTCGACATCCAGGCAGCGGAAATCGTCGAGGACAACGACCACTGGTCGGACAAGATCGACTTGTTGCTGTCCGCACCGGTACCGGTCGTCAGCTTCACCTTCGCCATCCCGGACACAGCCGTCATCGCCTCACTGCGCGCCGCCGGAACCCTGGTCGTCCAGACGGTCACGTCACCGGCGGAGGCCCGCCTGGCCGCGGACGCGGGCGCCGACGTACTGGCCGTACAGGCGTCGGCCGCCGGAGGGCACTCAGGCACACTCACCCCAGAACGTGTTCCGGCCTCCGTCCCACTGACCGATCTGCTGGGGCAGATACGGGAGGCGGTGTCGCTGCCGCTCGTCGCCGCGGGCGGGCTGGCCACCCCGGCCGGCGTGGCCGAGGCACTACGCGCCGGGGCCGAGGCGGTAATGGTCGGTACGGTCCTGCTGCGGGCGGACGAAGCCGGTACGTCGCTCCCCCACAAGGCGGCCCTGGCCGACCCGAAGCGCCGCCGGACCGTGGTGACCAGGGCGTTCACAGGCCGGCCCGCACGGGCTCTGGCCAACCGGTTCACCGACCACTACAGCGGCCTCGCCCCCTCTGGCTACCCCGCCCTGCACCATCTGACCAGGCCGATGCGCCAGGCCGCCGCCGCGGCCGGCGACCCCGAGCGGATCAATCTGTGGGCCGGGACCGGGTACCGCCAGGCCACCGCCGAGCCCGCCGCCCAGATCCTGCGGAGACTGGCCTCCCACGTCTGAACGCCCTCGGCGCCCGACGCACACCAAGGCACCGGCAGTCCGGGACCTCCGGGCCAACGGGACTCTGGCGCCCGACACTCCGACCCGCCGGCAGCGGACCGGGGCTCATGCCTCGGCCGCTGCCTCCTGCGGCGCCCGGGCGCCCAGCAGAGCCAGGCAGTTCGCCCAGAGAACGCTCAGCTGGGACGTGCTGTTGTAGAGCTTGGCGAACAGCACCTGTCCTTCGAGCTGCGCGACGACCGATCGCGCCGCCTCACGGGTGTCGGCGACAGTGACCTCGCCACGCTCACGCGCCTCGGCGACGACCGACTCCACCATGTCGACCTGGGCGTCGAAGATCTCCTGCAGGCGTCGGCGGATCGCTTCGGTCTGATTGCTCAGCTCCAACGTGAGGTTCCCGAACAAGCAGCCGGAGACGGTGCCACAGCTCTTCTGCCCCGCGCGCTGGATCGCCTCGGTCTCCTCGAAGAGCTGCCGCAGCCGCTGCAGAGGGTCGGCGTCGCCGCGCAGAACACGGGCCCACTCGCGACGCTGGTCGGCCCAGTGCTCGTCGAGCACAGTCAGCGCCAGAGCCTCCTTGGACTCGAAGAAGTAGTAGAAGCTCCCCTTGGGCACCCCGGCCGTCTTGCAGATCTCGGCCACGCCCAGCGCCGAGTAGCCACGCAGCTCGATGAGCGACTGCGCGGTGCTGATGATCTTTTCCCTGGCGTCACTGGTCCGTCCCATGGTTGCAAGTATACGACCGCTCGACTATTTTGTACTGGACCGGTCGGCTAGCAACTCCGCGGGACCACTCGGTCGCAATCCGCGACCGTCCGCAGCTGGAGCCGCTGCCCGCACACCCACGCGCAGATGAGAGCTAAAGCAATGACCCACCCGATGCATGACGTCCTTCGGCGCTGGAAGGCCGCTTTCGACGGCCACCAGCCCGACACCATGGCCGATCTGTTCACCCCGGACACCCTCTTCCAGGGCTTCGGACCCGCCGTCCTCACCGGCCGGGACGCGGTGCGGGGCTACTACACAGCCGTACCGGCCGACCGAAGGGCCGAGGCAACGATCCTGCACACATACACGATCGGCGAGCAGGTCGCCGGAGGCTTCGCGGACGTCACGTTCGGCGACGCGCACGACTGGGAGGCCCATGTACATCTGTCGCTGGTCCTCCGCCTCGACAACGCCGGCTGGCAGATCCGCCAGTACCACGTCTCCCGCGTCGACGCCGAGCACTAGGGCCTGCCTGGAGTCGTGATGACGTGGATCGAACATTCTGCGGCCACTCAACGATCACGCTTGACTGCTTTCCGTAAGCGCTCGCGAGAGCGGATCAGCGCCGAGATAGGGCACAACCTGTATGATTTCCGTGAGGACTGATTCGTCGGTTGCCGAACACATGTAGCAGAATGGCTGATTCTCGCCGCATATAACTCCCCGTCAATCACGATGTTTCAGCGCGCTGGTCAGTTCCCGATTGGCGGCCTGGGCCGCATCGGGCGTTGTCACGTTGTCGGGGGTATAGGCGTCTGGCGGTGCGTCAGGGCGTGGTCGAGGCGGCTGTCGGCTGTCGGTCAGGCCGTGGCGGGCAGGCCGGCGGTGCCGGTGATCTGGTCCCAGATCGTGAAGCGGACGGTCATCTCGAGGCGGTGGTCGGGTGCGGTGCGGTGGTAACGGCCGGGTCGGAAGTGGGGCGAGATACCGCTGAACGCGGCCAGGAATCTTTGGGCGCCACCGACGCTGCGGAAGCCCTTCATCGCGCGCTCGCGCTGCCTGGTGGGCTGGTGCGAGTTCTCCGCCCGGTTGTTCAGTCCTTTGTGGGAGCGGTGCTCGACCGAGGGCATCACCTCGCGGTGGGCGGCGCTGTAGGAGCGGAGCTTGTCGGTGACGACCACCCGCGGCACCGTGCCGGTCTCTTTGAGGAGTCTGCGGAAGAAACGCCTGGCCGCGGCCTTGTCGCGGCGGTTCTGGATCAGGATGTCGAGCAAGTTGCCGTCGACGTCGACGGCCCGCCACAGGTACTTCACCTCGCCGTTGACCTTGATGAAGACCTCGTCCAGGTGCCATTTATCGCCGGGCCGAGGACGGCGGCGCCGCAGGCTGTTCGCGTAGGCCTGGCCGAACTTCAGGCACCACCGGCGCACCGTCTCGTAGGACACCATGACGCCGCGCTCGAGCATCAGCTCCTCGACCTCGCGGAAGCTGAGCGGGAACCGGAAGTACAGCCACACGCAGTGGGAGATCACCTCGACCGGGTACCGGTGCCCCTTGTACGACGGCGGCGTACTGTCCACGGACAACCCCCTCCACCATGATCAACCCGAAGATCATCCCACCCGTCAGCCAACGTGACAGTGCCGTCCGTCGACCTGCGGCCCTTGAAGGCGGTCGCGGGCTCGGGGGGCAGCGGCTCCACCGCGGGGCCGGAGGGGATACCGACGACACGCGATCCGCGAGGTGACGGAATGTACGTCGCGGTCAACGGACCGGCGGCCGAGGCGGGTTGGGGCGACACTCTCCCCGCGGCGCGTGCGGTCAGGGTAAAGCGGTTGCTCGCAGGCGGACTGGTGACGATCATCATCACCGATGACTGGTGAACTTTCTTCTGTGAGGGGTCTGCGGTGACGATCGTGACGAGGGCTGACGGATTCGATCCGGCTTGCCTGGAGGAGGCCGTCTCCGCAGTGGCGCAGGAAAGGGGGTTCTCCGGCACGGTCCGGGTCACGCGTCACGGGGAGCCGGTATTCACCCGCGCGTTCGGGATGGCGTCACGGCGGTGGTCCATACCGAACACGTGCGACACGCGATTCCGGGTGGCGTCGGTGTCCAAGATGTTCACAGCGGTGGCCGTCCTGCAGCTCGTCGAGCGGAAGCAGGTCTGCCTCGACGACGCGCTGGTGGGCTTCGTGAAAGAGCACATGCCCCAGCTCGATCCGCGTGTCACGGTCCACCACGCCCTGACGATGACGGCGGGCATCGGCGACTGGTTCGAGGAGGGCAGCGACGACTGGGAGGCCGAATGGGCCGCCCTGACCTCCTCCCACCCGCTCTACCTGCTGCGGAGCAACAAGGACTACCTGTCGCTGTTCGCCGGTAAGCAGCCCCACTTCCCTCCCGGGGAGCGTCATCTGTACAACGGCGCCGGCTACATCCTGCTCGGCCTGCTCATCGAATCGGTGACCGGCCGCTCCTTCGAGGAGGTCATCGCCGACGATGTATTCGCCCGTGCCGGAATGAGCGCGGCAGGATTCCCGGCCCTGGACGACCTGGGGCCGGACATTGCCGAGGGATACCTCACCACCGCCGGCAGCCCCACCCCGTACCGGACCAATCACTACGCGACCACCCCCGGGGCCGCCGCCGACGGAGGGGCTACCTGTAGCGCCGCCGATCTGACGGCCTTCGCCCACGCACTGCGCCACGGGCGGCTGCTGAACGAGGAGACCACGCGCCTGGCTCTGACCCCGCAGGTCGACGAGCGTGAGGAGAAGGTCCGCGGCTACCAGTGGATGTACGGCTTCGGCCTCACCCACATCCTCGACGACGAAGGAACCATCGTCCGCTGGGGCCACACGGGCGAGGAGGACGGGGCCAGCGCCCGCCTCTATCACTACCCGCAGCAGGGCCTGGACGTCGCAGTCCTCGGCAACATCAGCTGGTGCGCCGGCGACATGGGGTGGGCCATCCACGACGCCCTGGTCGGCAACTGAGCAGCCGCGTGCCGCGTTCGCGACGCCGGGCGCTCAGCAGACCGGACAGGCATCGAAGGGTGGAACTGGACAGATCGAGCCCCAACAACAAGCTGAGATCTCTACCGAACCCGGGGTGCCTCTGTGTCTTGTCAAGTCCCTTGGATAGGGAGCGGCTTGGCTTTTCGCTCATCGGCGATCATGACGCGCCACACGTGGTCGGCCAGGCGGCGTTTCAGGCACCGCTTCGCTTCCTTCGGCGTCTTACCCTCGGAGAGTTTGCGCTGGTAGTAGGCGTGTCCGGGTGATTTCGGCATCCGTATCTGCACGACCGCGATGGTGTGGAGGACGGAGTTGAGCTGGCGGTCGCCGGAGCGGGAGAGCCGGTGGCGGGCTTTGTCCGCGCTGGCGATCTCCACCGGGGCGGCACCGGCATAGTTCGCGAATGCCGCCGAGGTGGAGAAGCGGTGAGCCCGTCCGGTGCGGCCGATCAGCCGAGCGGCCATGACCGGCCCGATGCCCGGGGTGTCCATCAGCGTGCTGCTCGATGCCTCTACCAGGCTCTGCATCCGGGCAGCGTTGTCCGTGAGCTGCTTGTCCAGTTTCCGGATCTCGGCGACCAGGTCCCAGGCGATGTCCTTCCGGACGGTCTCGATATCGCCGGCGGGGCGGACGGATCGCAGCAGTTTGGCGGCCAGGTCCGCGGACAGCTGTGGCGGGGCGCCGCCGGGCAGCAGGTCACGCAGCAGCGCGTGGAGCTGGTTGACCGTGCGCACCCGGGCCTGGGCCAGGTTCACACGCCGTTCGTCCAGGAGGGCCAGCGCCGTGGTGTGATCCTCGGGCGCGAGATCCCGCCCTTCTCCCTGCAGATAAGCAACGGTGGCTGCGGCCGCTGCGTCTATCTGGTCGTTCTTACGCCGTCCACCGCGGGAAAGTTCGCGCACCCGGCTGGTCGCCGCGGCAGGCACGTCGACGACGCTCTCACCGCGGGCGATGAGCCACTGGGCGAGATGCCGGCCCAGGCCGTTGGCGTTCTCCACAGCCCACTTCCGCTGTGGCCACCGCTTGGCCCAGGCCAGCAGCCGCCGGTAGTCCGCCAGACTGGCCTCGATCCGCATCGACCCGACCTGCTGGTTCGAGACCGGCTCGACGGCGGTGGCGGTGTGGGTGGACTTGTGTGGGTCGACACCGAGCAGTATCACGGGACCTGATTCCTCACAGTCGGACGACGGGGACAGCCACGGTCGACACGCCGACTTCCGGAACCAACCTGGCCGGGACACGCCTCTGCTGAGTCAGACCGCGGACGGACACCGGACCGGCGACATACCCCGGGAGAGCCAGCCCCGAAGAGCGGCAGACGGTTCACGAGTCACCCGGACTGGCGTCCTACGGCACGCTACGAGCGGCCAACCCGACCGCGTCCCGCTTTCCCCATATAAGTCGGCGGTTCAGACCTCCCCATTGCCTATTTCTTGGCAAACTCGATAACGGCTAACACCACTCCGACGACCCCTGCGATTTCAGCAGCTACGGTAAAAATAGAGCGCTTAGGGCCCTCGTCGATATTGTCCGGGTAGAGCCATACACCGACTGCCGCCAATAGACCGATGAAGATTGCTAGGGATCCGTCACCTTTATCCAAAGAATGCAAGACGAGAAATGTTGCGGTGCTAACTAAGAGGAATAACCCTACTTGCTTGTCAGTCACTGCTTCCCCCTCCGTCACAACCCCATGCGGCCGCCTTCTGGCTCCTGGCGAACAGCACAGACACCGGATCGTGCCACTCGGACGCTTGGTAGAGCTGAGCCGCCGTCACCTACCTGCATAGACTATTGGACAACGCCTTAGGGCTGTCCCGTATACGCCACCGCAGGCCAGCGCTCGGCACGTCGGGTGGCACGCATGCTGCTGGCCGCGCAACCGGAAGGAGCTCACGGAGAAACTCGAATTCGAGCATGAGCAGTGGTCGTATGCAAAGCACAGAGCCGACGGGTACACGCAGGACACCCTCTCCTTCAGCCTCACGTGATGCCGCGGCGCGCCGGGCCGTGGCCCGTTGCTATAAGAAGGGGCATGGGAATCTGGACCGACGCCTTCATCCCGCCCCCGGCACCAACTCTCGTGCGGTCGGAGGCGTTCGGCCGGCTCGCGGTCGAGCTGGCGCGAGAGCGTGTGGTCCGGACCCCGTGGGCGCTCCTCGCGGGGAACCTCTGCGTCAACGCGAGCCTCAACTGGGGCAGCGTCAGCGGCCAGGCCAACCGGGACCGGCCTCCCGTCGGTGCGGTGCTGCAGACCGAGGCGTACCCGTGGGACACAGAGGACCCGGACGACGCCCCCCGCCCCGGGGCCCCTCGCACGAGGAGGCCCGGCTGCTCGCCTCCGGCGAGAAGGTGCTCGACATCCTTCCGGCGCTGCGGGCCGCCCCGTACGGCGACGCGGACGTCGCCGTACTGGATCCTCAGCTCCCAGAGGAACTTCTTCGAGTTCCCCTTCGGCATCCGGCAGATCTCAATTCCAAGGGGGCGCCACGCCGTTCGTGCCCTTTCTGGCCCTGGGTCACGTCGAAAGGGCTCTGACTGATCCCCCGCCTCCGTGAGACTTCGGGCCCGGCCTTCCGCTCCGTCGAAGGACCGGGCCCGTGCCGTGTGCCGGCCCCGTACGACCGGTCTTGCCCGAAGTCCCCTTTTCCCCTGCCCCAGCAAAGACCGGCCCATGTCAGCCATCCCACTGCCGGCGCTTCCGCCTCAGTGAGGCAGCTCGGTGTCGAAGAGCTTGGTCACTGAGGTGACGAGCATCAAGGCGTACACGGTGTTGATACGCGAGTACTGGGCCTTGGAGACTCCGTGGGCACTGGGGTGTCTACCGAACGTGCGGGGGATCCCTCTCTGTCAGCCTTGGGTGAGACATCCCGTTCTGCGGGGTTAGCCTGAGAGGGCACGACAGGAGAACCGTCCCTTATGCCCAGTACAGAGCCCGTCGGGTCCGAGCCGGCGCCGAGGCCGAAGCGCCGCACTTTCACCTCGGAGTACAAGCTGCGAATCGTCGCCGAGTACGACGCCGCGCCCAGGAACGAGAAGGGTGCGGTCCTGCGCAGGGAACGGCTCTACCACTCGCATGTCAAGGAGTGGCGGGCCGCCCGGGATGCCGGGGCCCTGGAAAACCTGGTCGACCGCCGGACCAGCCCGGCCCGTGCGAAGAAGTCCGCCGCGGAGGTGGAGAACGAAAAGCTGCGGCAGCAGGTGGAGCGGTTGCAGAGGGACCTGGCACGGAACAAGGCCGCACTCGAGGTGATGGGAAAAGCTTCCGCGCTCTTGGAAATGATCTCCGAGAGCGCGGACTGAAGCCTGCCGCCGACCCTGTCGTGGACGAGGCGTTCACCAGCGTCGAGGTTCAGCTGGGCATCACGGCCGCCTGTCGGCTGACCGGCCGCTCCCGCGCCACGCATTACCGTCGGCTCCGGCCCCCACCACCACGCAGAACACGTGCCCCACAGATGCAGCCGTCGGCCCTGACGGCCGAAGAGCGTTCTGCGGTACTCGAGTTGATGAACGGCGACGAGTACGCCGAGCTGGCGCCCGCGCAGATCTGGGCCCGCGAGCTGGATGCCGGGCGCTATCACTGCTCCGTCTCGACGATGTACCGGATCCTGCGCGAGCAGGATCAGTCCGGTGAGCGCCGACGGCAGGCCACCCATCCCGCCAAGGCGGTGCCCGAGCTGGTCGCCACCGGGCCCTCGCAGGTGTTCACCTGGGACATCACCAAGGCGGCCGGGCCGGCCAAGGGCGTCTGGTATCACGCCTACGTGATCATCGACATCTTCAGCCGGTATATCGTCGGCCACACCGTCGAGCGAGCCGAATCAGCTGTGCGGGCCGAGGAGCTGATCCGCGAGACCATCGCCCGCAACGGCATCGTGCCCCAGACCGTGCACGCGGACCGCGGCACCTCGATGACGTCGAAGAAGGTCTCCCAACTACTGATCGATCTGGGCGTGACGCGGTCGCACTCGAGGCCGAAGGTCTCCAACGACAACCCTTACAGCGAGGCCCAGTTCAAGACCACGAAGTACATGTCGGATTATCCTGAACGGTTCGATTCGCTGGCCCACGCCCGCGAGTGGTTCGACGCGTTCATCGCGTATTACAACCATGAGCACCGGCACTCGGGTATCGGCTGGCACACACCAGCCTCCGTCCACTTCGGGACCGCCGAGGAAGTCCGCGACCAGCGCGCGGTCACCCTCGCCGAGGCATACGCCCGCCACCCCGAACGCTTCGGCCGCCGCCCCAGACCACCCGAGATACCCCAGACGGCCTGGATCAACGACCCGGCCAAACGCAGGGAACCCGCACCACAAACCTCATAGCGTCACGACCGTCTCACTGGACTTGAAATCTTCCGATCGTGCCTCCGTTCGCCGGGAAGTACTTGGCGTGCGCGTACCAGACAGGGGCGAACGTGCAGGCCGTCCTGAACTTGTAGGCGTCCAGCTTGAACTTGGCACCATTCTTCTTGAAGTCGTTCCTCGTGAGCTCGACTCTCAGTGCCTGGCTGAGGTGGCGCTGGAGGATGGAGTCAAGCAGGTTGGTCGCCAGGGCCTGGGCCGCGCTGGTGTGGCCGTCCCGCAACGCGTCCACGACGTCCAGGGCGAAGCTACGGACATCCTGAAGGTCGGGGTGCCTAACCTCTTCCAGGGCATCCTCGCAGCTGTTGACGATGCCATTCCAGCGCTGCCCGATGAGCCGTCTGCGGGCAGCGGCGTCGGGAGCCTCCAGGAGAACCTGAACCGTGCTTGGTCCGGGAACCCACATGAGCGGGATCCCCTCATCGACAAGGAGCGTCTCCATCTCGTCGAGCCTGGGCGCCAGCTCTCGCAGGTTCTCCGGGTAGATACTCCGGGCTGCTTCGGCCAGCGAGGAGAAGACCTGGTGCCAACGCGCGGTCTGGAAGGTCGCAGCTGTAAGCGGTGCGAGGGCCCGTGTGATCGCGTCGTTGAAACCAGTCAGGTCAACCATGTCGAAACGCATGGCCTCTACCGCGGCGGTGAGTTCCGAGGTTGGGATGGCCACACGTGGGACGGCAAGCCCGGCAACGAGCCTTGACAGATGACTCTGCTGCTCACGGTACGGATTGAGGATCGACTTGTAGAAGCCAGACAGGTCCGGCAGGACAATCCGGGAAAGGTCTATTCCTCCGAGCGTCTCGTCCTCCGGCTCCGGCTCCGGCTCACACTGCTTGTTCATGGCCGCATGCTCGCATATCGCAGACAGGGCAAGTCACCTATTTTCGGCAGCATCCAGAGCCCTGCCCTCGAACCACAGACACGGCGTTCCAGTCGTCGAAGGTGCCGGTCATGTAGTGGCCGACGAGCCGGGACCTGCTGTCGGGCTCACCGGCACCGGCATCTTCATCAGCCTCACCTACGGATCCCTCATCGCCTCGTCCGACGGCCACGGCTTCACCTACTGGCTGTTCATCACCATGCTCGTCGCCTGCAACATCGGTGCCTTCTGTGTGACTCTCTACGTCCTCGTCCGCGGCGCGGTCGGGCGCCGTCGAACCTGGGTGGATTCACTGCCCGAGTTCCTGGTCCCCACCGTGGTCACAGTCAAGGACCGCCAGGTCACCCAGATGCTGCCGTTCGACAAGGCTAAGATTTTTCCCTACGCCTACCGACACACCTACGCTCAGCGGCACGCTGACGCCGGCGTCGCTCCCGATGCTCTGCAGTCACTCATGGACCATCGTCAACTGACGACCACCCAGCAGTACTACCGGAACTCTCAGGAATTGCATCAGACGGGCGAGAAACCGCAGGTCGCGAGGTCAGGGCGGGGCCTGACAAGGACTCCATCCTCCTGCAACTTGGCGTCCTGAGCTGGGAGTTTGGCGATCAGATCCCGTCTGATGCAGGATTTGCCCTCTGAAGGGGAGGGTGAAAGTGGGTCTACAGCGACGTGCCGACCTGGCGGGGGCGGCTCAACTGGAGCTGGTCTCCGGGGTGGCCCAGCTGCGTCCACAGGACGCGATGGTCGAGGCGATGGTGCGGGGCTGGAGGGCCCAACAGGCCGCTCGTGGGCTCCGCGAGGACACGGTCACCGCCCGGGAACGACTCGTACGCCGGTTCCTGGAGTACACCAACGAATATCCGTGGGCCTGGGCTCCTGGCCATGTGGACGAGTGGTCACTGTGGCTGACCAGCGAGAAGCACCTCGCGCCGTCCACGATCCGCAGCTATCAGGGCAGTCTGCGCCTGTTCAGCGAGTTCTTGATCGACGGTCGTTACGGCTGGTCGGTGGCCTGCGAGGACGCCTTCGGCACTCACCCGGTGGCCATCTGCCACCGGGTGGAACACCATCGCCCACCTCAATGACTACGAGGGGCGCCCCGAGGCGAGGCCGTTCACCCGCGAGGAGATCCAGCGCTTCCTCGACTACGCCGACGACCAGGTCGAACGGGCGGTCCGGGCCAAGCGCAAGGGAGCCCTCGCCGCCTACCGCGACGCCACCCTCTTCAAGGTCATCTACGGGTGGGGTCTGCGCCGGACCGAGACATCGAAGCTGGATGTGGTGGACTTCGGGCGGAACGCGAAGGCTCCGCAGTTCGGCCGGTACGGCACACTCAACGTCCGCTACGGCAAAGCGAAGAAGGGTCAGCCACCGCGTCGTCGGAACGTGTTGTCGGTGATGGACTGGGCGGTGGATGCGGTCGCCGACTACGTGGAGAACGTACGGCCGCGGTTCGGCTGCGAGGACCACCCCGCGTTGTGGGTGACCGAGAGGGGCGGCCGGGTCAAGCCGGCGGAGATCAATGCCCGGTTCGTCGCCTACCGCGACGCACTGAAGCTCCCGAAGGCGCTGACGGTCCACTCCGCTCGCCATTCTTACGTCACCCACCTCACGGAGGACGGGGTTGACCGGCGGTTTCTGCAGCAGCAAGTCGGTCACGAGAATGACAGCTCTACCGCCATCTACACCCACGTCAGCGACGACTTCATGAACACGATGCTCCACAAGGCACTTGCTCCCGCGCTCGCCCCGATCCCCGCAGACAAGGACCGCTGATGGCCGCGAAGCTCGACTACCACTGGCACCTGCGCAAGGTCATGGCCGACCGTGGGCTCTTCTCCACCACCGACCTCATCCCGCTACTGGACAAACGGGGCATCACCCTGTCGTCCAGCCAGGTCTACCGGCTCGTCGTCGAGCGCCCCGAGCGGCTCAGCCTGAAGATCCTCATGGCCCTGCTCGACATCCTTAACTGCACCATGGACGACCTCATCGAGCCCGTCGCCGCAGCAGGTTCCGGACCAACTACCCGGACAAGGAAGGCCGTTGGTGCCGAGACAGGTGTCGGTGACCTGCGACCCAAGCGAGCCCGCATCCGCGGTCTCGAGCGGCCGTGACCACACCCGGGCTCCCCGATCGGGCCGTCTGCGACCCGATCGGGCTCATCGTGGACCTGGTCGCGGCCGTCGAACATCAGCTGGAGCCTGACCGGATCCGTGCCGTGGTCGCCAGCGTCGCGGGCGGCCGCTCGAAGTCACGCCGCCTCGCGGCACATCTCTCTGAGCATCCTCGCGTGCTGAACGACGGTCGCTCGCCGGCGCCCAGGGCCGTCGGCGACCTGCTCATCGCCCTGCGTGAGGCCGGGGCCCAGAGGGTCTCGCCGCCGTGTTGCGCCGAGTGCGGCAGGCAGATGCGAACTCTCCAGCGCCGCGGTCAGGACTGGTACTGCTGGAACTGCGGGCCGCAGCCCGAGCCATGTGCTGCCTGCGGAAACGCCCGCCGGGTCGCTTCACGCGACCGGGCCGGGCGGCCACGATGCGGCAAGTGCCCGGACACCGACGGACGTGACCCCATCGCAGTGATCGGCGCCCTGATCGCCGCGCTGGACCCGCAGGCCGGACGAGAGACGATCGCCGACGCGGTCCGCCGATCGGCGCCTCGTCCCTCCTACCAGCAGAAACTCGCCTGGACCCTGGAATCCAACCCCGCTCTGTTGACCGGGGAAGGCCACCTTGCACCCCACCGCGCGGTCCTCAAACTGATCGACCTGCTGCACGAGGCCGGCATCGCCGGGATCGTCCGGCCCTCCTGCCCCGGCTGCCACAGAGTCGTACGCATCGACAAGCCTCTGGACGGAAAGCGGGTCTGCCGCATGTGCATCTCCCACTCCCGCATCGAGGAGTGCTCGGGATGCGGAGCCCGCCGAGAGCCCGCCACCCGCGACGACCAAGGCCGGCCAGTGTGTCCGAACTGCCTGGTCAGTGCCCCGGCGAACCTGGAGACCTGCATCAACTGCGGCCGGCGAAAGGTCGTGAACACCCGCACACCGGACGGTCCGCTCTGCGCGAGCTGCCCCTCTTTGCCCACCGCGACTTGCAGCATCTGCGACGCGGAAAAGCCCTGCGGCACCTCCCGCACCACGGGTCGGCCATGGTGCCTGGACTGCCAGCATCGCTCAGCGCCGTGCTCGGCCTGCGGCGGCGTCGCGGCGGTCGTCTCCGGCACTCTCGACCAGCCCCTTTGCACGGACTGCACCGCGCTTGAGGTCTGGCACACCTGTCCCACCTGCAGCGATCCCGACTACCCGCACCCCGGCCAGTGCGCTCGCTGTCTCATCAACCGGCGCCTCAACGAGCTCCTGGGCCCTCCATCCGATGCCCTCCACCCCGCTCTCGAAGTCCTGCGGAACAACATCGCCACCGCCGAGCACCCCATCACCGCCAAGCGGTGGCTGAACAAGCCGTCCGTGTCTCCGGTTCTGGCCGACCTCGCGGCCAGCAGACGAGCCCTGACTCACGAGGCCCTCGACGAGCTGCCCGACAGCCCACCTCTCGCTCACCTCCGCCAAGTCCTCGTCGGCGTCGGTGCACTGTCCGAGCGGGACGAGTACATGGTCCGCCTCGAACGCTTCCTCACCGGCCTTCTTGCATCACAGCAAGACCCCGAACAGCGCAAAGTCCTGCACCGGTACGCGATATGGCACCTGGTCCGGCGACTACGTCGACGCAGCAACAGCCGACCCCTGACCCCGCAGCAGTTCATGTCCGCGCGTCAACGAACCCACGCGGCCGTCGCCTTCCTGACCTGGCTGAAAGCTCACGACCTCGCCTTGGAGACCTGCCAGCAGGCCGACCTCGACCAGTGGCTCACCGACGACTCCGCCACCTACCGCCACACGGCCGGACACTTCATCCGCTGGGCTCGCACCAACAAGCTCACCACCGTCCACGTCCCCGCCGTCCGCTGGCACGGCCCCACCCAGCCACTCGATGACGAGCATCGATGGAACGTCGCACGCCGACTCCTGCACGACGACACCCTCAAACCAGAAGACCGCCTCGCAGGACTCCTTCTCCTCCTTTACGCCCAAGGACCGTCAGCGATCAGCCGGTTGACCACCGAGGACGTCGAGGCCAGCGCCCAGGAAGTACGTCTCCACCTTGGCGATGCCCCCGTCCGGTTGCCCGAGCCCGTCGCCGCACTGGCCCGCCTGGTTGCCGCGAACCGCAAGGGTCACGCCACCATCGGGGCCTTGACTCCGTCTCCATGGCTCTTCCCTGGCGGCCAGCCCGGACGGCCGATCAGCACCACACAGCTGACCCAGCGGCTGAACCAGCTCGGGATCCGGCCCAATCAGGCCCGCAGCACCGCGCTCTTCCAGCTCGCCACCGAGATCCCGGCCGGGATCCTCGCCCGCACGCTCGGCATCCACACCGATGTCGCTGTCGCCTGGCAACGTCTCTCCGCGGGCGACTGGGCCACCTACGCAGCCGAGATCAGCCACAGAACAAGTCGCCACGACCACGAAATCGCGTCCGGCGACCGGTGCCGCGACTCACGACACGAATGAGATCCAATGCGAACCTATCGCTACAAAGTGCAGAAGAGTGGCTTCGGACTGTTTCTCGGGATCGCAGCCGAAGCCATCCGGCTGACGGTCCCGCCAACTGCCGGCGCCCCCGTCAGCGACCGGGTCTGGCTAGACGCTTCCGAGGTCAACAACGCCTACTACGGCAGTCGGCTGACACTCACCGAGAGTGAAGTCGCCACGCTGCGAGTCGGCCTGGGCAAGGTCTCTGGCGACATCGAACTCGTCGAAAGCAGCCCTTACATACTGATCGCAGTCCGAGCACTGGAGATCTTCGAGGTCGATTACGCAGAGGTGGCCCTCGCGCCGGCGATCGCCAGGTGGGCCGAAGCGGAGTTCTCTCTGGCACCCCGCCGCTGCCACGCCACTCGCGACAGCGCTACCGGCGAGTTCACGTTGGACTGTGATGAGTGACCTACATGGCCAATGGTGTCATCGGGTGCGATCACGCCCAAGGCATTCGGACAGTTCCAATACCCGACGTCACCATTAGTCGGCGAGAAGCGCAAGCGTGAGGCGGTGGAACGGGTCACCTCAATGCAGTTCGACCGGAACGGCAACCGTGTCTGGCGCAAGGCACAGGCCCTGCTCGACTCCGAGCATGCCCGCCGGGCCATCGGGGAGGTCCAGGTCCCTTATGGGCTCTGCACCGAACCCACCAACGTCCAGGCCGGTGGCCACGACTGCCCCGTCCGATTCCGCTGCGTCGGCTGCGACCACTACCGCACCGACGTCTCCTACCTTCCCGACCTGGAGGCATACCTCGCCGATCTCCTCCGCGGCCGCGAACGCCTCGCCGCATTCGCAGCCGATTCCTGGGCAAAGGACGAGGCCATGCCTTCCGACGAGGAGATCACGCGGGTCCGCCGCCTGATCAAACGCGTTCGGGAGGACCTGGGCGACCTCACCGAGGAGGACCAGATTCAGATCAAGGAAGCCGTCACTGTGGTCCGCCGCACCCGTCGCGTCGTCTCACTCGGCCTGCCCCGCGTTGGACCACCCGAGGGCCTCCGTCCCGAAAGGCCCGCAGGATGACCAATCCCATGATCGATGGAAAACGCGCAGACTCGGCCCGCCGCCGCGAACGCGTCCTCAAAGCCATCGACACCGCCGCCAAGAACGGCGGAGACATCACCGTTTCCGGTCTCGCCAGAGCCGCCCGAGTCGATCGCACCTTCCTCTATCGCCACCGCGACCTACTCGAACGCGTCCATGCCGCCGCCAACACCCCTGTCAATGAGGGGCGAATCGCCGCGGTCAGCCGGGCTTCGCTCCAGGCTGACCTCACAAACGCGCTCGACCGTAACAAGCGCCTTGCGGCACGAGTCCGACATCTAGAGAGCCGGTTGTCCTCCCAACTCGGAGAGGCCATCTGGGCCGAATCCGGCCTCGGCACCCCGGTCGACATCGACCGGCTCCAACACCGCATCGCCCTCCTCGAACAAGAGCTCGCCACCAAGCAGGGCGAACTTGAAGAACGAACAGAAGAGTTGGATGCCTCGCGGGCGGCCAACCGGGAGTTGACCCGATCCCTAAATTACCGGCCTTGATCACGACCGGCCACTGTCTGAACTGAGCCAGTCAGACCATCCGCCCCGGTTCTCGGCGTCCTGCGTCTGTCGAGAACCGGGGCACGTTACCCGATCGGTAGCCTCCGATGCCGCAGCCGGCGCCTCCATCTCCAGGTCGGGGGCATATGGCTAATACTCCAGCCGTAGATCGTGATCTTCATGCCTGAGTGGCTTGTCGACGGTAGTGGCTGGCCTGGGATCGGGCCTGGTGGCGGCGCCGCCAGTCGGACCAACCGAGCCGGTGGGCGGCATCGTGGACGGGTCGGACAACGAGTGTGATGAACAGGCGCTGGATCTCGTTGCAGGTGAGCGGAATGAGGGCATCGGGTGCGGGGCGGGTGTGCTCGTCTGCGCGTACGACGGCGAGGAAGGCGTGCGCGAGCATGGCGAGGGTGACCCAGCGGGACCAGGAGGCATAGCGGCGGACCTGGTGCTCGTCGAGCGCGGCCAGGCCCTTGCCCGACTGGAAGAACTCCTCCACCCGCCATCTTGATCCAGCGACTCTGACCAGCACGGTCAGCGGCACGGGTGCGCGCGAGTAGCAGCGGTAGTAGGCGAGTTCGCCGGTGCTGCGGTTACGGCGGATCAGCAGCTGACGACTCCCGGGTCGGGGGTCGGCGAGGTCGATGACTGCCCAGTCGTAGAAACGGTGGCCCTTGGCCCCGGCCCCTGTGGAGAGCTTCTGCCAGGCCCGCTTGGGCACCTTCTTGGCCAGGGTGTCCGCGCGGAACTTCCCGGCGCCGGTGGTGACTTCGTGCGAGCAGGCCACCGCGAGGACGTAGCCGGTGCCGCGTTCCTCCAGTGCGGTTCGCAGCCTGGGGTTGCCGCCGTAGACCTCGTCGCCGGCGACCCATGCGGCCTGGTGGCCGGCGTCCAGGAACCGGGCAACCATACGAGTGGCCAGTTCCGGCTTGGTGGCGAAGGCGGTGTCCTGGTCGAGTCCGGCATCCCGGCAGCGGTCAGGGTCGGAGGTCCATGAACGCGGGACGTACAGTTCCCGGTCCACTGCCGCGTGCCCGCGCCGGCCGGCGTAGACCAGGTAGACGGCGACCTGGCATTTTCGATCCTGCCCGCGGTGCCGGTGTACTGGCGCTGAACGCCGACCGTGCCGGTGCCCTTCTTCACGTCCCCGGTCTCGTCGACCACCAGTACCGCCTGGTCGTCGTGCAGGTGGTCCACCACGTAGTCACACACATCGTCGCGGACCCGGTCGGCGTCCCACTTGGCCCGCCCCAGCAGATGCTGCATGCCGTCCGGGGTCCTCTCCCCGGCCCATTCGGCGATGGTCCAGCAGTTCTTGCGCGGCAGGTCCGACAGCAGTCCGAGCACCAACTTCCGGACCCGGAACCGAGGTTCGACCCGTGTGAACCGTCCCGCTATCCGGCTCATCAGGCCCTCGAACGCCTCCTGCCAGCGGGCAGGGTCTACGCTGTGACCTGCGGCCACCGCGTGATCGTTTGTCTTCACACACCGATGATCAACGGGTGGCCGCACCCGTCTCCACAGCGCGTCGGGGTCGCGCAGCGCCCGCCCGCCGTCCTGTGTCAGGAGGACATGTGCAACGTGGCGAAGTCTGGTGGGTGGAGTTCGACGAGCGGCGGCCGGTCGTGCTGCTGTCGGGAGACGACGCGTCCGGGATCCGGGTGATGCAGGTCGTCGCTCGGGCGGGTGTCGACATCACCGATCTGGGCGTCGAAGTGGCAGTAGGCGCCGTGGAAGGACTGCCCTTTGAAGGCGTGCTTCGGTTCGCGTTCCCGCGTCCGGGGCTTTACCCCTTGCACGTGGCTGACCACCGTGTCCCGGGACGACCTGATCGAGCGGGCGGGCGCCCTGTCCTCCGCGAAACTCAGCGAGATTGAGAACGCCCTCCGTCTCGGTGAGCAGGCGAAGGAGTGGACCCCGGCGACGACCGCGAAGCTCAGCGAGATAAGGAACGCCCTCCGTCTCGGTGGACTCGGGTAGGCGGAGAAGGAAACGAACGCCCGCGACGGCGTGGTCGGTCTCATCCAGATGATCGACGCTGCCGGCTGCCTCCTCGGCGCCCCTCACGATCGAGATCACGAACTACGGCTGGAGTACTAGTGTGATGCGCCAGAAAAGGCGGTCTTAAGTCTGTAGGCTGTTTTTATGTCGCATCGAGGCCCTCGTGCTGTCGAAGTCGTGCTGTCCGCTGAGGAGCGTGCGGAGTTGCTGCGCTGGGCGGGTGGCGGGGTGCCGGCCCGTGTGGCCGAGCGGGCGCGGATCATCCTGGCCTGTGCGGACGGGGCGTCAAATACCGCTGTGGCGGCGGACTGTGGGGTGTCCGTGGAGACGGTGCGCAAGTGGCGTTCGCGGTTCGTGGCCCGGCGGCTGGCGGGCTTGGTGGATGAGCCGCGGCCGGGCCGGCGCAAGCCGGACCTGGTGCTCAGCGAAGCCGAGCGTGCGGAGCTGACGCGCTGGGCGCGGCGGGCGAAGACCGCGCAGTTCCTGGCACTGCGCGCGAAGATCGTGCTGCGGTGTGCGGAGGGCGGGACGAACAAGGAGGTCGCGGCCGAACTCGGCATCGCCCACGCGACGGTGAACCGCTGGCGCTCCAGGTTCATCACCCTGCGTCTGGACGGACTGACGGACGAGCCCCGCCCCGGCAGGCCGCCCTCGGTCCTGCTCGACCAGGTCGAGGACGTACTCGTGGCGACTCTGGAGTCCGTCCCGGGCAAGGACACGCACTGGTCGCGTGCCTCGATGGCGAAGCACAGCGGGCTGTCGAAATCGACCGTCGGGCGGATCTGGAAGAAGTTCGACCTCAAGCCCCACCTGCAGGACTCCTTCAGACTGTCCACCGACCCGCAGTTCGTCGCCAAGGTCGTCGACGTCGTCGGCCTCTACCACCAGCCGCCGGAGAAGGCGGTGGTTCTCTGCGTCGATGAAAAGAGCCAGATCCAGGCACTGGACCGCTCGCAGCCGGTACTGCCGATGATGCCGGGCATGCCCGAACGCCGCACCCACGACTACTACCGGCACGGGATCACCAGCCTGTTCGCCGCCTTCAACATCGCCGACGGCACCGTCATATCGGAACTGCACCGCCGCCACCGCGCCATCGAGTTCAAGAAGTTCCTGATCCGGATCGACAAGGCCGTGCCCAGCGGACTCGACGTCCATCTGGTCTGTGACAAATTACGCCACCCACAACACCGCCGAGATCAAGACGTGGCTGGGAAAACACCCCCGCTTCCACGTCCACTTCACCCCGACCGGCTCTTCCTGGATGAACCAGGTCGAGCGGTGGTTCGGCCTGCTGACCGACAAACTCATCCGCCGCGGCGTCCACACTTCCGTGACAGCCCTGGAGAAGGACATCACCGCCTGGATCGACACCTGGAACGAGAACCCGAAGCCGTTCACCTGGACCAAGACCGCCGACGAGATCCTCAAGTCCCTCGCCGACTACCTCACCAAAATCAGCCCACCCAGCACCGAAAACCAGCGGCAGACTTAAGATCACCTTTTCTGGCGCATCACACTAGCACTCCTGCTGTAGATCGCGATCTTCATGCTTGAGTGGGTTGTCGCTGGTAGTGGCTGGTCTGTGACAGGGCCTGGTGGCGGCGTCGCCAACGAGACCCCGTGGGGGCGGGCCGGCGGGTGAGGGTGGCTGGCCTGCCCCGCCGGGGTTTCGGGCTCGCCGCAGGCGGGACCAGGACGTGACGTACGAGCACGACGAGGGGACGAAGGCAGAATCCGCAGCCTGTTCCGTCGGCGGCCCTGACTCCGGCAGGGCGATGGCGTCGGATTCCAAGGATCGTCGCAACACGTGATCGCCGTTGTGTGATGGCGAGCAGTCTAGACAGCCGCTCCGCCGGGCTACCCGGCCGAGCGGCTGTCGGTCGTTCCAGGCCGGGCGCCCCGGCCAGCTCACATTTATCTCGGTTGTGGTTTCGCAGGCGGCCGAGGGGCTGATGGACTCACGCCATGACGACTTTGCTGCCCCGCGTCCTTCGAGCACTTGAGCAGTTCCATGCCGCCCATCCCTGGGACCACAACGCCCATTACCACCGGTGGATCCTGCGCCAGCTGGCCAGCCGTTTCAACAGGGCTTTGGACGTCGGATCAGGGAGCGGTGACCTCGCCAGACTCCTGGCCTCACGGGCCGGAGCGGTGCACGGTATCGACGTCGATCCCACGATCGTCGATCGCGCGCGGGAACTCACAAAACCCGCCGCCCCGGTGACCTTCACTGTCGGAGACGCCTTGAAGGATGTGCCGCCTGGTCCCTACAACGTCATCACATGTGTCGCCACCATCCACCACATGCCGTTCAGCGACGCCCTCACCTGCTTCCGTCAGGAGCTGGCGCCTGGCGGAACGCTGGTCGTCGTCGGCGTGTATCGCCCGCAGTCTCGGAGCGATTACCTGATCGACGCCGTGGCCATTCCGGCGAACGTGGCCATGGCCTGGATCAAGAACAAGGGCCGCAAGGCGCCGCGACCAGCCTCAATGACCGCCCCGACCCGACCGGCAACTACGACCTTTGCAGACATCGTTCGCGACGCCCACCAGGCGCTACCCGGTGCACGGCTGCACCGACGACTGTTTTGGCGCTACACGCTGGTCTGGCACCGCCACTAGGAGGTCGGCCTCGGCTTGGCCTGGGGCCAAAGGCGCCGCGCGGAGGGCCCCCTGTGCCGTCAGGAGTCCCGTACTCAGCAGACTTTGCAGGCGCTCGGCTGGAGTTTCCCAGCCGAGCGTTTTGCGTGGGCGGCTGTTGAGTTCGGCAGCCACCGCGTCCAGGTGCTCGCGGGTGTGCCGGGACAGGTCGGTTCCCTTGGCAAAGTACTGCCGGAGAAGGCCGTTCGTATTCTCGTTCGAGCCGCGCTGCCAGGGACTGCCCGGGTTGCAGAAGTAGACCGGCATGTTCGCGGCGGCGGAGAAGAGCTCATGACCTGCCATCTCGTTGCCCTGGTCCCAGGTCAGTGACCGTCGCAGATGGGGCGGAAGCTGGCTGATGGTGGCGGTGAGCGCCTGGTGGAAGTGCTCTGCCCGATGCCCGTTGGGCAGGTGCACCAGCATGGTGAAGCGGGTCGTGCGCTCGACGAGTGTGCCGATGGCGGAGCGGTGGTCGGCGCCGACGATGCAGTCGCCTTCCCAGTGGCCGGGTATGGCGCGATCAGCCGCTTCAGCGGGCCGGTCGCTAATCATCACCATGGGGGCGGTGAACCGGGGCTGCCGCTTGTTTGCCTGGCGGTGGGGGCGCCGGCGGGCCCGCCCGCTCCGCAGGGCCTTGGTGAGTTCGCGGTGGAGTTCTCCACGGCCTTGGATGTAGAGGGCCTGGTAGATCGTCTCGTGCGTCACGCGCATCTCCGGGTGGACGGGCAAGTCCCGGCGGAGCTGGTGGGCTATCTGCTCCGGGCTCCAGCGCCGTTCCAGACGCTCTTGAATGTAGTCACGCAGCCGCGGACACCGGCCGATCTTCCCGGCCTTGGGGCGAGGTCGGCGGGCATCGGCACGGGCCTGGGCGACGTCAGGCCGGTAGGTCCACTCGGTGCCGCGCCGAGCGCGCCGTTGCGGCGTATTTCTCGGCGATGATCGACGGGCTGCGGCCCAGCTCGGCGGCAATCGTGCGGATGGACACCTTCTCCCGCAGCCGGTCAGCGATGTGGATGCGCTCATCTGCACCGAGGTAGCGGCCGGACGAAACGGGGACGGCCGCCCGCTGTGAACGAACGGGCGGCTCGACCCTGCCGCTATTGAGCAGGCGGCCGTTACGCCACCCACGAGCGGTCCGCACATGGACACCTACACGCTTGGCCGCATCTGCACTGCTGTAGCCCTGTTGCACGAGCCGGAAGTATTCCTCCCGCTCAGCATGGAGCCTCTTGCGCCCCTGCGGCCTGCGGTCCTTCCGAGCTTCGAACCCCATCGCATCCCCTGAGCTGGGGTGTTGCGACGACGGCTAGAACGGAGGCCACTGGGGCGGGGGCTCTTTCGTGCCTGTCAGCCGGTCTTGCCGCCAGTGAGGGCGATGTCCAGGTGCGCGAGCAGTGTGTCGAGTGTGGCCAGCTGTTGTGGTTCGAGGCGGCCGAAGCGCTGGCGAAGCACGTGCGTGCCTGCTTCTTCCGCGGCCCTTAGTGCCGTGCGGCCGATGTCGGTGATGGAGACGGTCTTGCGGCGGCGGTCCTCGGGGTCGCCGGTTCGGGCGACCATGCCGAGGCGCTCCAGGCCCTCCACGATCTGGGTGACGGAGCGCGGTGCTTGGCCGAGGGAGGCGGCCAGCTGTGCTTGGTGGAGCGCGCCGCTGCTGACCAGTGCCTGAAGGACCTTGGTGCGGGACAGGGACAGGCCTGCGGTCGCCAGCATGTGCTGGTCGACCTGTTCGCGCAGGCTGTACGCGAGGGTGAGGAAGGACAGTCCCACCTGCTCCGGGGCGCTGCCTGCCGTTGTTGATTCGTGCTGCTCCATGGTTCGGGTATCCTCGCACAACATAATCATGAGGTACCTCACGAAAGGGGTTGTGGGATGGATCGTCCCGTCGCTGTGATCACGGGAGCCACCTCCGGGCTGGGCCGCATCGCTGCCTTCGAGCTGGCCCGCCGGGGCTACCACATCGGCACCGTGGCCCGCTCCCGCAGCAAGGCACAAGCCCTCGTCGCCGACCTGAGGGCGGTGACCGCCGAGCCCGTCGATGTCTTCCATGCCGACCTCGGCGTGCTCTCCGACGCCCGCCGCGCGGGCGAGGAGATCGCCGCGCGCTATCCGCGCCTGGACGTCCTGGTGAACAACGCCGGCCTGCACGCCTTCGCGCAGCGCATCACCACCGAGGGCCTCGCGGAGATGACGGCGGTGAACTACCTCGGCCCGTTCGTCCTGACCGAGGCGCTGACGGCGAAGCTCGGCGCCTCGGCGCCGGTCCGGATCGTCAACGTCGCCTCCGAAGCAGCCCAGCAGGCGAAAACGATCGCCCCGGCCGAGGATCTGCGGCGCACCGAGCCCTACACCCGGCGGGAGTCGATGTCCCTGTACGGGCGCACCAAGTTGATGACCATCATGTGGACGCAGGAACTCGCCCGCCGCCTGGATGCGGACAAGGTGACCGTGAACTGCTGCGACCCCGGCTTCAACGCCACCGGCCTGGGCCGGGACCTGCCCGGCTCCGCCGTCCTGCAGCGGGTGCTGAACACCCTGAGGATCGGCGATCCCCGCAAGGGCGCTGGCATCATCGTGCGACTCGCCACCGACCCGGCGCTCGCGGGCACCACCGGGGGCTACTTCTCCGTCCGTGACGCCCGTCCCTTGCAGTGCCCCGAGCCCGGCCGGGAGCCGCGCGTGCAGCGGGAGCTGTGGGACGCGACGGTGGCGCTTCTTGCCGCCCGCCCGGCTGGCTGAGACCCGGGACGTCCGCCTCGAGGAGGACACCGCCCGGTACGGGGGTACCGTCCCGGCCGCAGATTCGTCCTCGCGTAGCTCATTTCAGCCGCACGCGACTTCTACGTTCATGGGCGGAGCCTGTCGGGCTCGCCCTCACACATCCGTTTTCCCTCTTGGTGGGAGTAACTTTCGTGGCCACCTTTCTCTACCGGCTCGGCCGGCTCGCCTTCCGGCGGCGCAGGCTGGTGCTGCTGGCGTGGATCGCGGTGCTCGTCGCCGCGGTCATCGGCGTCAGCAGCGTGTCGGGCAGTACGACGGACGACTTCACGCTTCCCGGAACCCAGTCGCAGCAGGCCATCGACCTGCTGGAGAAGGAGTTCCCGCAGGCTTCGGCCGGCGGCGCCACGGCCCGTGTGGTCATCGAGGCTCCGGACGGGCAGAAGCTGACGTCCGCCGCGCACAAGCAGGAGGTGGAGTCCCTGGTCGCCGACCTGCGCAAGGCACCGCAGGTGGCGAACGTCGCCGACCCCTTCACCGCCGGCCTGGTCAGCTCCTCGGGCAGCATCGCCTACGCCCAGGTGACCTACGCCGTCCCGCAGGCCGACATCACTCCCGCCGCGTCGGACGCCCTGCACGAGGTGGCGGACAAGGGCGAGAAGGCAAGCCTGAAGATCAGCCTCGGCGGCAACGCGGTGCTGGAGGAGGAGCAGAGCAACGCGGCCGAACTGATCGGCCTGCTGGTCGCCGCATTCGTCCTGGTCATCACCTTCGGTTCACTGGTCGCGGCCGGACTGCCCCTGGTGTCTGCGATCGTCGGCGTCGGCATCGCCCTGTGTGCCATCACCGTCGCCTCGTCGTTCGTCGACATGGCCTCCAACGCGCAGACCCTGGCGCTCATGCTGGGTCTGGCGGTGGCCATCGACTACGCCCTGTTCATCGTCTCCCGCTACCGCACAGAGCTGCGTGAGGGGCACACGCCCGAGGAAGCCGCCGGGCGTGCCCTGGGCACCGCGGGCTCGGCGGTGGTCTTCGCCGGTCTGACCGTCGTCATCGCGCTCGCCGGTCTGAGTGTCATCGGCATCGCGATGCTCACCACCATGGGCCTGGCCGCGGCCTTCGCCATCACCGTCGCCGTGCTGGTCGCGCTCACCCTCCTGCCGGCCACGCTGGGCTTCACCGGTACCCGCGTGGCCCACGGCCGCCTCACCACACGCCGCGTGCGTGCCGAGCAGCACGGCCGACGCGTCACGATGGGCGTTCGCTGGGGTCGCTTCGTCACCCGCCACCCCTGGAAGATGCTGCTGGCGTCGGTTATCGGCCTGGGTGTGCTGGCCATTCCGGCACTGTCGCTGCGGCTGACCCTGCCCGACGACAGCATGGCCGCTCCCGGCAGCACCCAGCGCGTGGCCTACGACACGCTCAGCAAGGGTTTCGGGCCGGGCTTCAGCGGCCCGCTGACCATCGTCGTCGACGCTCGCGACAGCGACGACGCCAAGACCGCGGCCATGGACACCTCCGCCATGCTGGAGGGTCTCGACGACGTCGCCACCGTACGGCCCCCGGTCTTCAACGAGGCCGGTGACGTCGCCCTGATCACTGCGGTGCCGAGCAGTCCGCCCACCAGCCAGGAGACCGTCGACCTGGTCGGCGACATCCGCGAGGGCAGCGACGCGGTGGAGAAGGACAGCGGCACGCAGGTGATGGTGACAGGCACGACCGCGCTCAACATCGATGTCTCCGCCAAGCTCGGCGAGGCGATGGTGCCCTACCTGGCCATCGTCGTCGGCCTCGCGCTGGTCCTGCTGCTCCTCGTGTTCCGCTCGGTCCTGATCCCGATCAAGGCCGCGGCCGGCTTCCTGCTCAGCGTCGTCGCCACCCTCGGCGTGCTGGTCGCCGTGTTCCAGTGGGGCTGGCTCAAGGACGTCTTCGGCGTCGACGAGACCGCACCCATCGTCAGCCTGCTGCCTATCCTGCTGATCGGCGTGGTCTTCGGCCTGGCCATGGACTACGAGGTGTTCCTCGTCTCCGGGATGCGCGAGGCCTATGTCCACGGCGCCGGCCCCACCGAAGCGATCGTCACCGGGTTCCGCCACGGCGCCCGCGTGGTCACCGCCGCCGCCATCATCATGATCTCGGTGTTCGCCGGGTTCCTCCTCGACGACATCGCCCTGGTGAAATCCATCGGCATGGGCCTTGCCACCGCGGTCCTCTTCGACGCCTTCGTCATCCGCATGACCCTCGTCCCCGCGGTGATGACCCTGCTCGGCGCACGGGCCTGGGCACTTCCCCGCTGGCTCGACCGCCTCCTGCCCAACGTCGACGTGGAGGGCGAGAAGCTCCGCCGGGTACTGGCCGAACGCGACCGCCAGACCCGCTTCCCCGCGCAGAACGACCAGGAGCCGACGGCGCCCGCGCCCATCGGATAGGCACAGCCCCGGCACACCCCGACCCCGCCTGCCGGCCCCCACCCCCCCGAGGGGCGGCAGACGGCCCCCCGGGGCCCGGACAGCACACCGTGCACCGCACATCGGCTGTCCGGGCCCCTTTTGCCCCCGCCCGCCGGTTCACGCTCCCCATGGAGCGGCGGGCGGCCCTCCCGGACAGCGAAAAGGCCCCCACCTGCCATGAGCGAGCCGACCACCCGAGAACCTGTACACGGCACCTCGCCCCATGCTTCCCGGCTTCCGCGGTCACTGACCAGCGACCCCGACCACCGCGTCACGGTGTCGATCATCAGCGGGCTGGCCGCCTGGCGGATACTCGACCGCGACCACCCCCGTCTGCGGCTGTGGGCCGTGCCCGTCTTCTGCGCCGTCCTCGCACTGCCCGCTCTGCTCAACCCGGCCAACCGCGCCCACCTGCCAAGCGAGATCGTCCTCACCCTCGCCTACACGGTTCCGCTGCTGTGGCGGGAACGACGGCCCGGCCTGGTGTTCGCGATCACCACAGCCGCCTCCGTCCTCGCGCTGCCGCTGAACGTCCTCAACGGCGCCGACGCGGCCCGGATCGTCGCGCTCTACAACGTCGGCCGCTACGGTAGCCACCGCCAGCTGGTCCTCGCCTGCACGGTCACCGCCGCCCAGCTCGTTCTCTGGATCGCGGCATTCTGGGGAAGCGGCCATCTGCAACACGCCAAGCGCCCAGAAATCGTCACACTGCTGGCCATGCTCGCCGTGACCGCCTGCGCCGCACTGGCCCTCACCGGACGCCTGGCGAAAGCCTACATTGTGGCCCTGGAGACCGAGCGGGACCAACAGACCCGCCTGGCCGCAGCCGCGGAGCGCACCCGCGTCTCCCACGAGATGCACGACATCCTCGGCCACACCCTCGCCGTGATCATCGGGCTGGCCGACGGAGCTGCCGCTCTGGCCAGGTCCCGCTCGGAGAAATCCGCCGACACCCTCGACCTCATCGGTGACAGCGGCCGCGAGGCCCTCGCGGAACTACGCCGCCTGCTCATCGTGGTCGACAACCCCGCGACACCACGGGACACCACCCCGCTCGCCCCGCAGCCGACCCTTCAGGACCTGCCCACGCTGCTCCACCGCGTCCGCGCCGCCGGCCCCACCGCCGACCTGCACACCAACGGGGACCTGACACCGCTCAGTCCCGGCCTTCAGCTCACCGTCTACCGCATCGTGCAGGAAGCCCTCACCAACACCCTCAAACATGCCGCGGCCGACACCACCGTGTCCGTCGACCTGTACAGAGATGAGGAATCGGTGCACGTCACGGTGGAGGACACGGGCCCGACCCGTGCGGCGGACAGCGAACGGCACGCCAGGCACAGCGGGCAAGGACTGGTCGGCATGCGCCACCGCGCCGCCCTCTACCAGGGGCGCATCAGCGCAGGCCCGACCCTCGCTGGCGGCTGGCGCGTCCACACCGTCCTGAGCACATCCCGCACCCTGCCCAGCGCCGCCCAGGAGAAGCACCGCATATGACCACCGTCCTCATCGTCGACGACCAGACCCTGCAACGACTGGGCTTTCGCATGCTCCTCGAAGCACAGCCGGACATCTCGGTCGTCGGCGAAGCCTCCCAGGGCCAGGAGGCCGTCCGCCTGACCGCGGAACTGCGTCCCGACGTCGTCCTGATGGACGTCCGGATGCCCGGCGTCAACGGCATCGAGGCCACCCGCCGCATCGTCGAGTCCGGCGGCCGTTCGCGGGTTTTGGTCCTGACCACCTTCGACCTCGACGAGTACGCCTACGAGGCCCTGCGGGCCGGCGCGGCCGGCTTCTTCCTCAAGGACGCACGCCCCGAGGAACTCGTCGTCGGCATCCGGGCCGTGGCGGCCGGCGACAGCGTCATCTCCCCGAGCCTGACACGCAGACTCATCGACGCCTTCACTACCTCTCACCCACAACGGACGTCCGGCGCTCTTGTGCTCAGCCCCGGACAGCGACGACAACTGGCCGCCCTGACCGAACGCGAACGCGAAGTTCTCGCCGCCGTTGCCACGGGATGGTCCAACACCGAGATAGCCGCCCACCTCCACCTGGCCGAGTCGACGGTCAAATCCCACGTCAGCCGCATCCTGGCAAAGATCGACGTCCGCGACCGCGTACAGGCCGTCATCTTCGCCTACGACGTGGGCCTGGCCCGCCCGCAGTGAATCCGCGCGAGCAGACAGATGGACCCCAGATGCCGCCGTCCGACGCGGCCGTCCCTCCGGCCGGGCGCCCCGCCCCCCGGACCAGCCGACCCTGACCGTTCGACAACTCTCCCGGAGCACCCCGCCGCCATGCACCGACACCTCGGCCCCAGCACCCACGACGGGCGATCCGTCTCCAGTCCGTTCCCACCGGCTGAGGCAGCGGCGTGAGCACCCTCGCGCAGGAAGCCACCGTCGCCGCCGTGAGCATCGTCGCCTCGGCCGCCGCACACCGCTACCTCTACCTGAGGCTCGTCAAGGACGTCACATCGTCCGCCCGGCTGCGCAGCGCGGGCGGGGCCACGGCGGTCGCCCTCACGGTCCTGGTCCCCACCGGTGTCCTCGCCGCTCAGTACGCGAACCCCACACGCATCGCATGGCTGGCCTGGCCGGCCTTCGTGTGGGTCGCCCTGGCCGCCTACCTGCTGATGACGCTCGTCGCCCTGGAGATCCCTGCACGCCTCACGGCGCGTGCACTGCGGCGTCGAACCGGAACCGGCCCCGCGATTCCCGCGCAGGCCCCTCGGGCGCCGGTCGTGCAGCAGAGCCAGTCCGTCGCGGCTCCGATCATGGGCGCCCCGAATCCCCGACCGGCCCAGGACCCACCGCGGATGGTGGACCGCCGTCTCGTGCTGGCCCGCTCGGTCGCGCTGCTCGCCACCAGTACCGCCATGGCCACCACCGGCTACGGCTTTCACCGCGGCCTGGGAGCACCCGATGTGAAAGTCGTGCCCGTGGCCCTGCGCCGACTGCACCCCTCCCTCGACGGCATGCGCATCACCATGGCCAGCGACCTCCACCTAGGGCCATTCTTCGGCCGCGCCCACACCGCACGCATGGTCCGGATGATCAACAACACGTCGCCCGACATCGTCGCCATCGTGGGCGATCTCTCCGACGGCACCGCCGGCGACCTGGCCGCTCACGCCGCGCCGCTCACCCGGCTGTCCTCGACCCACGGCACCTTCTTCGTCACGGGCAACCACGACTACCGCCACGATGTCGACGCCTGGATCGCCACACTCGCCGACTTCCGCGTTACCACCCTGCGCAACACCCGAACACTCATCAAACATCGGGGCGGAGCCATCGACCTCGCAGGCGTCACCGACATCACAGGCGAGCAGAACCGCGACACACCCGACTACGACAGGGCCCTCGGCGACCGCGACGCCTCCCACCCCGTCGTCCTGCTCGCCCACCAACCTGTGCAGGTGCACGAAGCCGCCCGACACAAAGTCGATCTCCAACTGTCCGGGCACACACACGGCGGAGCCTTCTTCCCCGGCAACCTGCTCGTGCCACTGACCCAACCCCTCACAGCGGGACTGGCTACCATCGACCACACACAGCTCTACGTCTCCCGCGGAGTCGGAGCATCCCTGCCACCCATCAGAGTCGGAGCACCACCCGACATCACAGTCATCGAACTGCGCAGGCAATAACGCACGCGTGGCGTCGGCGATCAGGACCAGCACAGCCCAGCTGTTCCGGCCCGGCTTCGGTAACCGTGCCGCTCACCCCGCCGGGGCGCCGTGGCTTCTGAGTACACGGGCTACCCTGCGGGTGGTTCCGGAGCATCTGCGGCGATCAGCTGGCTGTTCTCGACCATCAGCCGCTGGTTGACGTTGCGGAGTGCCTGCATGGCGGCCTCTACCTGGCGGCCGCCCTGACCAGCTAGTCAGCCACTCCCGCGCAGCGGGGGAACCTCAGCGTAACGAGCTGGTGCGTGATAGCGGGTGATGTGTTCTTGCTGGTGGGTGGCATGATCCGGATGTGGCGATCATGCTCAGTCGGACGGTTCTCGCGCATCAGGTGTTCACAGGGCGTTGTCACGTTGGTGGGTTGTTGATCGGTTGAGGGCGTGTGGGGGTTGGGCGGGGGCCTGGGTCACGCTGCGGTGGGCGGGGCGGTGGCGCCGGTGATCTGGTCCCAGATCACGAAGCGGGTGGTCATCTCGGTGCGGTGGTCGGGGGCGGTCCTCCGGTGCCGGCGTGGCCGGAAGTGGGGTGAGATGCCGCTGAACGCGGACAGGAACCGCTGGGCCCCGCCCAGGGGATTGTAAAGAATCAACGCGTTGCTTTGGGGGCTCTGGCGCGTTGGTCTGGTATGCGCATACCGAGTGAGGTTCGTGATCAACTCGCCCTGAGGTTCGGGGTGTTGTTTCCGCATCTGGATGAGCGGCAGCAGCGGCTGGCGCTGGCCACCGAGGCCCGGCTGCTGGGCCACGGCGGGGTCCGGGCCGTCGCGCGCACTGCGGGCGTGAGCGAAACGACGGTGCGAAAGGGGGTCTTCGAGCTGGAGGGCGGCGAGGATCCGCTGCCCGGGTGGAGGGTTCGCCGCTGTGGTGACGGGGCACAAGAGTGCCGAGGAGCTGGACCCGCGGCTCGTTCCGGCTCTGCTGGCGCTGGTCGAGCCGGACGAGCGGGGTGATCCCATGTCGCCGCTGCGCTGGACGACCAAGTCGCTGCGGCACCTGGCCGAGGAGCTCGCCGGGCAGGGGCATCCCGTCTCGGCGCCCACGGTGGGCCGGCCACCTCCACGGCGCCGGAACGTACCGCGGCGGCGGAGGCGCTGACGCTGTTCGCCGACTGGGAGCCAGGCACCTACGACCGCCTGGACTGAACCGGCACCCACCGCGGCGCCTCGCCCCGGCACGGGGTCAGGTGGGGTTCAGTGGAGTGATGCCGGTACCCGCGTACGGTTCGGGCTCCAGCGACAGGACCGTGATCGGCTCCCCCCCATTTACCTTTTTGGTGGCTCCGCAACGGGGCTCCCGGCCTCCGGGCTCGGCATGACTTCCCCCCTTGTTAACCATGATCCGGGGGGTGGTGTCACCGAGCCCGGAGGCACTGACTGACCGCTGATTAGGGGCATGACCACCGACTCTTCGCAGGTCGGGAGGCTCTTCGTAATGTGGATGTGGCGATCGGTGCCGTGGACGAGGCCGGGCAGAAGCACGACCGGAGGATGCACGTGATCGACACCGGCGACATCGACGTCTATCTCGGCCTGGACGTCGGCAAAGGCGAACACCACGCCACCGCCGTCACCCCGGCAGGGAAGAAGGCGTTCGACAAGCGCCTGCCCAACACCGAGCCCAAGCTCCGCGAGCTGTTCGCGAAACTCCAGGCCAAGCACGGAACGGTGCTGGTCGTGGGCAGCCGGCCTCGATCGGAGCCCTGCCGCTGGCGGTGGCCCGGGACATGGGCTGCCCCGTCGCCTACCTGCCCGGTCTGACGATGCGGCGGATCGCCGACCTCTATCCCGGCGAGGCCAAGACAGACGCGAGGGACGCGTTCATCATCGCCGACGCCGCCCGCGCGATGCCTCACACTCTGCGCTCGGTCGACCTCGAAGACGAGACGATCGCCGAGCTGGAGATGATCGTCGGCTTCGACGACGACCTGACCGGTGAGGCCACCCGGGTCGCGAACCGGCTCCACGGCCTGCTCACCCAGATCCACCCGTCCCTGGAACGGGTTCTGGGCCCACGGTTGCAACACCCGGCTGTCCTGGCCCTGCTGGAGCGGTTCGGGTCACCGGCCCAGATCCGCAAGGCAGGCCGTCGGCGGCTGGTCACGCTGCTGCGGCCGAAGGCGCCGCGGATGGCCGAGCGGCTGGTCGAGGACATATTCACCGCGCTGGACGAGCAGACCGTGGTGGTTCCCGGCACCGAAGCGGCCGCGCTGATCGTCCCGAGCCTGGCCGGCTCGCTCGCCGCCGTCCTTGACCAGCGCAAGCTCCTGGCCGGGCGCATCGAGGAACTGCTGGAGGCCCACCCTAATGGGCAGTGATGCGGGGCACCGCCAGGCCCACCCCGGCCCGTCGACGCCTTGAAAGAGACTGCGGGCCCCGCATCACCCTCGTGACGGTGGTCGGTGCCGGAGAAGCCGCGCACACCCCCAGGGACTTGGATCCCTTGGTCAAGAGTCGGCCTCCGGTGCCGTCCAGCGTCACGAGTCCGTACCCCACCGCATCCAGTCCGATGATCGGATCGTTGAAGTTTGTGGTCCGAGCCGCCCACAGGGGTCACCTCTCACCACGCCTGGAGCCGCCGAGCTCTGGAGCAGACCGAGGGCCCTGTGAGTCGCTGGGGTCACGAACGGCTAATCGGATGCAGGGCCATCGAGCCCTTCCATTAGGGAGACGCGTGCCCCCGCACGGCTGCGACCAGCAGGACACCCCAGACCGAGAGGACGAACACGCCACGATGACCGTCACCTGCGGAATCGACTGGGCCAGCGACCACCACGATGTCGCTCTGATCGACCACGAGGGCACCTTGTTATCCAGGGCCCGAATCAACGACGACCTCGAGGGCCTGCACCAGCTCCTCAGTCTCCTCACCGCTCACGGCGACAGCGCGAACACCCTGATTCCTGTCGCGATCAAGACCTCCCGCGGCCTCCTTGTGGCCTGCCTGCGAGCCACCGGCCGGCCCGTCTACGCGATCAACCCGATGGCCGCCGCACGCTACCGCGACCGGCATACGGTCACCCGCAAGAAGTCCGACCACCTCGACGCCATGGTGCTCGCGAACATCTTGCGCACGGACAAGGCCGCCCACCGGCCGCTGCCCGACGACAGCGAACTCGCCCGCGCTATAGCCGTCCTGGCCCGCGCTCAGCAGGACGCGGTCTGGGACCGCACCCAAGCGGGCAACAAACTCCGCTCCCACCTGCGCGAATGCTTCCCCGGCTTCCTCGCGACCTTCCAGCACAACCGCGAAGGAATCAGCAGCAACGTCGCCCGCGTCCTCCTGGCCGCGGCCCCCACACCCGAACAGGCGGCCAGGCTCACCCGCGTCCAGCTGCGCTCGCTCCTGAAAAGGGCCGGCCGCCAACGCGGCATCGAGGCGGAAGCCGAACGGCTCCGAGACGCACTGCGCATCCCGCAGATGCGCCAGCCTCCGCAGGTCGAGCAGGCCATGGGCCGCCAGGCCATCGCCCTGCTCAGACAACTTGATGCCGCCTGCACCAGTGTCGACGACCTCGCCGAAGCGACGGTGGAGTCTTTTGACACGCACCCGGACGCCGAGGTCATCACCAGCTTTCCAGGGCTCGGGGCTCTCACCGGCGCCCGGGTGCTCGCCGAGATCGGTGACGACCGATCCCGCTTCACCGACGCTAGAGGGCTCAAGGCCTTCGCCGGAGCCGCACCGGTCACCCGGGCGTCCGGCAGGAGCCTCGCGGTCATGGCCCGACGGGTCAAGAACCAGCGTCTGGCCTCGGTCGGCTATGTCTGGGCCTTCGCCAGCCTGACCGCTTCACCCGGAGCCCGGGCCCACTACGACCGGCGGCGAGCCGATGGAGACCGTCACACCGCCGCTCAGCGCAACCTCTTCAACCGCATGCTCGGCTGCCTCCACCACTGCCTTACCAAGCGAACCCGCTATGACGAGCTCGCCGCGTTCCCCGCACCGTCAACCCCACAACTCACCATCGCCGCTTGACAGATCAACTGCATCGGATGTCTCTTTCCCCGGTCCTGACCTCGATGCCCGGAGTCGGGATCAGGACCGGAGCCAGGATCCTCATCGAGGTCGGCGACGGCAGCAGCTTCCCCTCCGCCGCCCACCTCGCCGCCTACGCAGGACTCGCCCCGGCAACCCGCAACTCGGGCTCCTCGATCCGAGGCGAACAACCGTCCCGGAGAGGGAACAAACAGCTCAAACGGGCCTTCTTCCTCTCCGCGTTCGCAGCCCTGGGCGACCCGACCTCCCGGGCCTACTACGACAAGAAGATCGCCCAGGGCAAGCACCACACTCAGGCCCTCCTCTGCCTCGCGAGACGACGAGCCGATGTCCTCTTCGCGATGCTCCGCGACAGCACCTTCTACGAGCCCCAACCCACCCGATCAGCTTGACCGAACACCATGCTGCGAGAGCTCACGAGACGGGCTGATCTGCGACGTCTCGGTACTCGTCCACGAGCCGGAAGAAGGCGTCAAGCGGAGGTTCACCAGGAAGGTTCTCCACAATCGCAGCGTCCCATCCAGTTGCCATCGACCAACCACGGGTCCTGCTGAGCCAAGAGGCAAACCCTCCACTTCCACGATGAAACGCGAACTCCTCATCGGCATCGTGGACCTGAAGAGCGAGGTGGTAGCCGAACATCATCACCGCCAGTTCCTGCAACGAGCTGTTACGCACCCATGCGTTCGGCCGCTGCCGAACGGCTTCCAGCAGGTCATAGACGTCCCGCCACTCTTCAGCAGCGCGTGCCTTCGACTCTCCGCCTGGCACCCCCACCGAATCCCCCTCTCCAGCCGGCATCACCAGCAAGCTAACCCGCCGCCTTGACGAACTACATAGGGGCACCCCCCCGCCTTCACCGCATCCGGACCACGGTGAGGGTGCCGTGCCGGCCGGACCCGGCCAGCACATCCACGACCAGGTCCGTCTCCACCCGCTTATCCGTCTCCACCCGCTTATACGGCTCGCCGCCTGCCGTCCTCTCCCCCACCACGACCGCGCCACTCAAGGCCTCACCGACACGAGTCGCAAGGACAGGTTCCAGGCGCGCGGACATTCGGGCCGGCCCGCCCTCGTCCCGGTCGTGGCCTGCGCCGTCTGCCACAACCGCATTCATTCGGAACAGCCAGCCAGAACATTCACCGTAGTCACTGGAGAGCCGGATGACCGGGAAACCGTCATGTCCGGTTCGGCGGGAGGCCGCGCGGAACAGGACTCGCCCACGGCGAGCACCTCACCGCGCGGCCGACCCAACCTCCTGGCTGACCGGATACCACCGCCTCAACCACCGCTACGAGCGCAAACCAGGCAACTACCTGTCCTGTCTCGGACTTGCCGCCGCCCTCTGCTGCTACAAACGGCTCCTCAAACTGACCATGCAGGAAACGGTCTCAGCAGCGATCACCACCTGGCTGTGAGACTGCCTGCGCTCGCGTGACCATCGTCGCCCCGTTCACGCGTCTCACGCCCTCGTTCGGATTTGTCTATCGTGGTGTCATGCGAGCATCGGATGGTTCGGTCGAGTGGCTTGAGGACTTCATCACTGCGTGGCACGGAGCACGTCAACCGAGCTACGGCCTGACCGAGACGGAACTACCCGACTTCCTCCCAGTACCGCTCCGATGCCTGTATCGCCATGCCGGACGCTGGCCCGGCCCGAATCCGGAGGAGCACTTGCCGGACTCGCCCGGGATCTTCCAACAACAAGATGTGCTCGTACGCGCCGAGGCCCTGAGCCTTCACGACGGAACGGTCGAGTTCCTCAGCGAGAACCAGGACAGCTGGACATGTCGTGTTACAGCCGCCGGTCCAGCGGCACCCGTCGTGCTGAGCAACGCCCACTGGATGTGGGACGACGACTCGGAAGGCGAGTACATGCCGCTGACACCATCTCTCGAACAGTTCCTCACGAGCTTCGTGCTCCAAGAAACGGTCTTCGGATGCCGCAACCTCGCCACCACCAGCGAGCCGGCGACCCCGACCAGTCGATCCCGCTCTGGCTGGACGGCTGGTACGTCTTCGAAGAACCCAGCCACAGCTTCTGGAACGTTGACTCCGCGCTCGTCGCCGACATCAGTGGAACTCGCTGGGTTGGCTGGAACGGTCCAGACGCGCCCTCAGCCGAGCTCGGCAAGCTGCAAATGATCCGAAGCTAGTGTTCTGCACCCATCGACGCCCTCTCACAAGATCCTGACCATACGCGGGCCAACACCGCTTCCCAGGCCTTAGAACCCTTCGTTTCCGCTGGTCAACGACGTATCGAGTCTGTACCACCAGCAGACGAAGAACCTTCTCGTGTCGTACTCACCCCGATCGCCACCCGGTTCCTGGCGTTGCCGTAGAGGAGGCGGATGCGGGCCGGGTGAGGACCAGGGACCGAGCAGCGGAAGGCGTCGCCCTACGTCGGCAGTCGTTGGGCACTACAGACCGAGCGCACTATCTCCGGTCTCGCGGCGTGCTGCTTCGCTGAGCATGTCTTGCTCATGTGCGTGTCGTGTGAGCACCCACGGCGTCGATGATTGCGGGCCAGAGTTCTCGTGGTCGGTCGTGGCCCATGTCGGCGAGCAGGATCAGTTCCGCGCCGGGCACGAGTTCGGCTGTTCGCTTCCCTCCTCTCGGGTCGATGAGGGTGTCGTCGAGGCCGTGGATCACGAGGGTCGGGACGGTGAGGGAGGTAAGTGCTTCGGCGCGCGATCCTCCGAGGATCATCGCTCCGAGCTGACGGCCTGTGCCCGCTGGGTAGTACGCGCGGTCGTAGCTACGGGCGGCGAGTTCTCGGATGCCGTCGATATCGGTGTAACGCCGGGACGCCCAGATGGCTTCTTTCTCGGATGCGTTGATGTATCCGGCACGGTCTGCGGGCTTGGGGCTGAACAGCGCCTGCTGGGCTGCGGGACTGGGTTGTCCGTATTCGGACTCGCCGGTGGAGGACATCATCGAGGTCAGGGTGAGGCACCGCTCAGGGTGGGTGATCGCCATGGTCTGAGCGATCATCCCGCCCATCGACGAGCCGAAAATGTGGGCGCGAGTGATCCCCATGGCGGTGAGCAGGCCCAGGCCGTCGTCGGCCATGTCCTGCAGCGTGTAGGGGATCATCGCTTGAGCAGCGGGGATTTCGCCGGCGCTCACTGTCTCGATGAACCGCGTCATGTCGACCGGATGGGCGTCGAACTTGGTGGACAGGCCGCTGTCGCGGTTGTCGTAGCGGATCACGTAGCGCCCTCGCGCGGCGAGCATGTGACAGAAATCCTCGTGCCAGGAGATCATCTGGGCTCCGAAGCCCATGACCAGCAGGACGGGCGGATCGGCAGCCTCGCCGAAGGTGTCGTAGGCGATGGAAGCCCCGGAAGGGACGTCGGCGATGGGCATGGTCAGTCCTCGTGAACGTGGTGTTGGTCGCGGCGCCCTTGCGGATGGGGGCGTTTGATCTTTACGTCGTCCAAGCAGGTCGTGGTGGTTCTCAGGTGCTTGAACGGGATCTTCTCGGATGTCAGATAGTCGATTGCCATGACTTCGGCCTCCACTGCGGCGAGGTCGTCGGCCTCGACAGCGGTGTCCGCGTCGGCTTCGATGCGACAGCGGAATGTGAATCTGGTCAGGGTCGGTGTGTACGTGAAGGTTCCGTCCTCGGTGAAGGCCGCGAACTGCAGGTCATGTTCGTGCTGCTTGTCGAGCAGGCGTGTGCGGAGCAGCTGTTCGAGCTCATCGAACCGGCCTGTCACCTGAGCTCTAGCGGCATGAGCAACCATCCCTTCGCCGGCCTGCTGCGAATATCCGGTGGCGGGCTCTACTGCCGGTGGTGAAGATCGCGGCATGAACATCTTTCTGGAGACCGATCGGCTCGTGCTGCGCGCGTTCACCGAGGCCGACGTCGACCATCTGTTCGCGCTGGACAACGATCCCGACGTCATGCGCTTCATCAACGGCGGCCGGCCAACGAGCCGCGAGATGATCCAGGCACAGACCTTGCCCAGGCTCCTCCACGAGTACCCGTGCTTCGGGACCCGCGGCTACTGGGCCGCGCAGGAGAAGGACACCGGGGCCTTCCTGGGCTGGTTCGAATTCCGCCCCCTGGACGAACACAGCCCCGCTTTGGTGGAGCTCGGCTACCGGCTGAACAAGGCCGCCTGGGGCAGCGGCTACGCCACCGAGGGATCACGGGCCCTGATCCGCAAGGGATTCATGGAACTCGGGGTGGGTCGGGTGACCGCGAACACCATGACGGTCAACGCGGGATCCCGACGTGTGATGGAGAAGGCGGGCCTGTCCTTTCTCCGCAACTTCACCGGCGACTGGCCGGAGGCGATCGAAGGCTCCGAGCACGGAGAAGTCGAGTACGAACTCACCCGAACCAAGTGGGAGCAACGTTCATAGAAGTCAGCCGCTCAGCTGGAAGTCCAGCGGTTCCGCTCCGAACAGGCAGCCTTGCCCTCAGGCGATCCACAACTCTTGACAATTACTCGGCCGCCCGTCTCGTCCGGGAGACTCATGGCTTCCTGGTCGAGTTCCAAGTCGCCGACGAACGGATGGGCAGGTGGCCGACTTGCAGCCGGATGACCGTGCCTGAGATGACCGGGAGGTCGCCGGCGGGGTGGTCGGCCAGGCCGAGCATCGGCTCAGCAGCGGGTGCAGCCGGTGCGCTTCTCGGGGGCCGCCATGGCCGCCGCGCGTGCCCGACCGTATCGAACCGTATTGTGCATTGATAATGTAAATGCGCCGCGCGAGGCACACACCTCACTCCACGGCAGACCCGACACGAGGTGTGAGCAGAAAATAGACGAAGGAGCCGGCTCAAAGTGAAGGCTGCACGCTACTTCGACCGCGGTGACATCCGCATCGAGGACATCCCGGAGCCCACTGTCCGACCGGGCACGGTGGGCATCGACGTCGCATACTGCGGGATTTGCGGCACCGACCTACACGAGTACCTCGACGGACCGATCTTCGTCCCGCCGGCCGGCCACCCGCACCCGGTCTCGGGTGAGTCCGCCCCCGTGACGCTTGGCCACGAGATGTCCGGCGTCGTGTACGCGGTGGGTGATGGCGTCGAAGGCCTGAAGCCGGGCGACCGCGTCGTCGTCGAGCCCTACATCCTGCGCCCCGACGTCGACACCAGCGAAAATAACCCGACTTATCACATCTCGCCCGATATGAACTTCATCGGGCTGGGCGGGCGCGGCGGCGGGCTCGCGGAGAAAGTCGTCGTCGAGCGCCGGTGGGTCCACCCGGTCGGAGACGTCCCGCTGGACCAGGCGGCCCTCATCGAGCCGCTGTCGGTTGGGTACCACGCGTTCCAGCGCTCGGGCGCGAAGGCGGGCGACTTCGCCCTCGTCGGCGGCGCCGGCCCCATCGGGCTGCTCACCTGCGCGGTGCTCAAGGCGATGGGCGTCGAGGTCGCGGTCACCGAACTCAGCCCGCTGCGCCGGCAGAAGGCGCTGGACACCAAGGTCGCCGACCACGTCATCGATCCCGCCGCCAGCGACGTTGCCGAGGAGGTCCGGCGTCTCACCGGCGGCAAGGGCGCGGACGTCGCATTCGAGGCCACGTCCGTCAACGTCGTCCTCGACACACTGCTGGACGCCGTTAAGCCGGGCGGCGTCATCACCGTCATCTCAATCTGGGGCAAGCCCGCGTCGCTCGACATGCAGAAGCTCGTCCTCAAGGAGGTCGACCTGCGCGGCACGATCGCCTACGTCAACTCCCACCCGCAAACCATCAAGCTCGTGCAGGAGGGGCGCATCGACCTGGCGCCGTTCATCACCAAGACCATCGGCCTGGACGACCTCGTCACCGAAGGCTTCGAGACCCTAATCCACCACAATGAGACGGCCGTCAAGATCCTCGTAGACCCCCACTCCTGACATGCCGACGGACCCGGCCGCGGGTTACCGGGGCTCGTCTCTCCTTCCTCATCCTCATTTGGTTGCAAAATGGTCCCCGATGGACCGTCCCGGCACCGACGCACTCATCTGTGGCCCCGATGGCACCGCCCAAATCGCCCAGCACGCCCTTCAGATGATGGGCCGCGCCATCGGCCAGGACATTCTCCTCGCGGCCTGCGTAGACTCCCCTGGGCTGCCCCTGTGTTCCCCGCCCATCACTACAATCAACCTGCGCCCCCAGCCTTGCGGGCTACCCCGCGATCGTTCCGCAGCAGCCAGCCACCCGGGCCAGATCCTGAAGACCGACGGAGACCGCCTGGCGGGAGATCCGTTGCCGCTTCGCGGGTGTCCCCGACATCTCCGGCACCGTCCCTCCCGCCGCCGGTGCCGGGACCCCACCAAGTGCACCGCCCTGCGCACCGGGCACCGCTTCAAGCGGGACGGACGCCTGACCATGTCCTCCGGCGACTTCGTGCCCGCCAGCAGTTCCTCGGCTCCTCCGCCGGGCTCTCTCCGGCGACGGTCACCCGGCTGACCCAGCAGTGGCAGGCCGATCACGCCGCGTTCATGGACCGTGATCTGTCCGAGGTCGACTATGTGTACATGTGGGCCGACGGCATCCACCTCAACGTCCGCCTGAAGGAGGCCAAAGCCTGCGTCCTGGTGCTCATCGGGGTCCGCGCCGACGGTTCCAAGCAGCTGGTCGCGCTCAAGGATGGTTACCGCGAGTCCGGTGAGTCGTGGGCCGACCTGATGCGGGACTGCGCCCGCTGGGGCATGCGCGCCCCGGTGCTAGCGGTCGGGGACGGTGCCCTGGGCTTCTGGAAGGCGCTGGCCGAGGTGTTTCCCCACCACCGCGAGCAGAGGTGCTGGGTTCACAAAACCGCAAACGTGCTCGACTCCCTACCGAAGTCCGCGCAGCCGGGCGCGAAGAAGGCCATCCAGGACATCTACAGCGCGGAGGACATGCAGCACGCTGAGGCGGCGATCAAAACGTTCGTGCAGCTCTACGGGGCGAAGTTCCCCAAGGCCGTCATGAAGATCACCGACGACCAGGCCGAGCTGCTGACGTTTTACGCGTTCCCGGCCGAGCACTGGATGCATCTGCGGACCACGAATCCGATCGAGTCCACGTTCGCCACGGTCCGGCTGCGGACCAAGGTCACCCGCGGGACCGGCTCCCGCACCGCCGCCCTGGCGATGGTCTTCAAGCTGGTCGAGTCCGCCCGGCAGCGGTGGCGGGCGGTGAATGCGCCCTACCTCGTCGCCCTCGTCCGGGCAGGCGCCCGCTTCGAACGCGGCCGGCTCGTCGAACGGCCGACGCCAGCCGATTACCTGGGGGCCGACGTGGCATGGTCTGAACACGTAGTGGTGCGAGACGGCGTCCGGCTTACCTGCCGGGACTGGGGCGGGCCGGGACAGCCCATCGTGCTGCTGCACGGCTTGGCCGGTCACACGGGTGAATGGGACGTGCTGGCACAACGCTTGAGCTCCGGGTATCGGGTCGTCGCGGTCGACCAGCGCGGGCACGGCGCCAGCGAGCGTCACCCGCGGGACGTCTCCCGCGCCGCCTACGTCGCCGACGTCATCGCCGTTGTCGATCAGCTGGCGCTGCCGCGGCCCGTCCTGGTCGGCCAATCGCTGGGCGGGCACACCGCCATGCTCACCGCCGCCGCACATACCGGGCTCGTCCGCGCGCTCGTGCTCGTCGAGGCCGGCCCTGCGGGGCAAACCCGAACGGCCCCGCGGACATCGGCGGATGGCTCGACTCATGGCCGACACCGTTCCCCTCACGCGAAGCGGCAGCCGCGTTCCTCGGCGGCGGACCAGTCGGCGCAGGCTGGGCGGCCGGGCTGGAGGAACGCGAGGGCGGATGGTGGCCTCGCTTCGACCGGGACGTGATGGTCCGCTCGCTGGCGGAGAACGCCCAGCGTTCCTTCCATCACGAGTGGGGTCAGGTCGCATGCCCCACCCTGGTCGTCCTGGCCCAAACCAGCTTCATCCCCGCGCAGGAAGCCGACGAAATGCTCCGGCAGCGACCCGCCACCATGGCCATGAGCATCCCCGGCACCCGCCACGACCTGCACCTGGAACAGCCTGAAGCCCTGCACACCGTGATCTCGGACTTCTTCAAGGGCCTCGCCTGAGAAACTCAGCCCGGTCATAGCGTCACCAAAGTCAGACTCCGCAGAAAGCCACCGATCCGCAGGCCTTGACGATCACTCCGACATGGACAAGCGCCTCGACCTGGGGATCATAGTGCCCCGCCCCCAAGCCCCGGCGGAGGCCGTCGCCCATTTGACCGTGGAGACACGATGAAGGACTTCGCCGACCTCATCGCCACCCTTGGACGACTAACGTGGCGGGCGCTCGACCTGATGCGTGTCTGCGCCGCTCGCGACCGCGCCGCGATCGTGGAGCATTTCGCGCACCTAGGAGGCGGACCAGTTGGCGTACCCGCCGTGCTCGTCGCACTGCCTCGACTGCCAAGCACCTCGTCACCGCGGTCGTGCGCGTGCCGCCCTGACGCCGGGTTCACTGTGCGAGCCCAGGAAGGCGGTCTGCGAACCGATGGCCTGAGCGACGACTTCTGAGTGCGTCAGCTGAGGATGGTGCCCCGCGCCGGCAACCACTGTCACGGTGGCGTGCGGGAGGGTGTCCAGCAGCGACTGTCCCTCAGCGGTGAGCGGATCGTTGGATCCCAGGACGATGTGGACACGCCCTGGGTAGTGCTGCAGCTTGGCCTGGAGGTCGGCACGCCACTGCGGGTTCGCCGTGGCGGCCAGAAGCCCGGCGGCGGTGGCCCCAACGGTGCCGCGGCGAAGATCCGCGACAGCCGACCGGAGCGCGGCCGCGTGGCCCGTGGCGCCGGTCAGCCGCTCGGCCAGCGCCTCGGGGGGTGTCCGCCTCAGGTACCAGCGGGTCAGGGCCGGCCGCCTGGCGGTGCGGGGCGGGTGCCCCTGCAGGAAGAACGGTGACACCAGCGTGAGTTGATCCACCGCATCGGGATGGGCGGTCGCGGCGTCGACGGCGGCCGCGGCGCCGATGGAGTGACCCACCAGGTGACGGGCACCGGTCTCGGTGACCAGCGCGGTCAGCCAGGACTGCCAGTCCTCGCGGCGTCCGGCGCTCATACCCAACCCCGGCAGGTCGACGGCGCGCGCGTGCCCGACCGCCGTAACGACCGGCGCCCAGGTGTCGGCGTTGACCGGCAGACCGGGCAGCACCACCGTGGGTGCGCCTGCCTTGCCGAGCTCGAAAGTCCGTATCCCGCCCAGCTTGGTGAATCGTCTGTCACCTGCGGGGGCGTCGCCGAAGCGGTGGGCTGCAAGGTGGTCGGCCCAGCGGCGGATCGTCGTGGCGGTGTCCGGCATGGCCAGCCCGTGCCGGGCGGCGAAGGCACGGGCCGAATCGGTCGGGTAGCGGTCGGTCGACAAAAACGTCACGGTCTCCGGATCAGCCTTGGTGAGCCACTGGGGCAGCCGCTTGAGCAGGGACACCGGGACCCGTGTCCTGGGTGCCTTGACCCCGTAGTGCTCCGCTATGAGCGTGAGCAGGTCGGGCAGTGCGGGCGTGCCGTCGTCCAGCGTCCAGTACGCAGTGCGGTGGGTGGCCTCGTCCATCGGAAGCAGCGTCATGAAACGGGCGAGGTAATCGACCGCGACCACGGGGACGAACGTGTGCCCGTTGCCCGGGAGCACGGGAAGCGAGCCGTGCCAGAGGTCTTTCACATTGGAGGCGAGTCCGAGGTACTGGTCGGACTCCCCGGTGGCGCTGTCGCCGATTACGCTGGCCGGGTTGACGATGGACCAGGGGACACCCAACTGCCCTGCCAGATCCTGGAAGACGGCGTCCGCCTCGGCCCTGGACGCCTCGTAGGCGCCCAGGGCCCGGTAGGTCTCCTGTCGATACTCCTCGCTCCACGGGGCGGCGTCCTGCCCGCCCACGCGGTATCCGGAGACCTGAACCAGGCGGCGCAGGTTCGGCAGCCGCGCCCCGAACGCGACGACCGCGCGGACGCTGCCAACGTTGGCGCGACGCGCCTCATCCACCGACATGCCGAACCGGTAGGCGCCGGCGCAGTTGTAGATCTCGGTGATGTCGTCGCACTCGCCGTCCATCAGTGACGCCTTGGCGAAGTCGACCCGGAGGTCGATCGGGACCTGGTCATACCCGCGCCCGGCCAGCCACCGAGTCAGCCGCTGGTAGGACTCATGGCTCCGGCTGGCCGCGCTGACTCGAACGCCGGCCTGGCCGAGCGCGAGTACCAAGTGGCGCCCGATGAAGCCGCTCGCACCCAGCACCAGTGCATGCCGGTCCTCCGGGCTCATGCCGAAGCCTCCGCGCTCTGTTCCAGCAGCACGGCGATCGCCTGGGCGGCGCAGTGCAGCGGCTCGGTGGACCGCTGGGCACGCGAGACGATCACCGCTCCTTCCACCATGCTGACCACGGCTGTCGCCAGGGCTCGGGCGACGGGACGAGGGTGGCCGTGCGCACTGAGCAGGTCACTTACCGGCGCGATCCATGACTCGAAGGCACGGGCGCAGGCGTCTCGCAGACGTTCGCTCTGCGCACCCATCTCCAGTGTCACCACCGAGACCGGGCATCCCAGCTGGAAGCCGCTGTCGTTGAGTATCCCGGCCAGTTCGTCGATCACACGGCGTACCACCTCACCCGGCGTGGCCGACCCTCGCGCCGAGTCGGCGACGAGAGAGCCAAATCGCGCGGCCGCCAGCTCGACGGCCTTCTCTCCGAGGGCCTCCTTCCCCTGGGGGAAGTGGAAGTAGAGCGACCCTTTCGGGGCACCCGCGTGCTCCACCACCGTGTTGAGTCCCGTGCCGCTATAGCCGTGCCGCTGGATCAGTTCCAGCATCGATTCCGCCAGCCGCGAGCTGGTCCTGGCTCCCTTGGTTCCATCCATGACTCAAGAATAGACCGGTCTATAGATTTTGTGAAGCGTCTCAAGCTTGTCGCAGCGATGTCCACGTCGGAGTCAAAAGCGGGAGTGGCGGGTGCTTCATGAGTGGACCGAGCTGCCCGGCCGGTGAGCGCCGGCGCTGAACCGGCCGGGCACGTCCGTCTCGGCTACGCACGGGCCTCGACTGCCCGGCAGTCCCTCGACGCACAGCTTGACTCCCTCGCCGAGACCGGGGTGACGCGGGTCTTCTCGGAGAAGATCTCCACCCGCGCCACCCGGCGCCCCGAGCTGGAGGCCGCCGTGAAGCTCGCCGGGGAGATCCGCTCCTCCGGCGTCGCCGTGACCCTCGTCGTCCACGAGCACAAGCGGCACGGCCGCGGCATCGAACTCGCCATGCTCGCCGAGGAACTGAAGGCGAGCGACATCGGCCTGGAGTTCCTCCCGGAGAACTGAAGGGCTCCCACGACCCCTCCAGCATCGAGTTCACCGCGCTCCCGGCCATGTCCGGGATGGAGCAAACACCAGCCCCACCGATGCGCCGGCATCCCGCATGACGTGCAGGTGGGCGGTCTTGACATGGGAGTCCCCGCCGTCGGCGACGGGCAGTACCGCCGACGGCGCCCGGGCGCCGTCGGCGGTACTGAACGCGTTGAAGGCGTCGGCGACCGGCTCCGCGAGGTCGGTGAGGTCCACGACCGCGCGAATACGGTCGGCCGTGTGAAGGGGAAAGCTGGGCATGGCAATGGTCCTCACTCGGGCAGGGCGTCCAGGGTTCCCCGGGCCACCATGCTCACGTCACCGCCGACCCGGATGTTGTGCAGCGCGTCGGGGCGTCCCTGCGGCAGGACGGTGAGCCGGCTCGGACGGCCGGTGAAACGCCCCTGCCCCAGGGTGAACTCCTCCTCGACGGGCACAACGCCGTGCAGAGCCAGGTACGCGCCGACGCAGCCCGCCGCACTGCCGGTCGCGATGTCCTCCAGAACGCCGTCGTTGTTCCAGTGGCGACCTTCCAGTGCCTCGATGTCGAGCACGTACGCGAACTGCGCGCCGTACCGCCCGACGAGCTCCGCGAAGTCGCTGCGGACGATCCTCGCCTCGGCCAGACCCGCCACCACCGGCACGATGAGATAGCGCAAGCCGGTGGAGACGACACACAGGGGAAGGTCGGCGAGTGCCCGGGTGGGCAGATTCAGCGCCGCGGCGATCTCCGTCCTGTCCTCCGCCGGTACAGTCGCAAGGAATTCCGGCGCTCCCTGGTCGAGTTCCGCGTGGTACCCGGTGGCGGTGCGCCGGGTCGTCACCTCGACGGTCCCGCCGACCAGGCGCAACGTCCAGCGCCGCAGGCCCCGGCCGCCGTCACGCTCGTGAAGGACGGCGGCCGCGCCCAGGACCGGATGTCCGGCGAAGTCGAGTTCCTCGAAGAGGTCGAACACCCGGGCGGTGACGTCCTGGCTCTCATCCTCACCGCGCAGGAAGATCGTCTCGAAGTGCCGGAGTTCCTGGGTGATCGCGAGCATCTGTGCGGCGGAGAGGCCGGGGACGTCGGGAAAGACGGCAAGGGAGTTGCCGGTGAACGCCTTGCTGGCAAACACATCGACATGGCGGTAGTGCAGGGGCGTGTGGTCTTCAGGACTGATGCGGTAGTGGCTGGTCACGGCTCGACGCTAGGGCGAGACCATCCATCCGGTCATGGTCCAATCCCAATAAAGTGGCCTACGTGAATGGCACGGTGTGGCACGTCCCGGCGTCACGGTTCTTCCAGTTGCTCGGCAACTGGCTCGCCGGCGACGGACCGCTCGCACGACGGTTGGCCGATGCCGTGGAGAAGGCCATCCGCGACGGTCGGCTTCCTCTCGGGGCGCGGCTTCCCGCCGAACGCCTGCTCGCCGGCGAGTTCGGTCTCGCTCGGGGCACCGTGACGATGGGCTACCAGATCCTGCGCGCCGAGCAACTGATCGTTACCCGGACCGGCTCCGGCAGCACCGTCTCCCTGCCCCGGCTGCACGAGCGCCTCTCGCCCTGGGCCAGCGACCGGGGCGAAGCAGGCAAGAACGGGGCACCGCTGGACCTCACCATCGCGGAACCCGCGGCACCCTTCGGCGAACTGCTCCAGGCCGTGAGGGAAGCGACCGACACGCTGTCCGCCACACTGTTGCGCGCCCCCTCTGAAGGCGCCGGTCCGTCGGCGCTGCGCACAGCCATCGCCGACGCCTACGAGGCCCAAGGGCTCGCGACCGACAGCGGGCACCTCCTGCTGACCAGCGGCGCCGATGTCGCGCTGAGCCTGCTCAGCGCGGCATACCTGCGGCCGAACAGCAGAGTCGTCCTGGACTCCCCCACCTATCCGGGCGCGCTCGCCCTGTTCCGGGGCGCGGGTGCCCGGCTGGTCTCCCAGCCCCTCACCCCCACCGGCTGGGACGTCCCCGCCATGGACCGTACTCTCGCGACTGCCCGGCCGTCCCTGACTTACCTGATCGCGGATTTCCACAACCCGACGGGCCTGTTGATGGGCAAGGAGGAGCGCGCCGAACTGCGCCGGCGGTTGCACGCCCACGACACCTTGGTCGTCTTCGACGAGACCATGCGGGACTTGGACCTGCGCGAGGGAGCCGCGCCGCCGCCGCGTATCACGTCATGCGCCGGTGACCGGCACGTCGTGTACGTGGGTTCCTTGAGCAAGTCCTTGTGGCCGGGCCTGCGCGTAGGTTGGATCCGGGCCCATCCCGACGTCACCCGGCGGCTGGCGGCGCTCCCGCTCGCGGCCGCGCTCGCCCCCTCGCCGTTCGACCAGCTCGTCGCCGCCCGGCTCCTGGAGCGCCAGCGGACGGTCCTCGGCCGCCGACGCGCCCAACTCAGGTCCCAGAGAAACTACTTGGTCGCGCGACTCGCAGGTCTTCCGTGGTGTTGTTTCCCGGTCCCGCAGGGCGGTCGGTCCCTGTGGCTCATGCTCCTCGACGCCGCCCCGTTACCTTTTCTGTGGCCCCGAAATGGGGCGCCTGGCCCCCGGGTCCGGTATGGCTGTGTGCCCCCTGTCGAAGTCGATGACCTGGGGGGTGTTGCCGCCGGGCTTCGGGGCACCGCTTGACCGCTGATGAGGGGCCTGACGACTGCCTGGTCCGGTGCAACGCCGGACCTCTTCACGGGCGGGATGTCTGCGTAACGTGGTTGCTCGGCGTGTGGTGCCGCAGGGACGGCCGGGACGGATGCGAAAGGCACGACCGAAGAGGGGCATCGCGCATGGCCGACACCGTCATCGATATCTCCGGCATAGGTCTGTTCCTCGGCCTGGACCTGGGCAAGGAGTTCCACCACGCCCGCGGCCTGACCGGGCAGGGCAAGACCGTCCACGACAAGAAGCTGCCCAACACCGAGGCCCGCCTGCGGGAGTTGTTCGACAAGCTCAGGGCCAAGTTCGGCACCGTCCTGGTGATCGTGGACCAGGTCGCCAACATCGGCGCGCTGCCACTGACCGTGGCCCGCGCGACCGGCTGCCGGGTCGCTTACCTGCCGGGACTCTCGATGCGCCGGGCCGCCGACCTCTACCCGGGCGAAGCCAAGACCGACGCCCGCGACGCCTTCGTCATCGCCGACACCGCCCGGACCATGCCGCACACCCTGCGCGCGGTGGACCGCGACGACGAGAAGCTGGCCGAGCTGACCATGCTCACCGGCTACGACAACGACCTGGCCGGCGAGGTCAACCGCACCTCCAACCGGCTGCGCGGCCTGCTCTCCCAGATCCATCCCACCCTGGAGCGGGTGGTCGGCCCCCGGCTGGGCTACCCCTACATCCTGGCCCTCCTTGAACGGCACGGCTCCCCGGCCAGGCTGAAGAAACTGGGCCACGCCCGCTGCGAGGCCCTGCTCAAGGCGCACGGCTCGCGCAAGGCCCACCACCTCACCGCGGAGATCTTCGACGCGCTTGCCGAGCAGACCGTCATCGTGCCCGGCACCGAGGCCAGCGCGCTGATCGTGCCCGGACTTGCCGCCCAGCTCGCCGCCGCCCACACCCAGCGCCGCCAGGCCGAGCAGGAGATCGCCGCCCTGCTGGAGGCCCTCCCTCTTTTCCACCTCCTGACCTCCATGCCCGGCATGGGCGTCAGGACCACCGCCGCCGTGATCGTCGCCATCGGCGACGGCACCACCTTCCCCACCGCAGGACACCTCGCCTCCTACGCCGGACTCGCCCCCGCCACCAAGTCCTCGGGCACCTCCATCCGTGGCGAGCACGCACCCCACCGCGGCAACCGACTCCTCAAACGCGCCCTCTTCCAGGCCGCGTTCGCCGCGATCGGCTGCAAATCCGACCGCTCCTCCCGCACCTACTACGACCGTCAACGCGCACGCGGCAAGACCCACACCCAAGCGATCCTCCGCCTGGCCCGCCAACGTGTGAACGTCATCCACGCAATGATCCGCACCGGGGCCCTCTACGAACCACGAACCCCCGGCGACATCGGCCTCGCGGCCTGACAGCACCACCGCCCCTCCCTTCCTGACCCCATCACGCGCGCACCGGCACGGCCACCCCCGCCGTGCCGGCCACCGGGCTGCCCATCAGGCACCCGATCCGCCGGGAACGTCCCGCTTCGCGGGACGTTCCCAAAACCAGCACCAACTCCCACGAACCGACCCTGACAGGGTTGACGAAACAGATAGGGGCACCCCCCCGCCGGTTGGCCGACCTGGCGGCCACGCGCAACCTCGCCCTCACTCCGGGCTTCCACTTCTCTCCCGACGGCGCTCTGGATCGCTATCTGCGGCTTCCCTTCACCCTTCCGCCCGAGGCACTCGGCACCGCGGTCGCTACTACACCGACGGCACCCTGGAGGCGGAGCGCCTCGTGGAGCTGGAGGCATTGGGGATGGTCTGGGCCGAGCGGGACGCGGCCTGGGCGGACGGGGTGGCCGCGGCCCGGCTCTACACCGCCGCCCACGGCCACTTCCTCCCGTCGACCAGTGCGGTGTGGGCCGACTACCCGATCGGGGTCTGGGCCAAGAACGCCCGCACAGCGGCCCGCCGGGCCGCCGAGAACGACGAGCTGCGCGCGGCCGGGCGGTTGCCACCACCGGGCCGGCGAACCCACCCCAACGGCGCCTCTCCGGAGTCCAGTTCCCGCACCCCGAGCGACACAGTGGCCTCCCGGACGCCGACGGCACGGGCGACCGCCCGGATCCCGCCGTGACCGAGCGACCGGGCCTCCGCCCCTATCAACAGACGACGCTGCCGCTCGTCGAGATGCGGCAGAATCGCCCCGAACTTGGCTGACAACACGGCTGTTGCTCTTCCAACCCACCCATGCCAGACCAACGAACCACCGAGCGGAAAGCCACGGGTAAAAGATCTGCACGCCCTAAGGGCTCGTAAAGAATCAACACGTTGGTTTGGTCTCTGTCGTGAGGGTCGCGCCGTGTGCGGTGGCGTGGACGAGGAGTCCTGCCAGGGTGCTGAGGTGTGCTGCTGGGGGCTGGGGTGTGTGCGCGTGCTGGTCCATCAGTCGTCGGATCTCGCTGGTGGTGTGGCGGATGGTGTCCTTGCTGACGGCGAAGAGGTGGGCCAGCACGGTAGGCGGCAGAGCGAGGTTTTGTTGCAGCACGGTGGCCAGGACCCGGTCGGCCAGGTCGAGTTTGGCTTTGCGGCCGCCGCCCGGGGCCCGGCGCCGGGTGCCGCCGTCGCGTCGGGTGGCCGGGTCCTGTTTCTGCAGCGCCTGCCAGCCAGGGGTCAGGGTCTCGGTCAGCTCGGCCAGTGCGGTGCAGGTCATGCCGGTCAGCGCGGGATGTGACAGGGCACCGCGGTCGAAGACCGCCGCCGGCCGGGCGTCGGCCTGGTGGGGTCTGCCGGGCTGGCGGGGTGGGGGTGCACGGTGTAGTTCCATTCGCCGTGGAAGGCATGTCCGGTGACCGGCGCCGCGTTCAGCTCGGTGTCGCTGACCTTCACACCGGTGGGATAGGTGCCGGTGTCGAGTTCGGCGTGGACGGTGAGACCGGTGCGGGTGGTGGTCGCGGCGATGGACTGCACGACGACCTCGTGGCTGTTCAGCGCTCTGCCGCGCCAGTTCATGGTGATCGCGGAGAACAGCCGATGCTCCACCTTGTTCCACTTCGATGTGCCCGGCGGCATGTGGCAGACCGTGACGGCCAGGCCGGTCCGGGCGGCGAACGCGGCCAACTCGGTCTTGAAGGCCCGGGTGCGGTAGCCGTTGGAGCCGCGCGGCATCGGCAGTGATCAACAGACGTCTGGCCTGCGGGTAGTCGAGGCGTCCTTGCCCGTTCCACCAACGGCGGATCGATTCGACCGCGAAGGCTGCGGTGTCGTGATCCGTACCGACATTCACCCAGCCGGTGTCCGCCGCCAGATCGTAGATGCCATAAGGCAGGGCCTTGCCCAGTGCATCGCTGGGGAAGTCATGGACGTCAACCCGCACGGGTTCACCGGCCGGCCGCCATTGACGTCCCGCATTCTTGAAATCCCCGACGACTTCCTTCTTTTTCGTGTCCACACTGACCACCGGCTCGCCCTCCGCCTGATGGTCCTTGACCTGGTCGTTGATGTACCGGAACTGCGCGTCCCGGTCGGGGTGCTGAGCGCCCTCAAGGGTCTTGGCATTGGCCTGCAGACTGAAACCGTTCTCCCGCAGCAGCCTGCCCACGGTCGGCGCCGACGCGGTATGGCCCTGCCGCGTCAGCTCCCCGGCCAGAGACCGCAGCGACTTGGTCGTCCACCGCAGCGGCGACATCGGATCCCCCGCTCATCCGGCTCGACCAGCGCCAGCAACGCCGGAACGAGCAGCCGGTCAAGCTTCTCGGCGCTCTTGCGACCGCCGCCGTCCCGGCGGACCCGGCCATCGGGCAGTGGGTCCTCACCGCCCTCCAACTCGAAGACACCCTTCCGCACCGTCGTCTCGCTCACCCCTGCGGCACGCGCGACGGCCCGGACCCCACCGTGCCCCAGCAGCCGGGCCTCGGCGGCCAGCGCCAGCCGCTGCTGCCGCTCATTCAGATGAGGGAACAACACTCCGAATCTCAGGGCAAGTTGGTCACGAACCTCACTCGGTATGCGCATACCACACCAACGACAGGGAGACCGTGAAGCAACGTGTTGATTCTTTACGAGCCCTAAGGGCTCGTAAAGAATCAACACGTTGGTTTGGTCTCTGTCGTGAGGGTCGCGCCGTGTGCGGTGGCGTGGACGAGGAGTCCTGCCAGGGTGCTGAGGTGTGCTGCTGGGGGCTGGGGTGTGTGCGTGCTGGTCCATCAGTCGTCGGATCTCGCTGGTGGTGTGGCGGATGGTGTCCTTGCTGACGGCGAAGAGGTGGGCCAGCACGGTAGGCGGCAGAGCGAGGTTTTGTTGCAGCACGGTGGCCAGGACCCGGTCGGCCAGGTCGAGTTTGGCTTTGCGGCCGCCGCCCGGGGCCCGGCGCCGGGTGCCGCCGTCGCGTCGGGTGGCCGGGTCCTGTTTCTGCAGCGCCTGCCAGCCAGGGGTCAGGGTCTCGGTCAGCTCGGCCAGTGCGGTGCAGGTCATGCCGGTCAGCGCGGGATGTGACAGGGCACCGCGGTCGAAGACCGCCGCCGGCCCGGGCGTCGGCCTGGTGGGGTCTGCCGGGCTGGCGGGGTGGGGGTGCACGGTGTAGTTCCATTCGCCGTGGAAGGCATGTCCGGTGACCGGCGCCGCGTTCAGCTCGGTGTCGCTGACCTTCACACCGGTGGGATAGGTGCCGGTGTCGAGTTCGGCGTGGACGGTGAGACCGGTGCGGGTGGTGGTCGCGGCGATGGACTGCACGACGACCTCGTGGCTGTTCAGCGCTCTGCCGCGCCAGTTCATGGTGATCGCGGAGAACAGCCGATGCTCCACCTTGTTCCACTTCGATGTGCCCGGCGGCATGTGGCAGACCGTGACGGCCAGGCCGGTCCGGGCGGCGAACGCGGCCAACTCGGTCTTGAAGGCCCGGGTGCGGTAGCCGTTGGAGCCGCCGGCATCGGCAGTGATCAACAGACGTCTGGCCTGCGGGTAGTCGAGGCGTCCTTGCCCGTTCCACCAACGGCGGATCGATTCGACCGCGAAGGCTGCGGTGTCGTGATCCGTACCGACATTCACCCAGCCGGTGTCCGCCGCCAGATCGTAGATGCCATAAGGCAGGGCCTTGCCCAGTGCATCGCTGGGGAAGTCATGGACGTCAACCCGCACGGGTTCACCGGCCGGCCGCCATTGACGTCCCGCATTCTTGAAATCCCCGACGACTTCCTTCTTTTCGTGTCCACACTGACCACCGGCTCGCCCTCCGCCTGATGGTCCTTGACCTGGTCGTTGATGTACCGGAACTGCGCGTCCCGGTCGGGGTGCTGAGCGCCCTCAAGGGTCTTGGCATTGGCCTGCAGACTGAAACCGTTCTCCCGCAGCAGCCTGCCCACGGTCGGCGCCGACGCGGTATGGCCCTGCCGCGTCAGCTCCCCGGCCAGAGACCGCAGCGACTTGGTCGTCCACCGCAGCGGCGACATCGGATCCCCCGCTCATCCGGCTCGACCAGCGCCAGCAACGCCGGAACGAGCAGCCGGTCAAGCTTCTCGGCGCTCTTGCGACCGCCGCCGTCCCGGCGGACCCGGCCATCGGGCAGTGGGTCCTCACCGCCCTCCAACTCGAAGACACCCTTCCGCACCGTCGTCTCGCTCACCCCTGCGGCACGCGCGACGGCCCGGACCCCACCGTGCCCCAGCAGCCGGGCCTCGGCGGCCAGCGCCAGCCGCTGCTGCCGCTCATTCAGATGAGGGAACAACACTCCGAATCTCAGGGCAAGTTGGTCACGAACCTCACTCGGTATGCGCACACCACACCAACGACAGGGAGACCGTGAAGCAACGTGTTGATTCTTTACGAGCCCTAACCTCGCGCTTTCATGAGCGTGCTCGTCCATGCCTTGATCAAATAAGCAGAGAGTGCTTCTGACCTGCAACGATGGGACTTGTCTAGGGTCCTGTTGGCTGCACGGAAAGAAGCACTCTCCAGGTGAGTAAGCGTATCGGGTTGTACCCACGTGTCCGCGTCGAGGGCGGCGGCAGAGGGGCGGTCTCGCAGGCCGGGGCGGTGCTGCTGGTCGAGACGGTCCGCACGTTGGGCCTGGACGATGCGATATCGGCGGCGCTGGCGCCCTGGCGCAAGCCGCGGACGATGCATGATCCGGGCAAGGTCCTGCTGGATATCGCACTCGCGACGGCTCTGGGCGGGGACTGCCTCGCTGATGTCGCCATGCTGCGGGCCGAGGCCGACGTGTTCGGTCCAGTGGCATCGGACCCCACGGTCTCCCGGCTCATCGACGCGCTCGCCGCGGCCGGGCCGAAGGCGCTCACCGCGATCCGCGCGGCACGAGCCGAAGTGCGCACGCGAGTATGGGAGTTGGCCGGTGAAGACAATCCGGCCGCCGGTGGCAGCGTGATCGTGGACATCGACGGCGTGCTGGTGCTTGCGCACTCCGAGAAGCAGGACGCCACCGCGACCTGGAAGAAGACCTTCGGTCACCATCCGCTCGTTGCGTTCGTCGACCACGGCCAGGCCGGTTCCGGGGAACCGGTGGCCGCGCTGCTGCGGCCTGGCAACGCAGGCTCCAACACCGCGAGCGATCACATCGAAACCACCCGCCTCGCCCTGGCCCAACTGCCCAAACACCTGCGGCGGGGACGGCAGACGCTGGTCCGCACCGACTCCGCCGAGCGGCACCCACGCCTTCCTCGACTGGCTCTCCCGCCGCGGCCGGTGGCTGTCCTACTCGGTCGGAATGACCATCACCGACGCCATCCACCAGGCTGTGCTGAAGATCCCGAAACGGGCCTGGACACCGGCCTACGACTCCGACGGCACCGAACGGCCCGGCGCCTGGGTCGCAGAGATCACCGACATGCCCGACCTGAGCACCTGGCCCAAGGGCATGCGGCTGATCGTCCGCAAGGAACGGCCACACCCCGGCGCCCAGTTGCGCTTCACCGACGTTGACGGGCTGCGACTGACCTGCTTCGCGACCAACACAAAGGGCGGCCAGCTCGCCGACCTCGAACTGCGTCACCGCAGGCGGGCCCGCTGCGAGGACCGCATCCGAAACGCCCGCGATACCAGCCTGCGCAACCTGCCCCTGCACGACACAGCCCAGAACCGGATCTGGCTGGAGATCGTCTCCATCGCGCTCTACCTCCTCGCCTGGATGCCGATGCTCGCCCTGACAGGCGAAACCCGCCGTTGGGAGCCGAAGCGCCTCCGCCTCCGCTTGTTTTCCGCCGCCGCCCAGCTCGTGAACACCGGCCGCCGCCGCTGGCTCCGCCTGGCCGCCCGATGGCCCTGGACATCCGTGATCACCAGCGCCATGGACCGGCTCCAGGCCCTACCGAACCCCGGCTGACCAGTAAATTCACCCGTCCCAACAACCTGCACGACCACCCCGGGAGTGGAACCCGGCGCCCACCCGACGCGACAACCGGGCCACCAACATGCCCTCGCACATCCGCAACAGCAAAACGGCCCGACGGAAGAACCGACGGACCGTCATGCAAGATCGAGGCTAAGCTTGGCTTAAACCCAATACCGTTCAGTTAAGGGTCAGGGCGGTACTGTGGGGGCATGCCGCGTTCTGGTTGGGTGAAGCCGTCTTCTGGTGTCCGGTTGTCGGATTTGGTGTCTGTGGGGTTGCTGACGCGGGTGTTTCCCGCGGACGTGGTTGACGCGGTGATCGAGGAGGCGGGGCGTACTGAGCGGCGTCGCCGGTCGTTGCCCGCACGGGTAATGGCGTACTTCTCGATCGGGATGGCGCTGTATTCCGATGACTCGTACGAGGATGTGTTCGCGCAGCTCACGGACGGGCTGTCGTGGGCGTCGGGGTGGTCCGAGTCGTTCCCGCCGCCGTCGAAGTCGGCGATCTTCCAGGCCAGGTCTCGTTTGGGGTTCGAGCCGGTGCGGGATCTCTTCGCGCGGGTCGCACGTCCGCTGGCGGGGCCGGGCACGCCGGGGTCGTGGCTGGCGGGGCGTCGTCTGGTGGCGGTCGATGGGACGTGCCTGGACGTGGCGGACACGTCAGTCAACGCAGAGTTCTTCGGGCGGCCCGCTTCAAGCCGAGGGGAGCGGGCCGCGTTTCCGCAGGCCCGCCTGGTGGCATTGGCTGAATGCGGCACCCATGCGGTCTTCGACGCTGTTACCGGCCCGTGCGGTGTGTCGGAGATGGAGTTGTCCCGGCAGCTCGTCGGGCGGCTGGAGCCGGGCCAGCTGGTCCTGGCCGACCGGGGTTTCTACGGGTTCCGCCTCTGGCAACAGGCCGCAGCCACGGGCGCGGATCTGCTCTGGCGAGTGAAGACGAACCTGAGGCCCCGGTACCTGGAAACCCTGGCCGACGGGTCGTGGCTGGCCCGGATCGTCCCGACATCGGGAACGAACCGGGCCACGACGGATCCACTCACGGTCAGAGTGATCGACTACACGATCGATGACGGCCGGGACAACCCCGAGGAATACCGGCTGCTGACCACGATCCTCGACCCTGCCGAGGCCGGCGCCGAGGACCTCGCAGCCGCCTACGCCCAACGGTGGGAAATCGAGACCACCTTCGACGAGCTGAAGACCCACCAGCGCGGGCCCCGCGCGGTACTGCGCTCGAAGGCCCCCGACCTTGTCCAGCAAGAAATCTGGGGACACCTGTGCTGCCACTACGCCATTCGCACCCTGATGGCCGACACCGCCGCCCACGCCGGCCACGACCCCGACAGAGTCTCCTTACGCGCTTCGAGTACTGCAAGGCGAGTGGATCACGGACTCGATGACGTACGCAGCCGACGAAGATCCGGTGCTCTACTTCGGGGCCGCCCTGGAAATTCCCGAACGGGTCGTCCGGGCCCGCGCCTACGCCTCGGCCCTGGGCTGGTACCGCCTGGTGGTCAACGGCAAGGACCTGACCGGGGCGAGCCTGGTGCCACGCTTCACGCCGTTCGAGCAGGAGGTCGAGTACCGCGAGTACGACCCGGCCGGCGCGATCGTCCCCGGCATGAATCTGTTCCACCTGGTGGTCGCCGACGGGCGTTTCCGTGGCCGCCTCGGGTTTCTCGCACGCCGCTGCGTCTACGGGCCGGAACTGGCGGCATACCTGCACTTGGAGCTGGAGTTCGCCGACGGAACCCGACGCACGTGGGGCACGGACGCCACGTGGACCGTGGGCCGCGGGCCCGTCGTGCGTGCCGACCCGAAGTTCGGTGAGTTTGCAGATCTGCGTATCCCTGCGCCGTGGAGTCAGCCTCATGACCACGCTCAGTCGCGCCCGGTGCGTCCGTTCTCCCCGCACTCCCGGCAGCTGATCGCTGAGCAGGTACCACCGGTCACTGCCGTGAAAGAGCTGACACCGGTTTCGGTGTGGCGATCCCCCAGGGGACGCCAACTGGTTGATTTCGGGCAGAACTTCGCCGGCGTCGCGCGCCTGCGCCTCACCGGCCGGGCGGGCACCTCTGTCCGCGTCACCTATAGCGAGCTCATCAGCCCTGACGGCGAGCTGGACACGCAGTGGATTCTGAGCGACAGGAAAAAGCCGTGGTACCAGCGTGACGAGGTCATCATCGGCGCCCCGGGTGAGTGGTTCGAACCGAGCTTCACCATCCACGGCTTCCGTTACCTGGAGATCGAGGTCCTGGATCAGGACCTGGCGCCCAACGACATCGTGGGCGTGGTTCTGTCCTCCGAGCGGGACGCGGTCGGGTTGGCCGCTCGTAGCGTGCCGTAGGACGCCGGTCCGGGTGACTCAGGGTGAAGCCGCGGGGCGGACCGGCATCGACGACATGCAGCGCGTCGACCGTTCCGCGCTCCTCCGCGGTGGTCATGATGACCGGCACGCCCTCGAAGACTGCACCGGGCCGTGACCTGCCTGGCCGGGCGGTGCCCGCGCGCAGCAGTGTCAGCGGCTTCCCTTAGGTTCGTCCCATGAGTTCTTCTCTGAGCGTCTACCTGCTCGACGTGGCCGCTACGCGCGCCTTGGTCGGATCCCGCGACAACCAGTTGCTGGAGGCGATCCGCAACGGCTTCGGGGACGACCTGGCACGCGACGACGACTATTTCAGCGACGCGATCGAGGAAGGCGCCCCCACGGCATACGAGGCACTGCGCGCGGTCATCGACGGCGAGCCCTTCAGTGAGGATAGGGACCACGCCTTCCAGTACGGCTACGCCTACAAGCGGCTGTGTTCGCTCACCGGCTCGTTCTTGGACAACGACCGTTTTACGCCGCACCGGGGTGACTGGCTGTCGGTGGTCGACGAGGGCCTGAATGCTCTGGGCGTCACCGCCGTGTCTGTTGAGGACTTCAGCTACAGCGACCTGCCCGATCCTCTGCCGTACACATTCATACCGGGCTGCGGCGAGTGGACGCCCGATCACATCGCACAGGCGCTGGAGCAGTTCGAGGCCACCAAGCGGGCGGTCGACGAGTCGGGCCAGGCGCCACCGCTGGAGTCTGAGGTCGTGGAGGCCGTTATGCAGTGTCTCGGCTGGATGCGGCACGCCGCGGGACGGCCTGGCTTTGGAGTCATCGGCTTCCGGTCCTGAACGCGAACACCGACGCCAGGCCCTCGTACGGCACCTCGGTGAGCAGTACCGCCGACTGTCCGAGCGCTTCCTGATGCCGAACGGGGTGTCGCTGGAGAACCGGCGCGACCCGCATTCGCTGCTGATCTCCACGGTGCCCCGGATCGGGGCGCGGACGGAGAAGAAGGTCACCGGGACGGGGAGCTGCGGTGGGCTTGGGCGAGGAGCCGTTCCCAGGTACGGGTTGATCCGCCGTACTGGGCGGCGAGAGCGGCCGCGAGGCGGGTACGGGGGACGTCCTCGGCGGTTTCGAGTGCCTCGGTGGCGGTGCGCAGGCGGGGGTCGCCTTCGTAGGCGTGGGCCTTGAGGGGCCCGTTCCCTGTGCCCGGGGGGCGTCCGCCTCCCTTTCCCTGCCGGGGAGGGGCGTTGCGGCGTTTCTCGACGTCGCGTCGGGCCCAGAGTCGGAGGCTGTAGACGGTTGTGCCGGGCGGGAGGTAGCCCTGGGTCGCGTAGGCGCGGACGGTGCTTGCCGCGACGTCGAGCAGGGCGGCGGCCTCCTCGTCGTTGAGGAGGTCGTCGGGGTGTTCGCGGGTGGGCAGGGCGGGGATGGGCCGCCCGTCGAGGTGGGCCTGGGCCTGGGCGAGGTCGTAGACCAGGACGCGACTGTCGGGGAAGAGGGTTGGCACGTGCTGGCGGAATGCGGGGGCGTCGCGGCGCCGCCAGGTGGCGATGGGTACGCCGGCCTGCTGGGCGATGTCGGCTTCGTTGATCACGGGGCGGCTGTGGGGGATCACGGGCGGTTGGCTTCTCTCGGGTGTTCCGGCGGACGGGCTACGCTGGTGGGACTTCCTCGGCTGGCGGTGACGTCTGCGTGGATGTTGGTCAGGGGCCGGTGGTGTGCCGGGTCGCTTCTCGCAAGTGGCTCTCCGCCGGCCCCTTCTCTGTCTCCCTCTTCCAGCGGCGGACCTCGCGCGGGTTGGCTGAACTTTCGGCTGCGGGCGATGGGCTGGCAGACCGCGCGCGCCTGTGCCGTCAGCTCATCGCGGAGCGCACCTGAGGAAGGCCACGGTTTCGCGCAGACGTTTCGCTGCCCGGGTTGACTTTAAATGGAGGCCGATTCCACTGCCACCGGATCGGGCACGGTCAATTTCGACGACGAGTCGCCGAAGTACACGGACGGCGGCCCGTACCCCGGTACCGACTACTCCGGCAAGGTGCCGGGCGACGACGCCGAGCTGACCCATTCACTGATCGACGAGTACAGCCGCAGCTTCCCCGGCAAGAACATCATCGTGGCGAAATCGTTCAACAACCTCTCCTTCTCCGGGGTGTCCGGCCTCGAACATCTTGCGGTGGTGGACGGTGTCGATGTGTTCGCCCTCGACAGCGGAACCATCACCAACAAGGGGGACGGCGGCTGGAAGAACTGGGGTTTCACCGGCAACTTCGAGTACGCCGAGGACGCGAAGGAGGTGACCTTCGGCGACCGGTGAGGTAGAGGTCGACCGCGCGCCCGTCGAGGGCTGAGGGGTGCCGTCGGAGACGCTGATCGGAGGACTGCCCACCACCTGGCCGGGCGCAAGGACCTCGGACGGTGGGTAAACGTGCAGCGGTTCGGGTGGGAGCAGCTCCTACCCGAACAGCAGTGGATCCTGGAGAACACCCTCACGGGTGCTGTTACGTTGTTGGGTTGCAGGTGCCTGACGGTGCGTCGTGGCCTGGTGGGGCCCGCGGTCCGGGCCTGTGGTCAGGCTGTGGTGGGCCGGCCGGCAGCGCCGGTGATCTGGTCCCAGATCGCGAAGCGGACGGTCATCTCGGCTCGGTGGTCGGAGGCGGTCATCAGGTGGCGGTGAGGGCGGAAGTGGGGTGAGATGCCGCTGAACGCGGACAGGAACCGCTGGGCCCCGCCGACGGAGCGGAATCCCTTAATGGCACGTTCGCGCTGCCGGGTAGGCTGATGACTGTTCTCGGCCCGGTTGTTCAGGCCCTTGTGGGCACGGTGTTCCACCGAGGGCATGACCTCGCGGTGCGCCGCGCCGTAGGAACGGAGCTTGTCGGTGACGACCACCCGCGGCACCGTACGGGTCTTCTTCATCAGGCGGCGGAAGAAGCGTCCTGCCGCGGCCTTGTCCCGGCGGCTCTGCAGGAGGATGTCGAGCACGTTGCCGTCCTGGTCGACGGCCCGCCACAGGTACTTCTGCTCTCCGTTGTTCTTCACGAAGACCTCGTCCAGGTGCCACTTGTCCCCGGGCCGTGGCCGACGGCGGCGCAGTCCGTCCGCGTAGGCCTGGCCGAACTTGGCGGACCAGCGGCGGATGGTCTCGTAGGAGACGATGACGCCGCGCTCGAGCATCAGCTCCTCGACCTCGCGGAAGGACAGCGGGAAGCGGAAGTACAGCCATACCGCGTGCGCGATCACCTCCACCGGGTACCGGTGGCCCTTGTACGACGGCGACGCGGACGACACGAACGAATCTCTCCCCGGCACGACCAACCAGAAGATCATCCCACCCGGCCAGTCAACGTGACAGTGCCCTGGAGCACTGTGCGGTAGTTGCCGACGTGTGGTCAGAAGGTGAAGGCTTCGCTGATGGCGTGGCTGTCCTCGTACATGCGGTAGCCGGTGATCTTGCCTTCGGCTGCGGTGATGTGGAGGGCAAAGTGGTTGGTGAAGGTCTTGCCGGTGGCCAGGACCCCGAAGCGGTTGTGGCCGATGACCACGGCGTGGTCACCATCGACGACGGTCGTGGCGACGACGTACTCCTTTGCGGGGGTGAGGTGCCGGCCGAAGGAGGCGAAGAACGCGGCGATGTCGTCCTTGGTGGTGCGGTTTCCGGCCCAGGGGACGTTGGGAGCGCCGCCGACGTGGAAGGCAATGTCGTCGGCGAACAGGTCCAGCAGGGCGGGCATGTCGCCTTCGCCGAAGCGGGCGAAGAATGCGTCGACAACGTCACGGGTGCTGGCCTGGGCGGTGATGGTGCTCATGGTGGTTCCGTTCTGTGTGGTGTGTGTCGTGCGGGTGGGATGGGTCCTGCCTGACGCAGGCCGGGGAGCCGGCGGTCTGGCTGCCGCAGGGCAGAAGCTGCGGGGCGGGTCAGGGGGCGATGGAGAGGACGATCTTGCCGGTGGTGCGGCCGATCTCGCCCAGCGTGTGGGCCCGGACGGCTTCTTCGAGGGGGAAGACCGCGTCGACAATCACGCGCAGGTGGCCGTCCTCGACCAGGGAGGTGATCTCGCGCAACCCCGCATGGTCGGGCTCGACGAGCATGAACACCGCCCGGATACCGGCCGCCTCGGCCTCCTTCGCGGGGAAGGTGTCGTCCAGCGGCAGGATCGAGATCAGCGTGCCGCCCGGCCGCAGCGTTTGCAGGGACCGGGCCCAGTTGGGGCCGCCGAGGGTGTCCAGGACGACATCGACGTCGCGGAGGGTCTCGGCGAAGTCCTGGGTGCGGTAGTCGATCAGCTCGTCGGCGCCCAGCGAGCGCAGCAGCTCGTGCTTGGCCGCGCTGGCCGTGCCGATGACGTACGCGCCGCGGGCCTTGGCGATCTGCACGGCCAGGTGGCCGACGCCTCCGGCGGCCGCGTGGATCAGGACGCGCTGGCCGGGCTGGACGTTCGCGGTGTCCACCAGGGCCTGCCAAGCGGTCAGCGAGGCCAGCGGCAGGGCGCCGGCCTGGATGTGGTTCAGGCCGTTGGGGCGCGGGGCGAAGTGGCGGGTCGGGGCGGCGACGTACTCGGCATAGGCCCCCGCCGGGTGCGGGAAGCGCGGCATCCCGAACACCTCGTCGCCGACCTCGAAGAGTGTCACCCCGCCGCCGACCGCCTCGACCACCCCAGCGACGTCGAAGCCCAGGGTGAACGGCGGCCTGGCTCCGGTGGCGAACACGCCGCGCTCGCGGGTCTTCCAGTCGGCCGGGTTCACGCCTGCCGCGTGCACCCGGACCAGGATCTCGCCCCGGCCCGGGACCGGACGCTGCGTCTCGACGGTCTTGAGGACCTCCGGGGCTCCAGCGGCGTCCTGGGAGACGGCGCGCATGGTCGAGGGGCTGGTGGCCTGGTCCATGATGACGTGCTCTTTTCAGCAGTGCGTTTCTTGTCGTTCGTGCCGTTTCTCCTGGGCACGTCCTAAGACTGCCTGGGAGGAAAGACCCCCAGTAGTGGCCCGATGGCCATGGAGTGAAAGGATCGGGTCATGCACCACATTGGCGTTCTGGCCCTGGAAGGTGTCGTCCCCTTCGAGCTCGGCATCCCCGCGCGGATCTTCGGCGCCGCCCGCGACGGCACGGGCAACCGGCTCTACTCCGTGACCACGTGCAGCCTGGACGGCCACCCCGTCCGCACCGAGGCCGACTACCAGCTCACCGTCTCCCACGACGCCTCCCTGCTGACCACCGTCGACACCGTCGTCATCCCGCCCTCCCACGCGCTGGGCCCCATTCGCGAGGAGGGCCGCCTGCCCGACCCCCTGCGCGAGGCCCTGGCCGCCATCCGCCCCGAAACCCGGATCGTGGCGATCTGCACCGGCACCTACGTGCTGGCCGCCGCGGGGCTGCTAGACGGCCGCCCCGCCACTACCCACTGGCGCGAAGCCGACCGCCTGCAGCGCATGTTCCCCACCGCGCGCATCAACCCTGACGTCCTCTTCATCGACGACGGCGAGATCCTCACCTCTGCCGGGGTCGCCGCCGGAATCGACCTGTGCCTGCACATCGTCCGCCGCGACCACGGCAGCGAAATCGCCAACGAGGTCGCCCGCTCGTGCGTCGTACCGCCCTGGCGCGACGGCGGACAGGCTCAGTACATCCAGCGCCCCGTCCCCGACCCCACTGCCCCCGGCACCGCCCCCACACAGGCGTGGATCATGGAACACCTCGCCGAACCCGTCACTCTGGCCGATATGGCCGCCCACGCCAACGTCAGCGTGCGCACCTTCACCCGCCGCTTCCGCGACGAGGTCGGCACCAGCCCCGGCCAGTGGCTCGTCCGCCAGCGCGTCGACCTGGCCCGGCACCTGCTGGAGACCACTGACTGGCCCGTCGACCTGGTCGCCGGCCGCGCCGGATTCGGCACCGGTGTCTCCCTGCGCCAGCACCTTCATGCCGCCATCGGGATCACACCCCAGGCATACCGCCGCACCTTCCGCCCCACCCCCGCAACGCTGGGGGGTGGCTAGTAGGGCTTTGTTACGTATCTGGGCAAGTGGTCGCCTTGATGGTTTCCTGCAGTTATGAGGGCGGATGAACTCGCGGCGTGCAGGGCCCGGTTGGAGGAGTTCGCTGGGGAGGTGTTCGCGCCTTTGGCGCGTGCTGATCAGCGGAGGAAGGGCGGGCTGTACCTGCGGGGCCTGCTGCTGGACGGGCATCGGAAGTCGATGCAGCCGATGGCTGGTCGGCTGGGTGTGGACCACCAGCAATTGCAGCAGTTCATGACCTCGTCGACCTGGCCGGTGGACACGGTTCGTGCCAGGCTGGCTCGCAGGGCGGTGGCTGTGGTCCGGCCGCAGGTGTGGGCCGTGGACGACACCGGGTTCCCGAAGGACGGAAGGTCCTCGCCCGGGGTGGCCAGGCAGTACTCCGGCACCCTGGGCAAGGTCGGGAACTGCCAGATAGGGGCCTTGACCCCTGATCTTGAACACGGGTTATGCGGATTCGGCCAGCGTAGTTGATGTTGTTCGGAGTGCTCGCTCGTAGGCGATGGGGCTGCGATGTCCGAGGCGGGAGTGGCGTCGGACGGTGTTGTATCGGTGGAGCCAGCGGAGGAGGTCCAGGTGGGCCTCGTGCTCGGTGTCCCAGGCCCGGCGGCCTTGGAGGGTCTCCCGTTTGCAGGTCGCGTTGAACGACTCGGCGAGTGCGTTGTCCGCGCTGGAGCCGACCGCGCTCATGGACTGGGTGACGCCGGCTTCGCGGCAGGCATCGGCGAAGGCCCGGCTGCAGTACTGGGCCCCGTGATCGCTGTGGAAAATGGCGCCGGTGAGATTGCCGCGGGTCCGTTCGGCCGCATGCAGGGCGTCGATGACGAGGTCGGCCCGCATGTGGTCGGCGATCGCCCACCCCGCCAGGCGCCGCGAGGCGAGGTCGATCACGGTCGCCAGGTAGCGGAACGTCCCGCCGCTCAGCGGCAGATAGGTGATGTCGCCGACGTACTTGGTGTTGACGTCGGTGGCGGTGAAGTCGCGGCCGATCAGGGCCGGGACCTTCGCGACGGTGAGGTCGGGGACGGTGGTGCGGTGCCGGCGGCGCAGGCGGAGCCCGGCCAGGCCGATGGCCTTCATGACCCGGGCGACGCGTTTGTGGTTCACCACCTCACCCCCGTCGCGAAGCTCGGCGGTGATCCTCGGGACACCGTAGGTGCCGTCCGAGGCTCGGTGGACGGTGCGTATCAGGGTGGCAAGCCGTGCGTCGGCCGCCTGCCGGGCTGCCCGCAGCGACGCCGTCCGGCGCCAGTAGTAGAAGGTCGACCGGGCCAGGCCCAGCACACGGCACAACCGCTTCACGCCGTATCGGCGCTGGTGGTCCTCAACGAACTGGCAGCGGTTCACCAGCCCGTCTCCGCCGCGAAATAGCGGGCCGCCTTGCGCAGGATCTCGCGTTCCTTCTTCAGCTCGGCGTTTTCCCGTCGCAGGGCGGCGACCTCGGCTTCCAGCGCCGACGGCACTACCGGGGCTGAAGACGGGGCGGTCGAACGGCGGCCCCGCGGGCAGCCGGAGCCGGCCACCCGGATCCAGTTCCGCAGGGTCTCCGGGTTGATCCCCAGGTCCGCGGCAACCTGCTTGATCGTCGCTTCCGGCCGCGACTCGTACAACGCGACCGCATCCGCCTTGAACTCGGCGGAGTAGTGCTTCATGACCACGACACGTCCATCTCTCAGATCCTCAAGATCCACTATCTCGAGTGTCCAAGATCAGGGGTGAGGGCCCAAGGCCGGGTAGTTAGCGTTTTCGCTGGTCACGCAAGGGGAGTTGGGGTCCATGTTGTGGCGGCGTAGAGGCCGGGGCCGAGTTTGTGGATGAGGCCGGTCTCGGCCCATCTGGAGGCGCCAGAGGCGGTCGGGGTCCTTCTCGAGCAGGGCCAGGATTCGGTGCCGGCGGCGCTTGGCGAGGGCGGTGTGCCGGTCGTCGCGGGAGACGGCGGGGAGCTGAGGGTGGGATTCCGGAGGCTCGAGGATGTTGATGTCGAGACCGGTGACGGTGCAGGTGTTGTCGGGCCTGCCGTCCTCGTGGCGGGTGCTGTAGCGGGACATCGGTGACTTGACCTTGCGGGTGCTGACCCGCTGGCGTCTGGGCGGGAGGAGGCGGGTCAGGATCCGGTGGCCGATCAGTCCGGGACGACCGGCATCGACGGGGTCGGTGATGACGGCGGCGGCCTGGACGACCTGGTCACGGGCGGTCTGGAGGGCGACGGTGAAGCAGCAGCGGTCCGGGTCGGTGCCCGGCAGCGACTCCGCGGCCTCGACCATCACGGTCCGCAGGGTCTGGTAGAGAGTGAGCAGGGCCCACATCTCCTGTTCGACGCCGGCCGGGTCGCCCGAACGCAGGACGCGCCCGTTCATGATCGTGTGGCGGAGCGCGTAGTACGCCGATTCGTGTTCCCACCGCTGGTGGTAGAGACCTGCCAGCACGGCCGCCGGGTAGCGGCGGGCGTCGGTCAGGGTAGTGACCAGCCGGTAGGAGCCTGCGAAGACGGTCCCGCCCGCGCAGGTCACCGTGATGGTCGCGTCGATGACACGGACTTTCTCCGTACCGATCACCGACAGGTACGAGCCGTCACCGAGACGCGTCAGGACCGGAGTGCGGCGGTTGGCCCGGAGCCGGCCCAGCACCTGAGCGCCGGTCGCGTTCACGGCAGCGAGGAAGCTGTTGCCGTCGAAGCCCTTGTCCCACAGGACCAGCATGTCCGGCCGCAGCAGATGCAGTAGCCGTGAGGCGTAACCGGTTTCGCCGCCGGACGGTGGCCCGAACACCGCGCCGATGAGCGCCCTGGTCCCGGTCTCGACCAGCGTCATCAACTCCATGGTCGGATAGCCGTGGTGAGACGTCCGCCCCAGCCAGCCCCGGTTCCGCTCGGAGTCGGCGACCTTCTGTGAACTGCACCCGTCGAACGACACCGTCCGGAACGGACCGAATCGCACCCCCGGTGTCGTCGGCCGGGCCAGCGGACCGGCCAGCACCTCGAACAGTGCCCGAACCGGTGCGGCTCCAAGCCGACGGCGCAGATCACGCAGGGCCTTCGGCGTCGGACCGGCCACCGAAACCCCGTCCAGGCCCGCCGCCAGCTTGTCCCAGACCAACCGGTATCCGACCTCGGGGAACAGGCACATCGCGAGCAGGAAGTACACCCCCACCCGCGACGGGAGATCACGCAGTCGCCGCTGTATCGACCGCGTCTCCTCCAGGACCGCGTCGACCAGCTCAAACGGCACGACGGCTGTCAGCTCGCCCAGATGCCCCGGCGCGAACCGGCCCGCCGCCACGGTGACCGTACGGGTGATGGCCACTACCGGGGCCGAAAGGACATGATGAAACGGCAACGGACCTCCTCGGGAACAAGCTGTCTTGGACGACTGTCTGTACCAACGAGCTCCGTTGCTCCACGCCGAGAATCCCTCAACGGGCTTGCGTGACCAGCGAAAACGCTAACTACCCGGCCTTGGGCCTTGACCCCGGGTTTTGGACACCGGAGAGACTTTCGCGTTTCAGCTCGATACCCGAGACCAGAAGGACGCGGTCGGCCGCGTAGTGAGGGCAGCACAGGCGGTGCCACGTCAGGGTGAGGCGGTCCCGGCTGCGATGCAGGGTTGCGGTCCCTGCGCGACCCGGACAAGGTTCTGGACAAAGCCGAGGCGGAGTAACGGATGCGCTGCTACGTCCCTCTGACGAGGTCGGGACGGGGTGCCGTCACACAGGGACGGGCATATTGTCCGTATATGGGTGACGTGCGGTGCGGCTGGTGCGGTGCGCGGCTGTCGGGATCCGAGGCCCGCGGGCGCCGGTACTGCCGGCCGGCTCACCGGCAGGCGGCTTGGCGGGCCCGGCGCCGTTGGCGGGAGGCAGCGCCCGCGCGGAAAGGGGTGGCCGCGGCCGGTGAGCTCCTGTTGCTGCACGTCACAAGCGTCGCGCGGCTACCCGTGGAGCCGCCTCGCCCGGGTTCGCCCGTGGGCTGGAACTGCGCTGCCGTGGCCCGGGTATCTGATCTGGCCGGACAGCTGGTCCGTGCGGCGGTGCTGGCGGATCGGCGGGCCGGGGCGAGCTGGGCACAGATCGGTGCGGGGCTGGGGATCAGCGCCGAGGCGGCCCGCAGCCGCTTCGGGCGCAGCCGCAGAGCCGCGCCTGCCGGCCGGGGCGGGTGACGGCCATGCGGGGCCCTGCTGTCCCTGCAAGTGCTGCCGGCCCCGGAAAGGGGCTGCTGGATGCGGTCCTGGTCGACGTCATGCGGGATACCGGCGCATCGGTGGGCCTGGTGTTTCTGCTGCCGCCGGGGGAGCGGGTGCTGCGGCTGGTGCTGGCTTCCGGGATGTCCCGGGAGATCGCCGCTCCCTGGGCCCGTGTTCCCATCAATGCGGCGATCCCGGTGGCGGACGCCGTGCGCCAGAGGTGCCTGGTCTGGCTGGGCAGCCAGGAGGAGATCGCCCGCCGCTACCCCCGGGTCGGCATCGTCCTGCCGTACGACTTCAGGGTCGCCGCAGCCCCGATCACCGACGGCACCACCGTGTGGGGCGGCATCGTGCTGCTGTGGCCCGTCCGGCACCCGGCGCAGCTCAGTGCGGCCGAGCAGGAGACGATCACCGCCTGCTGCCGGCGCGCGGCACCGCTCTTGCAACAGGCCGCCGACAGCGGCCGTCCGCTGGGGTTCGCCGACGAACCCCGTCTGCTGCCTGCGCTGCACTCCCGCGAGGCCGACTCGGCCCGGGCCGTGGCCGCCCTGGACTGTGCCGAGCGGCTGCCCGTGGGCTGCTGCGCGCTCGATCTGGACGGCCGACTCACCTACATCAACCCCGCCGGCGCCGGACTGGTCGGTGCCGGTGCCGCCTCCCTGCTGGGCAAACGCCCATGGGAGGTACTTCTGTGGCTGTACGACCCGGTGTTCGAAGACCGCTACCGGGAGGCGGTGGTCTCCCGGCAGCCCACCTCCTTCACCGCCAGGCGTCCGCCCGACATCCGGCTGTCCTTCCAGCTCTACCCTCATGACAGCGGCATCAGCGTCCACATCACCCCCACCGCCGGGGATCCGACCGCCACAGCGGCCAAGGCCGCGGCCCCATCCCCCGCCGGGCTCGTCGGCGCGACGGGGCTGTACCACCTGACGCACCTTGCCACCGCCCTAGCCGAGGCCGTCAGCGTGCAGGACGTGGTCGAACTTGCCGCCGACCAGATCGTGCCGGCCTTCGGCCCGAAGGCGCTGGCTCTTCTCACGGTGAACGACGGACGGCTGCGGATCACCGGCTACCGAGGCTACAGCCCGGAACTAATGGACCGCTTCGACGCGGCCCCCCTGACCTCTGACATCCCCGCTGCACATGTCATCACCACAGGTGTGGCCAGCTTCTTCGCCACCTTCACCGATCTCAAGAGGGCCTACCCTCCTGCCGTGCACCAGGACGAGATGGCAGGCTGGGCCTTCCTCCCCCTGATCGTGTCAGGACGCCCGGTCGGCTCCCTGGTCCTCGCCTACGACCAGCCTCGGCCCTTCCCGCCCGCCGAGCGGGCCATGCTCACGTCATTGACCGGCCTGATCGCCCAGGCCTTGGACCGCGCCCGCCTCTACGACGCCAACCACACTCTCGCCCACACCCTGCAGACCGGACTGCTGCCGCACACCCTCCCGCGCCTCACTGGCTTTGACGTCGCCGCCCGCTACCGGCCAGCCGGTCACGGCATGGACATCGGCGGCGACTTCTACGACCTCATCGTCTGCACACCCACGACGGCCGCCGCGGTGATCGGCGACGTGCAAGGCCACAACACCACCGCCGCCGCCCTCATGGGACAGGTCCGCACCGCCGTCCACGCCTACGCCGCCACCGCCAGCGCCTCCCCCGGCGCGGTCCTCGCCTGCACCAACCGCCTCCTGGCCGACCTCGACCCCGGCCTGTTCGCCAGCTGCCTCATCGCCCACCTCGACCACACCCACCACCGCGCGCTTCTCGCCACGGCCGGACACCCCCCGGCCCTGCTCCGCCACCCCGACGGGCACACCGACATCCTTCGCGTGCCGCCAGGGCTGCTGCTGGGCATCGACCCGGACGCCGACTACCCCACCACCGAGATCCCCCTCCCTCCCGGCGCCGTCCTCGCCCTGTACACCGACGGACTCGTCGAAACCCCCGGCACCGACATCGACGACGCCACCAACACGCTCGCCGGCCACCTGGCAGCAGCGGAACCCGAGAACCTCGACGCCCTCGCCGATGTCCTCCTCCACCACGCCGAACAATCCGCGCCGGGTGCAGATCCAATGAGGGTTCTGGCGATCAAGCCGCTGGTATGAGCGTGTCGCGGTATCGGGCCTGGTGGTTGCGCGTGAACTCCTGTGTCTCGTGCCAGGCCCAGTAGGTGTCGAAGTCGCCGTTGCTGCGCAGGGCACGGAGTTTCAGGACGGCTTCGGCGCCGGAGAGGCCCCAGCGGGCTCCGGTGATGTCGAGGCGGTCTTTGACCAGGTGGCGGCACGCCCCCTCGATGATCCCGGTGGCGATCGGGAAGCCTTCGGTCAGCGCGGTGTCGTAACGCAGGTAGGCGGCCTTGTTCTTCAGGTAACCGACGGCGTCGTCGATACCCTTGCGTGAGCCAGGCCTGAGCCCGACGGCGTCGGCGGCGGCGCTGATCGAGGCCGCGGCCTGCTCGGAGCCTCCGGCCAGGATGGTACGGGCCTGTCCGGCGACCCAGGCCTCGGCCGCGCGGTCGCCGGCCGGGTGCAGGCAGTGCGCGGCGCCCCACAGGTATTCGAGCACGTGGATGATGTCGATGACGATGTGCACGGTGACGTTCCGGCGTGCTGCCTCGGCTCGGATGAGGTCGAGCTGGTGCCGGGCGCCGTCGACCAGCACGACCCAGGTCCGGCGGTGGGCGGGGTCGCGGGCTTCGGCCTGGTCGAATACCGCGGCGATGACTTGTTCGGCGGTGTCGTTCACCGAGCCGCACAGCCACTTGGACCTGGCTCTCGGTCCCGGGCGACACTCCTTCGCGGGGTCGGCGGGGTCGGCGATGATGTCGTCGACGCCGCGGACGGCGGGCTCGGTGTCGTAGACGGTGCCCAGGGTGGCCATCCGTTTGCGGCCGTGCTTCTCCCCGGGCGCGAGCCTGGTCGCCATCTTGTTGCCGCTCTTGGTCGCAGCGGCCTTCGCCGTGGCCTCGCGCAGCGCCTCGGGCCTTATCACCACGCCCTTGCCGTCGGTGGACAGCACCAGCAGCGTGGCGTCGGTGCACGGCTCGGGCACCAGGGCCTGGTAGAAAGCGTCGATGCCGGCCGCGGCGGCCACGGCGAGCTCCTGGACCTGCCTGTGGCCGACCCCGGCGCCGGTCAGCGCGTTGACGCGGTCGACCGCCTCGGCGAAGGAGCCGCGGGCGGACTCGGTGGCGGCGAGCCTGGCCAGCCCATGGCTGTGCATCCCGGCCGGCATGTTCAGCGCGGCGTCGGCCAGGTGCAGATCCGCCGAGCCGGTGGCCCGGTAGGCGATCCGGGTCGCGGTGACCTTCCCGAACACCGTGGCCAGGATCCGGCGTCGGCCCCGCTCGATCCGGGTGCGTTCAACCCCGGTCTCATCGACCACCTGCCCGGCCCGCCGCTCGCGCACCGCGCGCAGATCCAGATGGTCCTGGAACAGCTGCCGGGTCACCTCGCGCATGCGCGCCGCGAGCAGGTCTTCCAGCCCTGAATGCGTCAACGCGGCGGCGTCCGGCGACGTCAGATCCTTGGCGACCTGCTCGAACAGGCCGCGGGCGGCGGCGAACGCGGTCTCGGCCACCGCCGGACCGCCGGTCTCCAGGGCGGCGCTCACCAGCCCAACTCCCGTCCGTCCACCCTGAACAGCCCCGGCGCAGTCTCGGCCAGGATCCCCCGCTCCACCAGGCGCTTCAGCTTCGAGCGCATGCCCTCCACGTGACGGGCCTCGGTCTGAAGCCCCAGCTCCACGCACACGTCCTTGCACCGCCACGCCGACCCCGACGTCGCGAACAGCGCGGTGATCCGCTGGTAGTCCGGCGACATCACCGTCACATCGCCCGCGGCCTCGGCGGCCAGCAGCGCCGCGGCAACATCGACCGGCCCGGACGCCGCCGGCACGGAGACATCACGTGTGGCCACCGGACCGTCGGCCAGCACCTGCTTCACCGTCTCCCGCGTGATCTGCAACCGGGACAGTTCAGCTTCCGCCTGGGACACCGCTTCGGAAAGCTCTGCGATCTGCTTGCGCAACTCCGCGACCCTGGCCCGGCATTCACTCTCTCTGGCATCCAACGCGGCCATCAACGACGGCACCACACCACCCCGCCTCACCCGGTGCCCGCACCCACGGCCGGCTCACCTCGCCGACGTTAGAGACCGCCCCACACCGGCACATCCCGAACCTCTGCGAATCACCCCAACGAAGCACCCTCACAAGATCTGCACCCATCGAAGTTAGTCGGGTGGAGTGGGCTGACCTGGGGCGACTGAGTTGGATGTCAAGGGGGAGGCTGGCCATTCACTCAGGAGATGCCCGACAGCGGTTGAGAGTGAAGGCCGTATATGAGGATGCTTGCACGGCAATTAGCGCTGGTCACGGCTCCGCTAGCAGGCGAGGCTTCCGCCTCATGGGTCGACCGGATGGCGCGGCTGAATAGGTCTTCGCCAGCAGCGGTCGCAGATTCTGATGGGCCCCTTGCGTGGGAGCTATCAGTTGAGCCTGGGTGCGTCATTGCTTGATCGCGATCCCGCCCCGGTGACGCACCCAGGCACGCTCCTGCCCGTCGGTTGTAGCACCCGACGGGCAGGAGCGTGACCACACGAAGGAGGCTGAACTGTCCACCCCTCAGCGCCTGTCGGCTGGCCGGAGTCTCCTATCGAGCCTGGAAGGGTTCGGGTGGGACACCCCGGCAACGGTCATCGTCAGGCGAAGCGCATCCCAGGCCGACAAGGGTGCGTTCGATGGGGTCTACCTCGCAGTAACTGCCGCTCCGGGCATGGGCGCCAGCTTGTCGGCTTCGACGACGGCGGCGTTCCAACTGAACTCGTTGTTGTCGCTGAAGTAGTAGTAGGTGGCGCCGTTCGGCATCATCGCGACGGTGATGCCGCCGTATCCCGACATGAAGGGTACGTAGAAGGGGCTGGTGTAGGCGGGGTTGTCGGCGGAGGTGAACTCCTGGCCCCAGAAGCCGTTCTGGTACTTCATGGGCTTGGTGCCGGTGGTGGTCATGCCCGGGGCCTCCGGTGTGCGTTGCATGGTGGCCGCGAGCAGTGTCGGGTCGAGTATCTGCGTGCCGTTGACGGCGCCGTGGTCGTTGTTGAGAAACTTCGCGAACCGGGCGATGGAGTCCTGCGTCCAGAACATGCCGTAGCCGCCGAAGGGCACCCCGCCGGGGCTGTTGTCGGTGCGGGAGGAGACGAGGGAGTCGGGCCCGACGCCGATGGGTTCGAGCACGTCGTCGCGGAGCATGTCGAAGATGTCGGCGTCCGAACCGGCCTTGTCCCGCAGGTAGTTGTTCATTGCGCGGGTGGCGAGGAAGGTGTCCGAGGTGTGGTAGACCCACTTGCTGCCGGGGCTGGCCTTACGTGGGAAGGACAGGGCGAGTCGCATCTTGTCGGCGTAGGGCTCGGCTGCGAAGAAGTCCGCCATGGTGCGGCGCGATTCGTCGGTCTCGTAGCCGGGCGAGGTGTAGTTCCCGGTGGCCATGTCGAGGGTGTGGTCGAGTGTGACGCCGCTCCAGGCAGTGTTGCCGGCGGTCTCGGGGATGCGGTTGGAGAGTTTCTCCTGGGCCACGGCCGGGCTGTAGCGCTGCGCCAGACGCAGCATGGCTGTTCCCGCGAACGCCGACTTCGCGGTCGAGTACGAGGGCAGCAGCATCTGGCCGCAGAACGGGTACTCCCCTTGCCGCGTGCGACAGTTGCCCACGTAGTGGACTCCGCCGAAGTAGAAGCCGAAGGTGCTCAGCGCGGACGGCGTGATGCCGGAGCCGAACTTCGTCACGTCCACCCCACTGTCCGGGTAGTCGGTGGCCAGCGCCGAGATGGGCTTGGCCGGAAGCCGGTCCCCGACCTCGGCGGCGTACGCGTCGCGCCGGTTCTCGGCGCCGTCGACGGGTCCGGGCCGGTAGTCGGCCGTTACCTGGCCCCACATGTCGAACTGGAAGTACTCGCAGGTCTCCGTGGTGATCTGGTAGCGGACCTCGGAGATCGATGTGGCGTCGAAGAGGAACGTCAGGGCGCCGTTGTGCACGCAGTTGGCGTTGCGCTCGACGAGCGCGAACGGCAGGGAGGCACGGGTGCGTTCGCCGTCGCCGTCCTCGTTCCACGCGCGGCCGGGTCCCACCGCCAGGTTCCACGCCGGGTTCCCCGTGTACTGCAGCCCGCGCTTCGCCGGGACGAGGTGGCTGCCGTTCTGCACGAGGGCGACGTCGATCGGCGGCAGGTGTCGGGTTGCCGCCGTGTCTCCGTATCCGTTCGGGTCCTTCAGTGCGCGGAAACCGCCGGCGGTGGAGAGCCCGTCGAGGGTGAGGGTGCCTTCGAAGCTGTGGGTGGGTGGCGCCGCTTGCGCCGGCAGGGCGAAAGCGCTGTCGGGCACGGTGTCCTCGGCGCTGCCCCCGGTGAGTTGGCCGGCGGTGAGTTCGGTCCGGTTCACCGCACCGCTTCCGGTGAGCGGATCACCCGGTACGGGTGCGGTTGCGGGCGCCGCCATCGTCGGCAGCGGGACGGCGAACAGCCCCGCGAGCACGGCGGCAGTGGCGGCGGCACGGCGTAGCCGCCGGGCATGGAACGGTCTTGGCATGGTCCGAGGTCCTCTCGGGCTGGCAACTGATGCGGAATATCGCTGCATGGTGGGGCGCACCGGTGCCGCCGTCCAATGCCTGCCCGGTCTGGTCAGGCTGCTCGCCAGGCATACCTCCAGCTCTCCTTGGCCTGTCGGCCGTCGGGTCGGCGTGCGGTCACGCCTCGCGTTGTGGTGAGGGCCGTGGTCTGGAGTCGTCGCTGCAGTTCACAGGCGGGCGGCGACCTGTGGCCCGTACCGCTCGACACAAAAACATGACAGCCCGGCCGCGAATGCCTCGATGCTGTGCAGCGCGTAGTGGCCGGCGTCCCACGCCGCGTGCAGGTGGATCTGCAGCGGTTCGCCCGTGCTGTCGAGGATCAGCAGCGGGTGCAGGTCGAAGCGGGGATCGTCGGAGACCACCGCGACACCATGGCCCGAAGCCGCCATGGCCTGTGCGACGTGCGGGGTGTCGCATTCGAGCACGATGTCGTACGAGGCGTCCGCATCCTGCACGGCATGGTCCAGGATGCGGCGGGTGCCGTGCGCCGGGGTGAGGACGATGAGGGGCTCCGCGGCAAGTTCCCTGATGGTGACGCGGCCCCGGTCCGCCCAGGCATGGTCGGCACGGACGTAGGCCCACAGCGGCAGGCGGGCCACCGGGAGCCCGGCGAAACGGCGCCTCGGAGGTGCCGAGGAGATGGCTACATCGGCGCCCCACGCAAGGGCCTGGTACGCACGTGCCGGACTCTCCGCCTGCACGGTGACGAGCGGATCCTCCGGCCCCCAGGTGGCCAGGAACGGCGCGATCACGTCGGTGATGGTGGTGGGCGGCGCCGCCACGGTGATCCGCATGGCACGACCGGCAGCCAGCGCACCGACTGCGGCCTCGGCGGCATCCGCACGGGCGACCAGGTCGCGGGCCAGGGGAAGGAAGCGCCGGCCGGCCGCCGTCAGGACCATCTGCTTGCCGCCGCGGTCGAAGAGCGTCATCCCCAAGGACCCTTCCAGGCCGCGCAGTTGACGCGACAGCGAGGGCTGGGCGACGCGGACCACCTCGGCAGCCTTGGTGACGGAACCGGTCTCCACGATGGACAGGAAGTAGCGCAGCACTCGGAGTTCCATGGCGGTGGCCCCTCGGGAGACGGAGGAGGCATGACACCCTCATGCCTCGAAGGCATGATAGTCAACCCTCACAAGTATTTGAAGCTATGGCTGACTGGCTGCATTCTTGTCCCACCCTCGGCCCCGCCCTCCAGAATCTCTGGCCGGCGGCGCCCGAATCTCCGTCGGTTTCTCCTCGTAGAACCCTCCCTTCGATTGGCTGGTGTTCCCGCATGGCCCGCCCCCTGCCCCTGATCCTCGCCCAGGCGCCCGGCCGCCCGGCCGACGACCTCGCAGGCTTTGCCGCCGACGTGGAGCGGCGCGTGAAACTGCGCGCACCCGGCGCCCTCGTCGTCTACCCCGAACTGCACCTAGGCGAGAGCGCCCCCGGCGTCCCGGCCGCCCCGGAGAAGGCCGCCGAGCCGCTCGACGGCAAACGCGATGCGGCCTTCGCCGAGCTCGCGGGGGATCTGGGCATCTGGCTGGTACCCGGCAGCGTCTACGAGCGAGGCACCGGCGACCGCGTCCACAACACGACACCGGTCTATTCACCACGAGGTGAGCGCCTCGCCGCGTACCGCAAGATCTGCCCGTGGCGCCCGTACGAGACGACCACACCCGGCAACCGGTTCGAGGTCGTCGACCTCGCCGGGGTCGGCCGCATCGGACTGTCCATCTGCTACGACACCTGGTTCCCGGAGATCTCCCGCCATCTGGCCTGGATGGGCGCCGAGCTGATCGTCAACGTGGTCCGCACGTCGACGAGCGACCGCGCGCAGGAAGTCGTCCTCAGCCGCGCCAACGCCATCACCAATCAGGTCTTCGTTGCCAGCGTCAACTCCGCCGCCCCATCCGGGATCGGCCGCAGCCTCGTCATCGATCCACAGGGCACGGTGCGCGCCGAAACCGTCGATGCCGGAGACTCCACCCTCACCGACGTGATCGACCTCGACGAGGTCAGCAACGTCCGCCGCTACGGCACCGCCGGTCTCAACCGGATCTGGGACCAGTTCCGCCCCGGCGACCCAGCCCTCGAACTCCCGCTGTACGGGGGCCGCATCGACCCCGCCACCTGGAACCCCGCCCACACCACCGAGGAGCCGCCACGATGAACAGCGAGACCACAGGAAACACCATGAGACTGAAGGGCGACCTGAGCCTCCTCTCCGTCGTCCTGTTCGGCCTGGCCTACATCTCCCCCGGCATCGTCGTCACGATCTTCGGCGTGGTCGCCGCCACCAGCGGCGGCGCGGCCCCGACCGCGTTCGCCATCGCCACCCTCGCGATGCTGCTCACCGGGCTGAGTTACGCGAAGATGGCGCGCGCCGTGCCCGGCGCGGGATCGGTCTACACCTACGCCCGCAAGATGCTCGACAGCCGCATCGGTTTCCTGTCCGGCTGGGCGATGCTGCTCGACTACTTCTTCATCCCGATGGTCGGCTGGCTGATCACGGCGATCTACTTCAACGCCCAGTTCCCTGACATACCCAAGTGGGTCTGGCTGATCGTCTCGGTAGGCATCACCACCGCCATCAACGTCTTCGGCATGAAGCTCGCGGACCGCGTCAACAAGGTCCTGATGTTCATCGCTCTGGGGTCGCTGGTCCTCTTCGCCACCCTGTGTGTCGTCTTCCTCGGCAAGCACGGCTCGTCCGCCCCTGCCACGGACGCCGTGTGGAACTCCGGCACGTCGATCGGCGCGGTCACGGCGGCCGCAGCCATCGCCGCGTACTCCTTCCTCGGCTTCGACGCCGTCTCCACGCTCGGTGAGGAGGCCAGGGGCGGGGCGAGGACGATCGGCCGCGGCATCATCGGCTGCGTCATCGCCGCCGGAGCGATCTTCATCGTGCTGTCCTTCGTGATGCAACTGGTCCACCCCGGCGCGAAGTTCGCCGACGTCGACGCGGCCGCCTACCACCTGAAGGTGCAGGTCGGCGGCAAAACGTACGCCGAGATCATCAACTTCGTCACCATCGCCGGATCCATCGCCTCCTGTATCGCCCTGCAAGCCTCCGCCGCCCGCCTCATGTACGTCATGGGACGCGACGGCGCACTGCCCAAGGCCGTCTTCGGCAACCTGTCGAAGAAGACCGGCACGCCCGTCTTGAACCTGCTGCTGACCGCGGCCGCCGGTGTCATCGCCATGAAACTCGACCTGACCACAGCCACCTCGTTCATCAACTTCGGCGCCTTCCTCGGCTTCGCCCTGGTGAACGTCTGTGTGATCGCCCACCTGGTCCGCGAGCGCAGACACGGCCGCACCCCCAACCTCTTCTCGTTCCTGGTGATGCCGGCCATCGGCGCCGGCGTTTCCCTCTACCTGCTCACGAAGCTCGGTGACGTCGCACTCCAGATCGGCGGCGTCTGGCTGGCGATCGGCGTCGTCTACCTGGCCGTCCTGACCAAGGGCTTCCGCCGGCCCGCACCGGAGATGACCTTCGACGACGACACCACGGCCACGGACGCAGTCACCGCGTAGCTCCCCTCCCTCGCCCGGGCTCGTCGTGCGGTGTCGCGACGGCGTCACCGGCCGGGTGAGGCACGGCCGTACCCCCTCCGAGCTGCCCTTTGCCCTGCGTCCAGGGCCGGCTGCGGCGAAGTCGACAAAGGGAAGCGCGTCCATCAGCTCGCACACGGCGGAGCGGATGGTGCGGCGGCGGATCAGACCAGCCGCGTACGCTTCCTCGCCGACCCGTGGAAAGTGGACCCCATTGGCGTCGCCGACATCCGGCACCGCCGCGACCCAGTTGTGGCCGATGCCTGCGAAGGCAGACGTGACCCGGCGCTCGTAGAGCTCGGCGAACGGGCAGTCGTTGCCCAGCGCACCAACGAGGGCTGGCCGTTGCGCTGGCAAGACGGGGCATGCGCAGGAAGGGGGCGTGCTCGACTGGCGCGTTCAAGATCCACCGTCGACCGTACATACCCCTGTTAGAGAAGTCGGAACGACTGGGTTCGATGTCAAACGACTCGGTTGGATGACAAAGGACACCAAATGTCCTGTCTCGACGAACCGAGTTGTCCGCCGATCCGTCTCATCGAATCCAGTCGCTGCAGGTCGGCGTCCTTGAGAGAGCGGCTCCGTTCCAAGGCGCCCGTCTCAACGAAGTTTGTCCGCACTGGTCAGCAACTCGGGATCGACTGGCTTGGTTGAGACAGGACACCAAAGTGCCGGACAAACGCTGCTGCTGAAAGTGAACGAAGCCACGGCGAAAGACCGGCCACTTCTCTATCGGGGTCATCCTCACGCTTTCCCTCGGTCCGTGGGCACCGAGGGACATGATCACCCCGGCTGATTCCACGTAACTTCTAGGGTGCGGAGACGCGGCAGATCGGGCGGCAAATCGTATATGTGTTCTACTCTACGCCGTGGGACTGAGCGGACGAGGAGGACAGCATGATCAACGCTGACCTGCTGCGATCCCTCGCCATCGACCCGTCGGACCTGGATCCCGCCCCGCCATGGACGCCGTGCGGGAGCGCAGGCATCCAGCGTCTCCATGGCAGGCATCCATGCGTGCGCTGTGGCCGGCCGTCGACCGTGGCCGGGGTCGTCGAAGTGCCCGAGCACGGCCGGCGCTGGGTGGACCGCTGCGTTCCCTGCCTCGTCGCCACCACCCCGCGCGGCGGCCCGCAGGCGCCCCTCGCGGAGCCGCTCGCCGTGCTGCGGGAGGCGGCCCGAACGGCGGGCGTCACCCTGACGACTGCCGCTGACGGGGTGTAGCGATCATGGATCGCTATCGACTGACCCTGGCGATCGGAGCCCGGACCATCATGCGCGGCTGGTGGCCCGACCTACCAACCGCCGAACGGAAGTACCTGCGATGGATCGGCGAGCGCGGCAGCGTAAACGGTGCCCGGGTCACCCTCGCCGACGAAGCGGCCGACGGGCGCGTGCTGAAGTCGTGGCCGCCGGACTGACCAAGCCCGGTTGTCATCGCTACTCGTACCGTTCCGCTGGGCGTACCCGGCATCTGCCTCAGCTGCCGGCGGCCACGGGTGGCTACCCGATCCAGGCAGCCGGCCGCTCCGTATGCGATCACGTCCGCCTCAGGCAAGGATCGTATTGGCGGCCGGTCGCGCCCCCGACTCCTGCCTTTCCCCGGTGCTCCGACCGTTTCCCGGCGCAGTGCGATCAGGGGGTTCTGGAGGTACGTATGCCGCGGCCCTTGTGGACCGGAGCCATTTCTTTTGGCCTGGTTACCATCCCGATCAAGGTCGTCAGCGCGACCGAAGACCGCTCGGTTCATTTCCACCAGGTCCATCTGGAGGACATGGGCCGGGTCCGAACCCGCAAGGTCTGTGAGATCGAGGACGAGGTCGTGCCGCAGGAGGAGATCGGCAAGGGCTACGAGGTCGCCAAGGACCAACTCGTCGCGGTCACCGATGAAGAGCTCGACGAGATGCCGCTGCCGACCGCGAAGGCGATCGAGATTGTGGCGTTCGTCGATGCCGACAGCATCGACCCGATCCGGATCAGCGACAGCTACTACCTCGCGATCGACGGACAAGTCGCAGCCAAGCCCTACACGTTGCTCCGCAAGGCGCTGGAGCGGTCCGACAAGGTCGCCGTCGCCAAATTCGCGTGGCACAACCGCGAAAGGCTCGGGCTGCTCCGGGTGCGCGAGGACGCGATCGTGCTGCACGCGATGCGATGGCCCGACGAGATCCGCAGCCCCGAGTCCCTCAAGCCGAAGGACGTCGACCTGGACGACGACGAGATCGAGCGGGCCGTCCAGCTCACCGACACCATGGCCCTCGACGACATCTCCGGCTTCCGGGACGAGTACCGCGACGCCCTGGAGGAACTGATCGAGGCGAAGGCGGAAGGCACGGAGCTCCCGGAGCCGGCCGAGGGCGAGGAACGGGAATCCGGGAAGGTCGTCGACCTTATGGCGGCCCTGAACGCCTCAGTCAAGGCAGCCAAGGAATCGCGCGGCGAGCACGGCGGCCAGGACGCCACTGTGCACACGATGCAGCCCCGCAAGAAGACCGCGGCCAAGAAGAAGGCCGCCCCGGCCAGGAAGACCACCGCGAAGAAGACCACAGCCACGAAGAAGCGCACGGCGAAGAAGACCACCACGAAGAAGCGCAGCGCGTCCTGAGCAGGCGCGAAGCGGGATGGTCATGAGGTTGCCGCGGATCGCTCCGATGCTCGCCACGCCCGGCAGCCTGCCGCCGTCGGGCGCCGAAGACCACTGGGCATTCGAGGTTGTTGTAGACAGCCGCTCCCGCAATCGGACAACCCCGCATGGCCTTTGAGAACGGTTGAGCATGGCCGGAGGGGTGCCTGGCGGCCGGCCGTTGGGCGATCACTCGGTGTTGGTGTAGTCCAGGAATTCGGCGACGGCGGGTATCCCGCGGCGGCGGGCGAGTTTGCTGCGCAGGTCTTCCAGGGTGTGGGTGCTGCGGGCGGAGGTGATGCCTCCCATCCGGTCGACGGCGTCGTGGGCGGTGGCCACGGCGGCATCGACATCGCCGAGACCGAGATGGGCCTCGGCGAGCCGGGCGAGGTAGATGGCGTGGCCGCGGGGGAAGGCGTCGCCGTTGTATGCCTCCTGGTTGGTGTGGACGGTGGAGGCTTCCAGGAAGTGGGCGAGGGCCCGTTTGGGGTTGCCCAGGTTGAGGGCGGAGCTGCCGATGAGCTGGTGGGTCTCGCCGAGGTTGTACCAGTAGACGCAGGAGAGATCGTCCTCGATGGGTCCGGCGTGCTCGTAGGCGTCCAGGGCGGCGTTGGCGGCCCGGTCGGCGGCCCGGGCATCGCCGGCATGGGCGTGGGCCCGGCAGGCGCGGGCGTGGAGCATGGAGGTCAGGCGGGGCGAGCCGGTCCTTGGTGCTTTTGACAGGGCGGCCTCGATGAGGTCGACCGCGCCGCGGGGATTGCCGGTGGAGTAGTGCTGGATGGCCCAGAAGGCGAGAGTGTTCGCTCCGACCACGGGGTCGTCGGCGCTGGCGGCGGCGCGCAGGGCGGTGACGTAGTGGCGTTCGGCGGCGGCGGTCTTCCCGCTGTCGTAGGCCGTCCAGCCCGCGGAGCGGGAGGCTTCGGCCGCCGCGGCGAACAGGCGGCGCTCGACGCCTTCGCCGAAGGAGGCGTTCTTGAGGGTGGCGGTGATCAGGCGGAGTTCGGCGCGGGCCGCGTCGTAGACGTCGCCGGAGCCGACGGTGTCGTCGAGCCGGCGCAGGCCCTCAAGGCGGCGTTCGAAGAGGTCGGGGACGTCGTCACCGATCCGGCAGCCCGTGGTGGGGGCCGCTCCTGCGGGGGCGGCGGCGGACCATTGCGCCACGGTGGTGCCCAGGGTGACGGATGTGGTGATCAGAAACTTCCTGCGGTCCACCGGACCTCCTGTGATCTCCAGTGCCTGCACCACCCCCGTGGTCGTCCACGGGAGGGTGAAGAGGGTGTGGTCCGGCAGGGCCAACAGGAGCCAGCCCGGCCAGCCGTGGGCGTGGATCGCCTCGGGCGGGATGCCTTCGAGCGCGGCCATGGCGAGCTGGGTGCGGTAGTTGGGCGCGTAGTCCCCCCTGATCCAGCGGGATGCCTTCTCCCGGCGGTACGCCATCTGCCCGTATCCCATGCGCTGGTGCTGCTCGGCGACCCGGAGCAGGTACGCCTGCGCCTTCTGGCCGCGTACGGCCAGGAGGTAGGCAAGCGGGTGGCGTTCGGCGGCGTCAGTGGTCACGGCCATCCCTTTTCGCGGGCGCGGGCGCCACCAGTTTCCCGGCTTCCGGCGGGCGGGGGAAGGCCGCCGGAGGTGAACGGCAACGGCCTGCAACGGGCGGCAACGCCAGCGGTCTGTGAGGCGGTTCGTGCCTGCGGTGTCCTTGCACGGCTGCCCTGCAGGGCAGCGTCCGACAAGATGTCAGGAGGATTCCGATGGTGACCATACTCCCCGCAGCCACCCCGGTGGCGCAGGCCGGCCCCGGGCGGGCGGACGTCCTTGCCCAGGTCGCCCGGCTGGCCGACCTGGACGAGCTGACGGTCGAGCAGATGCGGGCCGAGGCGCTGGCAGCGCCCGCCCGCGGCGTCGTCGCGTACGGCGAGTACCAGTCGGGCGGCTGGTGGACCACGTCGCTGCTGAACCACTCCGGTGACCCCCACGACGTCGTGATCGGCGACGGCCGCCCCCGGCCCACCTCCTTACTGGAGGCCATGCCCGCCACCACGCGGTTCCTCGACGGGCTGGGACTGGACTTCATGTACGTGCGCCTGGCCCGCCTGGAACCGCACTCCTACCTGTGGGAGCACCGCGACTACGCGGAACTGCGAGACATGGGCAGGCACCGTCTGCACATCCCGCTCGTCACCAATCCTTCGGCAGTTCTGGTCACCGCAGGGACCAGGGTCCACATGGCAGCCGGCGCATTGTGGCGGCTGACGCCCTCGCAGGCACACGGCGTATGCAACACGACCGGCCCGGACCGGCTCCACCTGATCGCCGACGTGTACGCCAACGACGCCTACCAGGCCCTGGCCGCCCGCCCCTGCCTGCGTGACGGGGACGCGGCGGACCTGCCGGAGATGACCGGGGCGAACCGGGCCGCACTGCTGTCCGGGGCCGGGCAGCTTGCCGAACTCGGCTTCACCGACGCGGCGGAACAGACCCTGCTGCGCGCTTTCTACAGCTACGCCCTGCCGGAGGGCGGGGCCTACGACCTGATCGCCGAACTCCACACGGGCCGCGGCGCGGACAGCGATGCGCACCGGTGGCGCCAGGCGAAGGCGCACCTGCTCGACCGCCCCTGACCCCAGCCCCGATCCTCTTCATCCGAAAGGCAGGACACTGATGTCCACCTCGGCATCCCCGCCGCGCGAGCTGCCCGCGATCGAGGAACTCGCGCACGCCCACCGGCCGGCGCAACTCGCCGTCCTGGGCGACCTGGTCCAGGCCCTGTCCGCCACCACGGCCGTGACCCACCTCCTGGTCCGCGGCTCGCTGGCCACCGGCACCGCGGACCGGCTCTCCGACGTCGACCTGGTCGTCGCCGTCCACGACAGCCGACTGCCCGACCTGATGAACAGCCTGGACGCGCTGATGTCCACCACCTTCGGCACGCTGCTGCCCGGATGGCGGGACACCATCGTCGGCGATCTCGGCGGCGCCGGGTTCGTCTACCTGCTGCCGCACGACGGCCACCTGCTCCAGCTCGACCTGTACCTGTGCCCGACCAGCACGGTCGGGGCGCTGCGCCGCAGGATCGGCCCCCGCCTGCTGTGGCAGGGCCCCGGCGCCGACAGCCTCGCCGATGCCGGCACCCGGCAGCGCACGGCGCAGGAACTCGCCCGCGCGGCACAGGCACCCGCGGACTGCGGCAGTCTCCTCGTCCAGGCGATGGTCCTGCACGCGATGCTCCGCAAACGCCTGGCCAGGGGCCAGCACTACATCGCCTACGGCCTCCTGCACGACCTGAACGCCACCTGCCGGGACGTGATCCGCACCGCGCTGGTGCCGCACTCCCGGCATCACGGCTGGTACCACCTGCCCGACGAAGTCGGCCGCACCGCCACCGGCCGGGAGTGTCTGGCCCAGCTGACGCAGGCGCTGACCAGTCCGCCGGTCCCCACCGTGGCGCAGGCCGATGAAGCACTGGACCGCATCGTGCGCCTTGCGCAGCGGATCGCCCCGCACGCCGCCGGCTCGCTGACCGACGAGATCTCCGCATACCGCTCCTACCAGCAGCACGAGGAAGGACTCGTATGAACAGCACCGACCTCACCGCGGCCCTGTTCGCCGGAGTCGTACCGCCGGACGGCGAGGAACCGCTGGCGGAGGCTGCCGGCGCCGCACTGGCCCGCGCCGGGTACGCCCTGCGGCACGGCGGCTACAACGGACTGATGGAGGCCGCCGCGCGCGGCGCCGCACCCCACGGAGTACCGGTCACCGCGATCACGCTGGCCGGCCGCCCCGACTGGGGAGCGCTCAACCCCCACGTCACCGCCACCGTGTACGCCCCGACCATCGGCGCCCGGCTGCATGCCTATCTCGACGACGCCGACCTGGTCGTCGCGATGGGCGGAGGGGTCGGCACGCTGCACGAACTCACCGCCGCCCTGTACTACGCCACCACGATCCGTTCCCTTCCCGTGCGGCTGCTCGGGCCCACCGCGTGCCGTCTGGGTGCGTTCCTGCGGGCCGGGGGATGGCTGACCGAGAGCCCCATCCGGCCGCTGGGCTTCCTGCGGGAACTGCCCGACGCCGCGGCGCTCGAAGCGGATCTCAAGGCCCTCGATGCCGGGCGGTGCAAGCGATGACGTTGCCCGCCGTCACCTTCGCGGAGAAGATCGCGGGCGTCGCCTACCGGCCCGGCCCCTACCGGCTGCCGGAAGGCGGCACCCTGGACACCTACTTCGACCCGTACCGGCTGGCCGGTGACCCGGAGCTGCTGGCGGAGACCGCAGCCGCGCTCGCCAGCCTGCTGCCCGCTGGCACCGAGGTCCTGGCGGGTCCCGCGCTGGCCGGCATCCCGCTGGTCACGGCGGTGTCCCTGCACACCGGTCTGCCCGCCGCCTTCCTTCGCCCCTCTCCCAAGGAACACGGCACGTGGCAGCAGATCGAGGGCGCCGAGCTGAGCGGCCGGCAAACGGTCCTGCTGGACGACACCGCCCGCAGCGGCACAAGTCTCCTGCGCAGTGCCCGCCTGCTGCGGATGGGCGGCGCGCGGGTCGGCACGGCCCTGTGCGTCCTGGACCGCGACGCGGGCGCCGCCACCCTGCTCGCCGACCACCACATCGTCCTGCGCGCCCTGGTCCAAGATCCGGACGGTGCCCGGTGACCGGGCCCCGCCAAGCGGCGCTGTTCGACCTGGACGGAGTGCTGCTGGACAGTGCCGCCGCAGTGCGCTCCACCCTCGCGGCGGTCGCCACCTGTGCTCTCGGCCGCCGGGTGATGCCGGATGACCTTCCGCCTGCTGCCCTGCGCCGCCCCCGCTGCGAGGTCCTGGCACTCCTGGACGTCGCCGATCCCGACGACGCCTGCGACCGGTGGTGGGACGGCGCGGCGTCAACCCTCCCCGTCGAACCGTTCCCCGGGATTCTCGCCGGGCTGCTGGCCCTGCGCGCGCAGGGCACGGCCGTCGGCGTCGTCACGGTCCAGGACCCCGACCGGCTGCGGTGGCTGCTGCCACCAGCCCTGACCAAACTGCTGGAGGTCGTCGTCACACGGCAGGACGCGCCGCCCAAACCGGCTCCCGACGGACTGCATCTCGCCCTGAGCCGGCTCGACATCCCACCGGAACGCGCGGTGTTCGTAGGGGACAGCCCCACCGACATGACCGCGGCCCGCGCCGCCGGCGTCGTCGCACTCGGAGCGGTCTGGGGCTGGCACCCTCCCGCCGCCCTGCACGCCGCCGGGGCCGATCACCTCCTGCCCGAACCCGCCAGCATCGGGCCGTCCCTGCTCAACCACCTGCCCCCAACCGACAGCGCGTGACCCACCCGCCGCACTACAGTGAAGGGGCGCCCCCCACGGGCGCCCCTTATTGCACTTCTGCACTCAGCTTGGCTTTAAACCCCACCAAGATCATTTCTTGGTGGGGTTTGTCGTTCGCCTGACAGCTGAGCGGCCTCTGCTTGATCATATGTTTCCGCCAAGAGACACGTTGATCAACCAAAGGCCGTGATGGACAGTCTGCAAGACGGCGCCGTGCGCGTCGAGGCCCTGGCCAGGTTGTCCCGGTTTCGCCGTGAGCTGTACGAGTGCCTGACGTTGCGGGCGGATGCTCTGTTCGAGCTCATGGATGCGGTGCTGTGCGCAGACGGGCCGGTGACGTCCCTGCCGGAACTCTCGCTGTCGGGGGTGCATCGGCGCGGGCACGGAGCGATGTACGACGCGCTGACCCAGGGACACATCAACGTGTCCCGGCTTCGGATGGCGCTGGCCGGTCTGCGGCTGCCGCGCGGGACGGACGGGCAGCTGTCGATCGCGTTGGATGTCACGCCGTGGCCGCGTCCGGATGCCGAGTGCTCGCCCGAGCGGCTGCACTGCCACCGTCCGTGCCGGTGCGACGGGGTGCGTCAGACCATCCCGGGCTGGCCCTACCAGGTCGCGGCGGCCCTGGGTGGGGGCCGCTCCTCGTGGACCGGGCCGCTGGACGCGGTGCGGTTGGGGCCCGAGGACGATCCCACCGAGGTCACCGCCGCCCAGATCCGCGACCTTGTCGCCCGCCTGGAGCGGGCCGGGCAGTGGCGCCCGGGGGACTTGCCGGTGCTGTTCGTCCTGGACTCCGGCTACGACCTGGTTCGTCTGACCTGGCTGCTGCGCGAGGAGCCGGTGCGGCTACTGGGACGCATCCGCGCCGACCGGGTGATGCGCGCCCCAGCCGGCAAGCGCCGCGGGACGAACCCCGGGCGCCCGCCCCGGCATGGAGCGGAGTTCCGCCTGGCCCACGCCGCGACCTATCCCGCGCCGGTCCAGGAGTCGGCCGGCGTCCACGACCGCTTCGGTCAAGTCCTCGCCCGCTGCTGGGGCCGCCTGCACCCCAGGCTGGACCGGCGCGGCTCCTGGGCTGACCACGAAGGCGAACTCCCCATCGTCGAGGGAACGTTGGTCCATCTGGCGGTCGAGCACCTGCCCGGCAATCGCGACCCCAAGCCGCTATGGCTGTGGCACAGCGACCCCGACGCCACCGCGCACGACGTCGACCGCCTCTGGCGGATCTTCCTTCGAAGGTTCGACATCGAGCACACTTTCCGCTTCTTCAAGCAGACGCTCGGCCTGACCCGACCCCGCTTGCGCACCCCCGAACAGGCCGACCGGTGGGTGTGGCTGATCCTCGCCGCCTACGCGCAACTCCGTCTCATCCGGCCTCTGGCCGAGGACCTCCGGCGGCCCTGGGAGAAACCCCTGACACCGGATCAGCTCACCCCGGGCCGAGTCCGACGGGGCTATCCCCGCATCCGACGGACCGTGGGCACTCCAGCCCGCGCGCCAAAAGCCTCCCGCCCCGGCCCAGGCCGCCCCAAGGGCCGCACCTCCACACCCGCACCCCGCCACCCAGTCGGCAAGAAACAGCGCAAAACGGATAATGCCTAGACGCGACGGGGCCGACCAGCAGCCTTAAAGATCAAGCTCAGAGGACACAGGCGAATGCGCGTGATGCGGCGACGAGCGCCCGGCGCCGAGCTGGAGCACTGAGAGAGCGGACCCCGCCCCTCAGCCCCGACTCCCGGTCCGGCTCGGCGCGCACCCCCATCACCCCGTCACCCGTCCCCTGGACCTCTGAAAGCTGCCCCGATGCCTGTACCGCCCACCAGCGGCCGTCTGCAATGGACCGACGTCCCCACGGCGCTGCGCGCCCGCCTCGAAGACGCCCTCGGCGCACCCGTCACCGACACCGTCACCCCCGGCGGCGGCTTCGGCCACCAACTGGCCGCCGCCCTCCGTCTGGCCGACGGGCGACGGGCCTTCGTCAAGGCAGCTCCCGACGACGACCCGCTCACCGCCGCCAACGTCCACGAAGCCGCCGTCCTGGACGCGCTGCCTCCCGGCGCCCCGGCCCCAAAACTGCTGGGCATCCACCACGCCGCCAACTGGACCGCCGTCGTCATCGCCCACCTCGACGGCCCGCACCCCGACCTCTCCCCCGCCTCAGGCGACGCCGGGCAGACATGGGCGCTCCTGGACAAGCTCACCTCCAGCCCCGCCCCGGCACCGTACGCCAAGGCGGTCAGCACCACACCCTCGACAGCGGCCGGCCTGCACGGCTGGGACGAACTCCTCCGCGATCCGCCCGCAGACCTCGCCCCCGCCGCCCGTGACCGCCTGCCCCAGCTCGCCGAACTGGAAGCCGCCTGGCCCGCCCTTGCCCGCGGCAACCGCATCGTCCACGGAGACCTGCGGGCCGACAACATGGTCCGCGACCGCCACCTCGGCGTGACCTTCGTGGACTGGGCACACGCCACCACCGGCCCGGCCTGCATCGACGCCGCATCTCTCGCCCCGCAACTCGTCCTCGCCGGACACGCACCCGCAGACATCGCCCGCCTGCTTTGCGACCACCCCGCCACCGCCACCAACCCCGACGCCACCACCGCGTTCCTCACCGCACTCACCGGTCACTGGCACCGCAACGCCCGCAAACCCGCACCCCCCGGCGCCCCCGGACTGCGCGCCTACCAGCACCGCGCCGCCGCCGCGGGCCTCGCCCTCCTCGGCTACCGCCTGAGCTGAGACATCGACCTGGACGAAGACGGCCTGACTCAGGAAGCGAACCCCGGTCAAAAGACCGGCGTGGCTTTATCGAGCAGCAGTGAAGGCGCTTCTCGATGGGTTTGGGAGGCGCCTTCGGTGTCCCGATCCCGGTATCGACGAGTACGGGAGGCAGTGCCCACGGAGACCTCCGCGCCGGCAACGGAGTCGGTCCACCCGGCCACCTGATCCCGTAGCCAGCATCTTTGACCTCAGCTTGCCTCGGTGCGGGGACGCGCAGACGGGAATTAGGTCACGCGGATCCAGGAGTGTGCCGTCCGGACTCGTCGACATTCGGGCCCTCTGGAGTGCGTACGCGCCTCCCGAACTGCCCGAGAATCGAATCGCTGTTCCTCGTCATCAACAGAGCCAAGGGGTTCTGTCGGTCCAGGCGGAAGGCACTTTCTGCGTGCAGGGTATCGGTTCGCGTCCCAAGCTCCATGTCTCTGCTGACGGTGCCGGGGTGGTTGGTCACGCCGGGGCACGGTTGCTGGCTGATCTTGCCGATGCCACCGAACTGACCAGCGCGTACTCCACCGCGTTGGGACCACTTCGGCCACGCGGCACTGGCCACGACCCGGGCCGGATCGCCACCGACCTCGCGGTGATGCTGGCTGATGGCGGGGAATCCATCACGGATCTGGCCGTGTTGCGGGACCAGGGCAAGGTGTTCGGCCCGGTCGCCTCGACACCGACGGCCTGGCGGCTGCTCGCCGACATCGACGAGACCGGACTCGCTCGGCTGCGAGCGGCCCGCGCCCAGGCACGGGAAGTGGCCTGGCTGCAGGCCGCCGAGACCCGCTGCGGAATACCGGCGGCAAAAGCCGGCGGACGGGAACTGCCCGGCCTGGTCCTGGACCTCGACGCCACGCTGGTGACCTGCCACTCCGAGAAGGACCAAGCCGCACCCACCTACAAAGGCGGCTTCGGATTCCACCCTCTGGTGTGTTTCCTGGCCAACACCGGCGAGGGCATGTCCGGGCGGCTGCGGCCCGGCAACGCCGGAGCCAACACCGCCGCCGATCACATCGCGGTGCTGGACGACGCTCTCGCGCAGATCCCCGACACCCACCGGCACGGCACCGACATCCTCGTCCGCACCGACAGCGCCGGATCGGCGAAAGCCTTCCTCGCCCACGTCCGAGACATGCGGATACGAGGAATCCGCACCTTCTTCTCGGTCGGATACGCGGTCACCGAACCGGTCCGCCGCGCGATCCGGGCCCTGCCCGAACAGGTCTGGCACCCCGCCCTGGACCAGGACGGAACACTGCGTGCCGGCGCCTCGGTCGCCGAGCTGACCGGCACGGTCGACATTGCCGGCTACCCGGACGGCACCCGCATCATCGTGCGCCGCGAGCGCCCGCACCCCGGAGCCCAGCTCTCCTTGTTCGACCAGGACGAGGGCCTGCGGCACCAGGTCTTCCTCACCGACACCCCGCTCGCCGGCGCCGGCTCCGCCCAGTTCCTGGAAGTCCGCCACCGCGGGCATGCCACCGTCGAGGACCACATCCGGTGCGGCAAGACCACCGGCTTCGGACGCTTCCCATCCCGCCACTTCCTGGTCAACGCCGCATGGCTCGAACTCAGCCTCGCCGCGACCGTGTTGAACCCCGGTGCCGCCCTCCAGCTCGTCGGTGATCAGGTGGACGAGCTCGGCACGTTGCAGCTTGCCGCCCAGCTCCTCGAATACCTCGCGGTGCAGGGCCGCCTCGATGGTCGCGTCGTCCTCCTCGACCCCGCCGCCGACCGACGACGAAGTGCCGCCGCTCGCCTCTCTGGCCCCCCAGCAGACCGTCCTCGTCGACAGCCTGTCCAAGCGCATAGCCCCTGGCCTGACCCTCGGGTTCGTGGTGGCGCCCGGCTTCCTGGTGGGCGAGATCGCCACGTCGCTGCGCTCGGGGGGCTGGACCCCCATGCGCTTCGCACTGGAGGCGGCCTACCACTGGCAGCAGGACGGCACCGTGAAGGCGCTCGTACAGGCCAAGCAGCGGGAAGCCGCCGTACGACAGGAGATCGCGGCCCGGCACCTCGGCGGCTTCGCTGTACGGAGCGACCCGCGCTCGTACCACTGCTGGTGGCAACTGCCCCGCCCGTGGCGCGCGGACACCTTCGTCGCCGCCGCTGCCCGGCACGGCATCGGAGTGGTGCCGGCCGCCGCGTTCACCGTCGGCAATAACCAGGCCCCCAACGCGATCCGGCTGGGGCTTGCCTCCCCGCAGACCGACGTTCTCTCCCAGGCGCTGGCCACACTGGCCGAACTCGCCCGGTCCGCCCCGGACGACCTCGTCACCGACTGACGCCTGCCCGCGCGCCGGCGACCGTCCGGCGAAGACCGAGGCGAAGCCCACGGCCACAGACACGGGATCGGCATCGAGATCGTCGAGCGGAACCCGCAGGACAAGAGCTTCATCGCGACTCCGAGGGGGCCGGGCGGCCCTCGTAGTCGCGGACCAGTCGCCGGTGCAGTATCAAGGTCGTCAACACCTGTGGATCAAGCGTTCTCCCCGGATGACCACCGAGCTTCTCCGTCTCACCGTCCCGGGGTGTGCGACGCCTTGTCCGAGCGTGGACAATCCCTTGCTCCGGCCACCTGGTGTCCAGCGGCGACACACGGGTGTGGATGGACGCGGGCAGCGGGACGCTGGCTCAGCTTCAACGGCACGTCCAACTGGATGAGCTGGACGCGATCTGGATCTCGCATCTGCACGCCGAGCACAGCGCGGACCGGGAACCTCAGCCCTGCCCGACGCGGTGAACACCGTCTGGCTTCCCGGTCGCCTGAGCCTCGATTTACCGGTCCGGTTTGAAGTGGTTTCCTGAGGCTGTGCAGGGCGGCGTTCGGTGCCGTTGGCCGGGTGCGGGCAGGGGTCATCCGCTGGTCTGACCAGAGTGTCCACGGGTTCCGTTCCGGTTGTGACCAAGTGGGGCATCAGCCGCTACGACGCGCTCAAGCGCCTCTTCACCACCGGGGCGTGGATCCCTCACCCGCGAAATCACCCTCGCCCTCCACGACATCCCGGGAACGAATCAGACATCCACGGAACACTCCGGCGCTCTGGCCCGCCCCCGGCTCAGCTGCTGCCAACGGAAGCTGTTGACGCCCGACTTACTAATTCGCATTATCAGCGCCCCCAAGTCTTGACGTGTTTGAAACACAGGGTTCACACTGATCCCGAGGCGAGATAATTCGTATTAGCGGAGGCTCAAGTGACAATTGGTCGCCCTGCGCGGCGGATCACGCAGCGGGACATTGCCAAGCTGGCCGGGGTGAGTCAGCCGACCGTGTCGCTGGTGCTCAACGGTCGGGCCGACGCGGATATCCGGATTCCCGAGGAGACCCGCGAGCGCGTGTTGAAGGTGATCCGGGAATCCGGGTACGTGCCCGATCCAGTGGCACGACGGCTGGCTGACAAACGCAACCGCATACTGGGCGTCTTCACCTATGAGGCGGTCTTCCCCAGCGCCACCAGCGACTTCTACCACCCGTTCCTGGTCGGTATCGAGGGCGCGGCCGAACAGGTCGGCTGCGACCTGCTGTTGCTCACCAGCACATCAGTGACGGGCGGTCGGCGGCGTGTCTTCGAGGGCGACAATCGGCTCCGGCTGGCGGACGGCTGCCTGCTGCTCGGCCGGTCGCTCGACCGCGACGACCTGAGGCGGATGGTCGCCGACGGATACCCCTTCGTGGCAGTTGGCCGGCGCGATGACGCCGGAGGCCCGGTGCCTCACGTGGGCGCCGATTACGCGACGGCCGTCAGCCGCCTCGTCGAGCTGGCGGTGACCCGCGGCCACCGTCGCGTGGCATACCTCGGACTCCCCACCGACGTGGAGTCCTCCGCAGACCGTCGGAAAGGCTTTCTGCAGGCCACCCAGGCGGCACCGGGGCCCGGCGTCCTCATCGCGCTCGACGAGCTGTCTCCCGGACGCGAACCCGACGAGTTGCTGTCGGCGTTGCTGGCCTCACGCGCAACGGTAGTCCTGGTCGAAGACTTCGCCACCGCTGCGGATCTGGTCGCTTCCGCGCGTCGGCGCGGCCTGGCCGTACCGGAGGACCTGTCGGTCCTGACTCTCGGCGATCCGACCACGCCCGTACCTGCCGATGTGGACTTCACCGGATTCAAGATCCCGAGAGAGGAGATGGGCCGACAGTCCATCGCGCTGCTGACCGACCTCCTCCAAGGCACCGCGGACACCCCGCAGCTACTGCTGCCCTGCGAACTCGTCACCGGCGCCACCCTGGCGCCCGCACCCGCACAGTGAAAGGAACGTGGATGGAAACGGAGATCCTCGTCATCGGCGGAGGGCTCGGCGGAGTGGCAGCGGCATTGGCCGCCCTGCGCGCCGGCCGGCGGGTAGTGCTCACCGAGGAGTACGACTGGCTGGGTGGCCAGCTGACGAGCCAGGCCGTCCCACCGGACGAGCCCAGCTGGGTGGAGCAGTTCGGTGTGACCGCCGGCTACCGGGCACTGCGGGACGGAATCCGCGACTACTACCGCCAGCACTACCCGCTGACCGAGCGGTCCCGGGCCTGGCGCCACCTCAACCCGGGGGCCGGACACGTCAGTCGGCTCTGCCACGAGCCGCAGGTGGCAGTGGCGGTCATCGAGGCAATGCTCGCGCCGTACCGGGGCAGCGGGCGGTTGCGCGTGCTGCAGCCGTACCGACCGGTGTCCGCCGAGACCGACGGCGACCGGGTCTGTGCCGTGACGGTGGGGCACTGCGGAGATGGCGACGAGATCACCATCGCCGCACCGTACATTCTCGACGCGACGGAGACCGGCGAGCTGCTACCTCTCACCGGTACCGAGTACGTCACCGGCTTCGAGGCGCAGTCCGAGACCGGTGAGCCGAGCGCCCCGGGCACGGCGCAGCCCTTGAACATGCAAGCCGCCTCGGTCTGCTTCGCGCTGGACCATGTGGACGGCGATCACACGATCGACAAACCGGTCCGATACGACTTCTGGCGCACCTACCAGCCGGACTTCTGGGGCGGCCCGATGCTCTCCCTGAGCGCGCCTCACCCACGGACCAAGGAGATCGTCGAGCGCAGCTTCACCCCGAATCCCGACGACGACCCGCTGGCCGTCGTCGCGGACCAGCGGCTCAGCGCCGGCGACAGCAACCTGTGGACGTTCCGGCGTATCGCGGCACGGCGCAACTTCACCGACGGCGCGTACAGTAGCGACATCACGCTGGTCAACTGGCCGATGATCGATTACCTGGCAGGTCCAGTCTACGACGTACCTGATGCCGCGCAGCACCTCGCGGCCGCTCGCGAACTGTCCTTCGCGTACCTGTACTGGCTGCAGACCGAGGCTCCACGGCCCGACGGCGGCACCGGCTTCCCCGGTCTGCGGCTGCGCGGCGATATCACTGGCTCGGCCGACGGTCTGGCACAGGCACCGTATATCCGCGAGTCACGGCGTATCCGCGCCGAATACACGGTCGTCGAACAGGACCTGTCCATCGCGTTACGGGGCGACAAGGGTGCCGTGGAGTATCCCGACACGGTGGGCATCGGCATGTACCGCATTGACCTGCACCCCACCACCGGCGGCGACAACTACCTCGATGTGGCGTGCTGCCCGTTCCGGATCCCGCTGGGTGCGCTGCTCCCACAGCGGGTGGAAAACCTGCTCCCCGCCTCCAAGAACATCGGCACGACACACATCACCAATGGGTGCTACCGCCTGCACCCCGTCGAGTGGAACGTCGGCGAGGCGGCCGGTGCACTGGCCGCCTTCTGCCTGGAGCGCCGGGTCTCCCCGCGCGCCGTCAGAAACACGCCCGGCCTCCTGGCCGACTTCCAGGACCGTCTCACCGGCGACGGGGTCGAGCTGCAGTGGCCGCGAATAGCGGGTTACTAGCCAATCATCGCAAGGAGTACAGCAATGAACCCATCGAGACGCTCCGTCCTCGCGGCGACCGCGGCCGCAGCCGCGACCGCTGCCCTCACCGCCGGCTGCGGCAACGGCGGCGGTCGGTCGGGAGCCGACGACGGCAACCTGCGCATCGCCGTGTGGACGGCGGTGAAGGAGCATCTGGCGCTGCTGAACAGCATCGCGGACGCCTTCAAAGCCAGTAACCCGAAGGTGAAGAGCATCAAGTTCGAATCGCTCAACCCCATGGACTACACCACCGCGCTGACCACTCAGCTCGCCTCGGGCAACCCGCCCGACCTGGGCTGGATTCTGGAAACGAACGCGGCCGACTTCATCGAGGCCGACACGCTCGTCGACATGGCTCCGGCCATGAAGGCGGAGAGCGGCTACGGATACAACGACTTGGAGCCGGCGCTGCTCAGCCAGTGGCGGCGCGGCAAATCGCTCTACGCGTACCCGTTCTCCAGCTCGCCCCTCGCGGTCTTCTACAACGCCGACGCCCTGGCCAAGGCCGACGCGGACGATCCGGCCAAGCTCGCCTCCGAAGACGCCTGGACATGGGACGCGCTCGCCGCCGCGGCCAGGAAGGTCACCGATGCCAAGACTGCACGGTTCGGCCTGCTCGTCCACGATTTCGACTACAAGCACTGGGACCGGCTCTATCCGATCATGAGCGCGTACGGGGCGGCACCGTGGACGTCCGACAACGACTGCGGGTTCTCCGACGGGAAGATGGTCGACGCGATTGACTTCTTCCGGAAGATGGCCTTCACCGACCGGAGTACGCCGGGGCCCGGAGAGCAGGCAGACTTCTTCTCCGGCGAAAGCGGCATGATCATTACCCAGGTCAGCAAGGCCGGCCCGCTCGCCGACGTCTCGTGGAAGTGGGGCGTCGTACCGCTGCCGTCCGGACCGGCCGGAGCTCACCAGGTGATCGGGCAGGCCGGCCTGGCCGTCTTCGCCAAGGCCAAGAACCAGGAACTGGCCAAACAGTTCTTCCTCTTCGCCACCGACAAGAAGAACACCGCCGAACTTGCCCAGTTCTTCCCGCCGCCGCGCGCCTCACTGCTGACGGCCGAGACCCTTGCCAGAACCAACCCGCTGCTCAGCAAGGACCAGCTCCAAGAGAGCATCATCGATTCGCTTAAGTCCGGTACGGTGCGCCCCGGCCATAGCGGGTACGCCGAGCTGAACGAGAAGACGCGGGCGGCCCTCGACGCGGCATGGAAGCCGAAGGCCGATACGCACAAGGTCACCCGTGCCGTCTGTACCGCCATCGAGCCCCTGCTGCAGGCCGGATCGTGAGCCTGACAAAGAAGGCCCCGACCCCTGCCGTGTCCCGGCGGGCCACCGTGCCTCTCAAGGTGCGGCCGGCCCGCCGGGGCGGGCGGCAACGGACCCCGCGGTGGCGTCGGCGGGACATGCTCGCCGGGTACGTACTCATCGCCCCGCAGATGGTGGGATTCGCCGCTTTCGTGCTGGGGCCCCTCATAGCCGTCGTCTACTACAGCTTTACGAAGTACAACAATCTCACCGGCGATATCAGCTTCATCGGCGGTGACAATTACCGGAAGCTGCTCGACGACCCGCTCGCGATTGAGGTGGCTCAGAACACGGCCGTGTTCTCCCTGGGTCTGGTGCCGCTCAACATCTGCCTCGCCCTGCTGCTCGCCGTGCTGCTGGACCAGGGGCTGCGCGGCACCATAGTGTTCCGCGCGATCTTCTTCTCCCCGACCGTCGTGTCGGTCATCGCGTGGACCATCGTATGGAGCTTCCTGCTCAGCAAGGACGGCGGCCTCAACCTGCTCATACGCATGGTCGGCGCCGATGGTCCCAACTGGCTGCGCGAGCCGGACACCGCGATGTTCTCGGTGATCCTGGTGCAGGTCCTCAAAGGTGTGGGCGTGAACATGGTGCTCTTTCTGGCCGCCCTGCAAAGCGTCCCCACGGAGCTGCGGGAGGCGGCAAGGGTCGACGGCGCCCCTCCCTGGACCATATTCCGCCGGATCACCCTGCCGATGATCAGCCCGACCATGCTGCTGGCCGCGATCGTCACGGTGATCGGCTCGCTTCAGGTCTTCGGCCAGGTCATGGTGCTGACCGGCGGCGGTCCGGGTAACGCCACGACCGTACTCGCCTACTACGTCTATCTGCAGGCATTCAAGTTCTTCGACCTCGGCTACGCGAGTGCCCTCGCGGTACTGCTCTTCCTCGCTGTCCTGGTCCTGACCGTCGTGCAGTGGTGGTTGCGCAAGAAGTGGGTGTTCCATGAGCAGTAACCCCTTGGCCCTGTTCCGACGCAGGGCTCGGAAGCCCGCATTCGGGCGGATCCTGCTGTACGTACTGATGGTGGCCCTCGCGGTGCCGTTCCTCCTGCCCCTGCTGTGGATGGTGAGCAGCTCCCTCAAACCGATCTCGGAGATCTTTTCCTATCCGCCCTCGCTGCTCCCGAGCGACTGGCGGTGGGACAACTACGCCCGTATCACCGATTACCAGCCCTTCGGCCGTCAGTACTTCAACAGTCTCTATATCGCGGCGTTGGTGTGTGTCGGCAGCGTCGTGGTCTCGGCCATGGCCGGTTACGCCTTCGCCCGGGTCCGCCTCATCGGCGGCGGCACCATGTTCGTCCTCCTGCTCACCGCATTGCTGATGCCGAGCGAGGTCATCATCGTTCCGCTGTTCCGGCTGTTCTCCGAGATCGGCTGGACCGACACGCACTGGCCGCTGATCATTCCGGCCGTGTTCGGCAGCAACTCGGTCTTCGGCACCTTCGTCATGCGCCAGTTCTTCCTTGGCCTGCCGGCCGAGCTGGAGGAGAGCGGAAGGCTCGACGGTCTGGGGCGTTTCGGGCTGTTCTTCCGGATCGCGCTCCCGCTGGCCGGACCTTCGCTCTCAGCGGTGGCACTGCTCTCCTTCCTGCACAGCTGGAACTCCTTCCTGGAACCGCTGGTGTTCCTGCGCAGCCCGGAGATGTTCACCCTGCCGGTAGCGCTCACCCAGATCGTGGACAACTTTGGAGCCCCGGTCTGGAATGTGCAGCTCGCGGCCAGCACGCTCACGGTCATTCCGGTTCTCGCGGTATTCCTGGTGGCCCAGCGCTGGTTCATCAAGTCAATCGTCAACAGTGGTCTGAAGGGTTAGTCATGGAAATGCTCACAGTATCCGGTGACCGGTTCGTCACCCCGTCCGGAAATCCAGTGACTCTGCGCGGCACCGGGCTCGGCGGCTGGATGATGATGGAGAACTTCCTCAACGGCTTCCCCGGCGCCGAGCACCAGGCCAGGGACGCGCTGCGGCATTCCATGGGCGCAGAAAAGGCCGACCGGCTGTTCGACCTCATCCTGGACGAGTTCTTCACCGACGCCGATGCAGCGCTGATCGCCCGCACCGGACTCAACTGCGTTCGCATTGCGGTCAATTACCGGCACCTCTCCGACGATGCCAACCCGTTCGACATCAAGGAGGACGGAATACGGCGGCTCACTACCGCCATCGACGCCTGCGCCCGGCACGGCATCTACACCATCATCGACCTGCATGCCGCACCAGGCTTTCAGAACCAGTCCGAGCACAGCGACAATCCGAGCCACCATGCCTGGCTGTGGCGCCACCGCCACTTCCAGGACCGAGTGGTGGCCATCTGGGAGGCGCTTGCGGACCGGTTCCGGGGCCGGCCCGAGGTAGCCGGGTTCAACCTGCTCAACGAGCCCGGCGATCCCACCGGCGAGGTGATCGGTCCGTTCTACCGCCGACTCGTCGACGCCGTACGGGCCATAGACCCGGACCATGTGATCTTCCTCGACGGCAACCGCTACGCCAACGACTTCGATGCCATCGGCAGTGGATTCGACAACACCGTGTACTCCGCCCACGACTACGCCCTCGCCGGAATCCGTGACGCGACCGAGTACCCGGGCGTAGTACGCGGACAGTATGTCGACCGCAGCTGGCTGGAGGAGCGCTTCCTGGAGCGAACCGAGCACTCCCGCAGAACGGGCACACCAGTCTGGGTGGGCGAGTTCGGGCCGGTCTATTCCGGCGACCCCGCAGTCGACAAGCACCGCTACGCCGTACTGCGCGATCAGCTGGAGATCTACCGTGAGCACGGGGCGAACTGGTCCATCTGGACCTACAAGGACACCCATCTGTCCGGGCTGGTGTCCCTCGACCCCGACTCACCCTGGTCCCGGCTGCTGCAGCCGATCAGGGAGAAGAAGGAGCGGCTGGGCACCGAGCCTTGGTCCACCGGCGAGGAGGGCATCGGCCACGCCCTCGCCCCGCTCGATGAGCTGATGGCCACCGAGTACCCCGACTTCGACCCCCAGCCCTTCGGCCAGCGCTGGTACGTGCGCAGGCTCGTCCGTGAACTTCTGCTCGGGGAGCCCATGCTCGCCGACTTCGCCGCCCTCTTCGCCACTGTCGACGACGCCGGCATCGCAGCTCTGGCCGGCTCATTCCGCGTCGACGCCTGTATACCTCGCACGCCGCTGGCGGAACTCCTCACTGAATTCACCCGCAGCTGAAACCACCTCTTCAGAAGGAGACACCAGTGCGACACCCGACCGACAGACCTATCCACACCGCGCCCGGACTCCCCGGCCTCAGCCGCCGCGCGCTGCTCGGAGCTGCCGGCGCCGCAGCGCTGCTGACCGCGCTGCCCGCCCGCCCCGCCGGCGCCACCGAGGGGACGACCGCCCTGCGGCTCCTCGACCCGCTGCCCCCGGGACTCCCCGACCGCACGCTGTTCGCCCCCGAGGAGCAGCGGTACGCGCCGTACCTGGTGACCCTCGCGCCGATGGCAAACGACATCGAGGATGCCGACCCGGCCACATACGGCTGGTTCAAGGGCGGCTGGTGGCGCACGCCGGACGAGCCGTACAACGCCCGGATCCAGGAGCACGTGTACACGCTGAGCTGGTTCTACGCCAACTCCCGGCCCTGGAACCCGTACGCCGGTGACCCGGCACTGCTGGCCCGCCTCGACGCAGCGCTCCAGCACTATCTGCGCCTGCAGCACGACAACGGCTCATGGCCGGAGTACCGCCCCACCGAATATTCCAGAGCGGCCACCGGTTTCGGACTCGGGTATCTGAGCAAGACGCTGCAGGTTCTGCGCACGGCCGGGGCCCTGCCCGAGCGGCAGACCGAGATCCGGACCGCCGTGCACAGAGCGATGGTGTGGTTCCTCGACCCCGGCAACACCACCGTCTGGCAGAACCCCCTGAGATACACCAACCACTACATCGCCGGCCTCGCAGGCGCGACTCTGAGTCTGCAACTGGACCCCGATGCCGCTTTGCAGACACGGCTGGCAGAACGCATCACCTTCATCGCAGACCGCGGTCAGAGCCCACAAGGTTTCTTCTACGAACCACGCGGCATGGATGTCGGCTACAACTTCGATGTCATGCTGCCGGACATGGCCGAGCTCTATCACCTCACCGGCGATCCGGCCATGCTCTCCATGGCCCGCAAATTCGCCCCCTGGCTCGGCTACAACCTGGTGTGGGAGCCCGATGGATCGGGCTACTTCACCAACGTCGCCGCCTCCGCCCGCACCAGCTCCCTCTCGTACGACGGGGTCATGCTGGAGCCCGACCGCACGCACCTCGGCTCGCTCTTCGTGCCTGAAACACCCGAGCTCGCGGCGTTCTTCACCGCCCGTGAGGACCGGGCGGACGCACGCGCCGCCTGGGCGGCGGATCCGAATCCCGTGCCGGTGCTGGAGCGCGGCAAGACCTCCCCGCGCGTCATCGCGCACGTCCCTTACGGCGATGGGTCCCCGACCCGTGCAGAGAAGAACGACGCGATCTCCGATCTGCCGTACCTGAGGCAGGACAACTTCGTCGAACTCCGCCGTGACGCCAAACAGGACTTCCTCTTCATCCGGCGCCCCAGCCTCTACCTGGGAACCTTCTTCGGCACCCGAGCCACCAGCCTCGTCCGCTCCGGCCTCACCTTCCTGTGGCACCCCGACGCAGGCATGGTCGTGTACTCACTCAACAACGGCGACTCCTGGGCCACCGAGCTCGACGGCGGCCGGCTCGACGCCAACAGCGACCTGACGGCCGAGTACTTCACCGGTGCGCCCACCGCACGGCCCTGGACCGGCGGCGACCTCTCCCCCGGCGAACCCTTCTGCATCCAGTATCGCACCCCCGACTCCGCGGTCACCACCGACGTCACTGTCGCCCAGCAGTCCGTGCGTCGCGTCGTGACCGCCGGCTCGGCGGCGAGCGAACTGATCCCGCTCGTGCTGCACCCGACCGACCAGGTGACCTTCACCGACGGCACGGAGGCGGCCTACGGCAGCGCGACTTCGGCTGCCGCGGACGGCCTTACCGTGCGCCGTGGCGACACCACGATCTTGATCCGGTGGGATGCCCCACGCGCCGCCAGCCTCACCAGCGGCCCCACCACGTTCCTGCGCGACGCCACCCGCCGCGCCCACCTACTCCGCATCCCGCACCCTGGCGCTCTCCACCTGACGATCACGTTCAGCTGAACCACACCAACGGGACGTCACCGGCGTCCCCGAAAGAATCGGACAGGCATGACGATTCGACCGTCTCAACGAAAGTCGACGGTTGCGTGGCTGCTATCTCGATGAGTATTCCTGGCATCGGGTGACCCGCTGGCTGCGTAAACGACATCCTCGTGTCCCGTGGGCATCCTTGTTCCGGCGTTTCCTCCCGGGGAAACGCCGGCCGAAGACGGGATCTCGCTGATCCAACCCCAAAAGGTTCCGGTGGTCCGCTACCGATATCGGAGGCGGAACATACCGACACCATGGACGCCAATACCGGCAGCCGTCGGCCAACCGGCGGCAAGAGCACGTGGAGAGCCGGATGCTCGGAGACGGGCACGTCCGGTTCGGCGGGCGGGCGGGCCGGGGAAACGGAACACCAGAAATGGTGTCACCGCGCCCCAGTCCGACCCGACTCATCCACACAGAACACCAATGCCCGTTCGGCGGGTCCAGGTAGAGGCCGACGACATCGTGGACCTTGTCGACGACGTACGGATCGGTCGACAGCTTGAAGGTCTTCTCCGAGCGGTGCGGCTGTGGGTCGAACGCCCGCCAGATCCGTGACACCGATGACTGCGAAAGTCCCCGACACTATGCCGCCCACGCGGGCCTGGTTCGCCCTTCAGCCCCTTTTCATTGTGCAGGGCCCCAGAGCGCCAGACCGTGGCCCCGCTCGCCGGGTAGACGACCATGCAATAGCCTTCTGCGCAGCGCTCCCAGCCATTGCGCCGCCCGCTGGCCAGGTCCACCGGATCGCCGTCGGCGATGCCCAGTTCGGCCAGGTCTTCGGGGTTGACCATGATGACCGGCGGGCGTAGTGGAAGCAGTTCGGCAGCCTCGCTGTCCACGACACTGGTCCAGCCGTGCCGCTTTTCGGCCCCTCGGACACGGTCCTGGGCGGCCAGGACCGCGTGGGGGAAACCGGCCTGTTCCCAGCCGGGACAGCAGCCGATCGCTAGCGCCGGCCGCGTCAGGGTGCGCGGCCTGGGCCCGGCGTACAGGGAGCGCATGGACGGGCAGAACCGCTTGGCTGAGACCAGCGGGCGGCGCCAGGGCCTCGTCGAGGGCGGTCTGGGCCGCCTCCACGATTCCCGGATCGGGCACCTGCATCCGGCCGGTCATGCCGAACACACCAGTTCGCCGCTCGCCGCGGCCGGGGCCCTCCGGGTGACGCGGCTCTTGATCAACTTGAAAAACCGACTCGAAGGTATTTAGTATTGGGGGCATGGGAAGGCCAGTGGATCAACTGACACCGAAGGGCGCGGCGACGCGCCGGGAGATTCTGCGCGCCGCCGCCCGTGTCTTCGATGCCAAGGGGTACGCCCTGGCCCGGATGGACGACGTGGTGAGCGAGACCGGCCTCACCAAGGGTGCCGTGTACTTCCACTTCAAGAGCAAGGCCGCCCTGGCCCATGCGGTCGTCGACGATCAGAAGCAGGGGATGCTTGCGCATGTGCGCAGGCAGCTCGAGGGGCTCGGAGGGCCGGCTGCGCAGGTACGCGGACTCGTCCCCGTCCTCGTGGACCTCGTCATCGCCGAACCCGCGGGATGGTCCGTCGTGCGGCTCGACCGCGAGCTCACCACCGAGTCACCGCAGGAACGCGCTCAGGTGTCCGTTCTCGCGGAGTGGGTCGGCCTGGTCGAAGAACTCCTTCTGGCCGGCGCCCGCGCGGGCGACCTGCACCTTCCGGCCGACGCCCACGTGCTGGCGACCGTATTCGTGGGCGCGTTCGACGGGCTGAAGGGCGTCCTCGAGGCCACGGGGCGCGCCACTCCCGAAGAGCTGCGCCGTGCAGCAGGCGCTCTCGCCGAAGTCATTGAGGCGACCATCGAAGCTCACTGAACGCGGGCAGGCCGGACATCACGCACGTCGGCCACGTCGGCCTTTTCATCGCCAAGAAAAAAACCTTCAAGTCGGTATGGAGACAGACATGAACTACTCGGACACTCTCACCTCCCAGCTGGCCGTCGTCACCGGCGCTTCGTCAGGGATCGGCGCCGAGTTCGCCCGACAGCTGGCCGCCCGCGGTGTGGACCTGGTCCTCGTCGCCCGTTCGAAAGACAAGCTGGAGGAGCTCGCCTCGACCCTGCGGACCAAGCACGGCGTGACCGTCAGACCCATCGCCCTCGACCTCTCCCTGCCCGACTCCTCCGAGACCCTCGCGCGCACGCTCGACAAGCAGGGCGTCGTGGTGGACATCCTCATCAACAACGCCGGCTTCGCTTCCCACGGCGACCTCGCCGAGGCCGACCCCGGCCACATGGCGTCCCAGGTGCAGCTCAACGTCGGCACGCTCGTCGGCAACACCACCCGGCTCCTGCCCGGCATGGTCGAGCGCGGGCGCGGCACCGTCATCAACGTCGCCAGCACGGCCGGATTCCAGGCGGTGCCGCACATGGCGGTGTACTCCGCGACGAAGGCATTCGTCCTGTCCTTCACGCGTTCCCTCTGGGGCGAGACCCGCGGCACCGGTGTGACCGTCCTCGGGATCTGCCCGGGCGCCACCGACACCCCGTTCTTCGACGTGGCCGGTGACAACGCGTCGGTCGGCAGCCGGCGCACACCGCAGCAGGTCGTCGCCACAGCACTCGCGGCGCTCGGCGGACGCAAGGCGACCGTCGTCGACGGCGCCGGCAATGCCCTGGTGTCACGCGTCGTCAGCCGCCTGGTACCCGAGCGCCCCCTGATCCGCATCGCCGAACGCAGCGTACGCCCCAGCGCGTGAAAGGCCCGCTGGCGAACCGTGAACGCAACGTCGTCGTCCAGGGCGAAGACCTCGGACGGTGGGTGAGTGCGCAGCGGGGCGTTGTCACGTTGGTGCGGTGTTGATCGATTGAGGGCGCGTCAGGGTGTGTAGGGGTCGGGTGGGGGCCTGGCTTACGCTGCGATGGGCTGGTCGGTGGCGCCGGTGATCTCGTCCCAGATGGTGAAGCGGGTGGTCATCTCGGTGCGGTATTGGGTGGCGGTCATCAGGTGGCGGCGTGGTCGGAAGTGCGGTGAGATGCCGCTGAACGCGGACAGGAACCGCTGGGCCCCGCCGGTACTGCGGAAGCCCTTCATCGCGCGTTCGTGCTGCCTCGTCGGCTGATGGCTGTTCTCGGCCCGGTTGTTCAGACCCTTGTGGGCGCGGTGTTCTACGGAGGGCATGACCTCGCGGTGGGCCGCGCCGTAGGAGCGGAGCTTGTCGGTGACGATCACCCTCGGCACCGAGCAGGTCTTCTTGAGCAGTTTGTGGAAGAACCGCCTGGCCGCAGCCTTGTCCCTTCGGCCCTGGACCAAAATGTCGAGCACGTTGCCATCGGCGTCGACGGCCCGCCACAGGTACTTCAGCTCACCGTTGATCCTGAGGAAGACCTCGTCCAGGTGCCACTTGTCACCCGGCTGCACACGCCGGCGGCCCAGGCCGTTGGCGTAGGCCTGCCCGAACTTCGTACACCAGCGGCGGACCGTCTCGTGGGAGACGATCACGCCGCGCTCGAGCATCAGCTCCTCGACCTCGCGGAACGACAGCGGGAAACGGAAGTACAGCCACACGCAGTGCGCAATGATCTCCACCGGTTACCGGTGCCCCTTGTACGACGGCGGCGCGCTGTCCACGGACGCCCCCTCCCAGCACGACCAACCAGAAGATCATCCCAGGCCGGTCAGTCAACGTGACAGTGCCCGGGCGAGGGCTTCACGGTGGGTGATCACGACGACAGCGCGCTCGGTTGTCAGTCGGCCACGGTGTGCAACGCCTCAGATGCGGTCTCCTGGTCGTCGTGCTCGTAGTTGGCGAGGGCCAGACCGATAGCGAAGAAGGTCGGCGCCCACTCGCCGACGAAGATGCCCCAGTGATCTGCACGCCCCGTCCGGCACTCCGCTTTCAACGACCCGGCCCACGAGGCAACGGCCAGACCGACGGAAAGGAAGCCGGCGCAGTACGCGTGCTCGGACTTCAGGCCCTTCTCGTGCAGCACTTTGATGATCATGGCTCTCCCGAGAGTCAGATGGCCCCCATCCACCGTCGCGCAGGAAACCGTCCGCTGCACCTGGGGCAGGCGGTCACTGAAAACCGGGCCCGAATCCCAAGACACCCAAGGACATCGGCGCCTGGCTCGACTCGTGGCCGATCCCGTTTCCCTCGCCCGAAACAGCAGCCGGTGAGGGCGAGTGGGGCGGTCTCCTTCGCTCGGCGAACCTGAGGCGCGTGTCGTGATGTGCCACCACCACACGTGGACGGCTCCGTGGTGGCCGAGCAGGTCGATCGCGCACCAAGTAGTCTCCAAGCAGCTGTACTTGTACCTGTACCGAACACCGCCGTGGCGGCTGCAAGTACCGCGGAACGTCTTCGAGGAGCTGTAGGCCCCGTCCTTGCATTGGGCGGTGACACCCGCCGGGGTGCGCGCTGCCGGCCTTGCACACGCCGGTGGCGCGGGGCGCGCACGCGGCCGTCGCCTCGGCCTGAACAGCCGGGACCAGGAGCGCGGCGGCGACGGCGAACGCGGTGCCCCCCACGCCCTGACGACGCGGAGCAATCTCGCTTTCTGGCGGGGGGTGCCTCTATGTTCTTCGTCAACCCCAAGGTGCCGGTTCTGGGGTGGTTTGCCGGGGTGGGGTTCATGCGGTTGCTGGGGTGTTGGTTCGGGGTTCGCGGGGCTCGTAGAAGGTGCCGTCTCGGAGCATGGCGAACAGGACGCTGATGCGTTGGCGTGCGAGGCGGAGGAGGGCCTGTGTGTGGGTCTTGCCGCGGGCGCGTTGTTTGTCGTAGTAGGTGCGGGAGACGGGATCGGCGTTCATGCAGGCGAAGGCGGAGAGGAACATGGCGCGTTTGAGCTGCCGGTTTCCTCCTCGGGGTGCGTGTTCGCCGTGGATCGATATGCCTGACTGCTTGGTGGTGGGGGCGAGGCCGGCGTAGGAGGCGAGGTGGGCGGCGGTGGGGAAGCCGGTGCCGTCGCCGACGGTGGTCAGCAGGACTGCGGCGGTCCTGACGCCGACTCCGGGCATCGAGGTCAGGACCGGGGAAAGAGACATCCGATGCAGTTGATCTGTCAAGCGGCGATGGTGAGTTGTGGGGTTGACGGTGCGGGGAACGCGGCGAGCTCGTCATAGCGGGTTCGCTTGGTAAGGCAGTGGTGGAGGCAGCCGAGCATGCGGTTGAAGAGGTTGCGCTGAGCGGCGGTGTGACGGTCTCCATCGGCTCGCCGCCGGTCGTAGTGGGCCCGGGCTCCGGGTGAAGCGGTCAGGCTGGCGAAGGCCCAGACATAGCCGACCGAGGCCAGACGCTGGTTCTTGACCCGTCGGGCCATGACCGCGAGGCTCCTGCCGGACGCCCGGGTGACCGGTGCGGCTCCGGCGAAGGCCTTGAGCCCTCTAGCGTCGGTGAAGCGGGATCGGTCGTCACCGATCTCGGCGAGCACCCGGGCGCCGGTGAGAGCCCCGAGCCCTGGAAAGCTGGTGATGACCTCGGCGTCCGGGTGCGTGTCAAAAGACTCCACCGTCGCTTCGGCGAGGTCGTCGACACTGGTGCAGGCGGCATCAAGTTGTCTGAGCAGGGCGATGGCCTGGCGGCCCATGGCCTGCTCGACCTGCGGAGGCTGGCGCATCTGCGGGATGCGCAGTGCGTCTCGGAGCCGTTCGGCTTCCGCCTCGATGCCGCGTTGGCGGCCGGCCCTTTTCAGGAGCGAGCGCAGCTGGACGCGGGTGAGCCTGGCCGCCTGTTCGGGTGTGGGGGCCGCGGCCAGGAGGACGCGGGCGACGTTGCTGCTGATTCCTTCGCGGTTGTGCTGGAAGGTCGCGAGGAAGCCGGGGAAGCATTCGCGCAGGTGGGAGCGGAGTTTGTTGCCCGCTTGGGTGCGGTCCCAGACCGCGTCCTGCTGAGCGCGGGCCAGGACGGCTATAGCGCGGGCGAGTTCGCTGTCGTCGGGCAGCGGCCGGTGGGCGGCCTTGTCCGTGCGCAAGATGTTCGCGAGCACCATGGCGTCGAGGTGGTCGGACTTCTTGCGGGTGACCGTATGCCGGTCGCGGTAGCGTGCGGCGGCCATCGGGTTGATCGCGTAGACGGGCCGGCCGGTGGCTCGCAGGCAGGCCACAAGGAGGCCGCGGGAGGTCTCGATCGCGACAGGAATCAGGGTGTTCGCGCTGTCGCCGTGAGCGGTGAGGAGACTGAGGAGCTGGTGCAGGCCCTCGAGGTCGTCGTTGATTCGGGCCCTGGATAACAAGGTGCCCTCGTGGTCGATCAGAGCGACATCGTGGTGGTCGCTGGCCCAGTCGATTCCGCAGGTGACGGTCATCGTGGCGTGTTCGTCCTCTCGGTCTGGGGTGTCCTGCTGGTCGCAGCCGTGCGGGGGCACGCGTCTCCCTAATGGAAGGGCTCGATGGCCCTGCATCCGATTAGCCGTTCGTGACCCCAGCGACTCACAGGGCCCTCGGTCTGCTCCAGAGCTCGGCGGCTCCAGGCGTGGTGAGAGGTGACCCCTGTGGGCGGCTCGGACCACAAACTTCAACGATCCGATCATCGGACTGGATGCGGTGGGGTACGGACTCGTGACGCTGGACGGCACCGGAGGCCGACTCTTGACCAAGGGATCCAAGTCCCTGGGGGTGTGCGCGGCTTCTCCGGCACCGACCACCGTCACGAGGGTGATGCGGGGCCCGCAGTCTCTTTCAAGGCGTCGACGGGCCGGGGTGGGCCTGGCGGTGCCCCGCATCACTGCCCATTAGGGTGGGCCTCCAGCAGGGTGTTGATCTGGGCTTCCAGGGCCCGGCGTTGTTCGTGGACGGCGGCGAGCGAGCGGGCCAGGGAGGGCAGGACGATGTCGAGGGTGCCGGTCCCCGGGACCACGACGGTCTGCTCGTCCAGGGCGTCGAAGACGTCGTCGATCAGCCGTCCTGCCATGCGCGGGGCCTTGGGGCGGACGAGCTCGACGAGGCGGCGGCGTCCGGCTTTGCGTAGGGCGGCCGGCGAGCCGTGGCGTTCCAGCAGCCAGGTGACGGCCTGGTGGTCGAGACGGGGGCCGAGGACACGTTCCAGCGAGGGGTGGAACTGGGTGAGCAGGCCGCGTATCCGGTTGCTGGTGCGGGTGGCCTCGGCCGCGAGGTCCTGGTCGAAGCCGGCGAGGACGGTCAGCTCGGCGGTGATCTCGTCGGTGAGTTCCAGGGTTCGCAGGGTGTGCGGCATGGTGCGGGCCGCGTCCGCGATGACGGCGGCGTCGCGGGCGTCCGTTTTGGCCTCGCCGGGGTAGAGGTCGGCGATCCGGCGCATGGCCAGGCCGGGCAGGTAGGCGACCTTGCAGCCCGTGTCCCGGGCGACGGCCAGGGGCAGGGCTCCGATGGAGGCGGGCTGGTCCACGATCACCAGGACGGTGCCGAACTTGGCGGCCAGTTTGTCGAAGACGGCCCGCAGTTTCGGCTCGCTGTTGGGCAGGGGCTTGTCGAAGACCTTCTTGCCTGCCGGGGTGAGCCCGTGGCCGTGATGGGCCGTCTTGCCGACGTCCAGGCCGAGGAACACGCCCACGTCTTCGGTTTCGAACATTGTTCCCTTCCAGGGGAGTTGAACGTGCCGGCCTCGGCGTCGGTGTCGTACGCGCGCATCCACGTTATGCAGACCTGCCGCCCGCGAGCTGTCCGGCATTGCGCCGGACCGGGCGGTGGCCGGACCTCTCATCAGCGTCTCCGACGGCACCTCCCGGGCCCGGTGACACCACCCCCCCCAGGTCATCCGTTCGACAGGGGGACACAGTCATGCCGGGCCCGGAGGCCAGCGGCCCTCTTGCAGGACCGCGAAAAACATAACGGGGGGAGGCAGGGGATGGAGAGTGGATCACCCGGCAGACTCGCCTGCGTGCGGGCTCAGGACTCCCGCGCCGACCAGGACAAAAAGCAAAATGCCCAGAATGATCCGGTAGATGACGAACGGCATGAAGCTCTTGGTCGTGATGAACTTCATGAACAGGGTGCTCGACGGCTTGTTCATTGCCCCCGCCCAGCCCGCCCAGCCCGCCGCCCAGAAGGCCAGGCGCGAGGCCCGCCAAGAGCCGAACGCATCGGGTACCTGATCTCATGGGCGCCACATGGTGATCCCGCCGCTCAGAAGCTGTTGTCTTTTCGATCTTGAGCGGTGGCGGTCGAACGTGGATTCCCGGTTGGGTGATCCTGCCGTGGCCAGGGCATGAAGACGGGACCTCCTGAACAGCTCGTGGGTGTCGAATCCATAGAGCAACAGGAGGCCCCGATGCCGCAGTCTTCCGTGCCGACGGCCGGGCAGTCCAACTCGGCTGCTCCATCGTGTGATTGCCTCGCGCACGTGTACGGCAACGCGGCCGACCGGCCCGCGCGGCAGCGCCGGTACCCGACGGACATGACGGACGGGGAGTGGGCTGAGGTCCGGCCGCTGCTGCCGGTGCCGGGCTGGATGCGCGGGCGGGGCGGCCGGCCGGAAGGGTACTGCCACCGCGCGCTGCTGGACGCGGTCCGGTATCTCGTGGACAACGGGATCAAGTGGCGGGCGATGCCCGCCGACTTCCCGCCGTGGGACCGGGTGTATGCCTTCTTCCGCCGCTGGCGCGACCACGTGCTGGTCAAGGAGTTCCACGACCGGCTGCGTGCCAGGGTCCGCGAGAGGCTGGGCCGCGATGCGGAGCCGAGTGCGGGTGTGATCGACTCGCAGTCCGTCAAGGCGGACGCCGTCGTCGGCGTGGACAGCCGCGGCTTTGACGGCGGCAAGCTGGTCAACGGGCGCAAGCGGCACGTCGTGGTCGACACCCTCGGCCTGCTGCTGGGCGTGATGGTCACCGCCGCGGACACCGGCGACCGCGCTGCCGCCCACGTCCTGCTGAGGCAAGTGGCCGACTCGCACCACCGCCTCGCCCGCGTCTGGGCCGACGGCGGCTACACCGGCAGCCTCGTCGAGCACTGCCTGGCCACGCTCGCCCTGGTCCTGGCGATCGTCAAACGCAGCGACGACATGCGCGGCTTCGTGGTGCTGCCCAAGCGGTGGATCGTCGAACGGTTCTTCGCGCATCTGATGCGCACCCGCCGCCTGGCCCGCGACTTCGAGCGCCGCACCACCAGCGCCGAGGCGATGATCTACTGGTCGATGACCCTGCTCATGACCCGCCGCCTGGCCCGGCCACACCCGCAGCGAGCGTGAACCGGCCCGGCTGCCGCTCGGCCAGTCAGCCGCGCGCGACCAGACGTTTCGCCTTCGACCGCAGCGCCTCCACCTTGGCCGGCACCGGGTCCACGCCGAACACCGCGGCCATCTCCTGGCAGGTCAGCGGCCCTTGACCGAGCCGGGCCCGGTCCGCGAGAGCCTGCAGAATGCGCTGGTAGTCCACCGACAGCGCCGCCGAGGAAAGACCGTCACGCCACACCGGCACCTGCGACTTCGGCTTCGCCGCCTCCCCAGACACTGACCGCGCCTCCGCGTCCCGCGGATCCTCGGGGACCTCCGTTTCGGCGGTGCCGCCGACCGGAGCCAGCACCGCATCGACCCGCCTGCGAGCGATCGCCCACTCCTGCCATTCCAGCTCGGCCGCAGCCAGCTCGGCCTGGATGCGGTCGGCCTCCGCCCGCAGCCCGTCGACTCGACGCCGAGCAGCGAGTTCGTGTTGTTCCAGCAGTCCAACAACCGACGGCATCCGCGACCTCCCGGGGAACGACGACCCGACAGGCCACCACTCCCACGAACCCACCACTCCTATCCCCGACCAGCGGAAACACGTCCATCACGTCCGGAAAGACAACAGCTTCTGACGTGCGAACCGTCGATCGCAGCGTCATCCATCTCCAGCAGACCTTCTCTGCGTAGTTCTGCAAGCAGGACCTCATGCAGGCGGGGCCATACGCCAGCCTCGGTCCAGTCCCGCAGGCGCCGCCAGGCCGTCACCCCACTGCAGCCGACCAGCTCTGCAGGTACATCCCGCCAGCTCACACTCTTGCGCAGCACGTAAACGATGCCCCGCAGGGCAGCACGGTCATCGGCGGGCAACCGCCCGGGATACCGCTGCCGACGAGGCGGACGAACCGGCAGCAGCGGGGCTATGCGCTCCCACAAGTCATCAGGCACAAGATCAGCAGACACCCGGCAGATCCTGCCGACGCAACACCTAAGTGCCAAGCCAACACACCGATCTCATTCTGAAACGATCAGTAAGGACGTGCGCTCAGCCGTCTACGGGGATCGGTCGGTCCGGTGGGCCGTCGGTCAGCAAGGACGCCAACAGTTTCGGCAGCCCAGCCGGCCGCAATACATCCGAGGTCGCGGCCAGTTCCGCTACGGTCCACCAGCGGTGCCCAGTGATCGCGGCCTTCTCGATCTCCTCGAAAGCCGAGGTATCGACCTGGAACGCAGGCACCCGGGCCATGTAGTAGCGCTGGCGAACCTCATAAGCGACGCTGCCCCGGACCGCTGTCCACGGACGCCCTCGCCAAATCTCCGGACCCAGCGAGAGGTTCGTCAGCCCGGTTTCCTCCTGCAACTCCCGCAGGGCTGCCTGCTCGTGGCTTTCGCCTGGCTTGAGCCCGCCTCCAGGGGTGAACCACCGGACGGAACCGTCCCCCTTGTTCAGGGCGGAGAACAGCAGTAGCCGACTGACGTCGTCCAGCAACACCACGCGCGCGCTCGGGCGCGGCACCAGGCTCCCCTCCGGTTTCATCACCTCGTCAGATTAGAGCCGCTGTCCCTGGGCGACCAACGGAGTTGGTCACCGGGCTGAGCTTTCACGCAATTCCGGTCAGAGCCGGATTCAGGTTCACAGGTTCAGTCGAGCAGGTCGTACTCTCCGGGCGTCCAGTCGGCAAAGAGAGTGAGCGCCTTCTCCTTCTCTGCCCGTTCGGGCGTGGTGCCAGTGGCCGGCCACCAGTTCTCCACGTGGTCGGCGTCGACGAGGACGGATTCGCGGTACCCGCCGAAGTCGCCGGGGTCTTCAGCGACACCAATGTGAATGGGGGTGTCGTCGGGCAGGTCCTTGAGTGCTGCGCGGAGCTGCGCGGCGTTCCATACCTGCGGCGCGTGGTCAAAGACGTCGGTCATGCGCACAGAGTGCCGAACCAGGCGGCGTTGCTGGTGGAGACACGGCTGTACCCCGGGCCAGAGCGCTGATCCGGGGTACAGGGGACTGGGGTGAAAAGCTGATCACCGGTGGTGAAGCAGGCCCAGCCGGTGGATACCGTACCGGGCGGCCTCGAGGTCGGTCCGCTTCGGGGAGGGTCCAGCCTCTCGGGCCAACGGTGTCGACTCTCGCCTATTCGGGGCAGGCGATATCCGTCACCAAGGCCACGTCTCCTCGCCGTGGTCCTGGTCGTACCACCGCTGCACCTGCACTGACTGCAGCCGCCACACCTGCGCCAGTGTTCCCCAGCCGCAGGTCCTACGCGTCGACTGCGGCCGGGTCGAGGGAGTCGACATCCTCCATGAAGCTCAGCATCCGGGCGTTGACCACGTCGGGATGGTCGATCTGCGGTCCGTGGCCCGTCGCGGCGATGATCTCGGCACGGGCCCCGGGGATCAGGCGCGGCACCCGCTCCAACTGCCGTTGCGGGTGTACCAGAAGGCTGCGCTTGCCCATGATGACGTAGAGCGGGGTCCGGATGGAGCGCAGTGCATCCTCGGCCAGCGGCAGCGGTGCGGGGCGGCGGATCCTGAAGGCCCGGGCGCCCACCTGGACCCACTTTCGCAACTCGGGAACGGCGATGACCGGCTGCTCCAGCCAGGAGGCGAGGCGGGGGCGCAGCGCCTTGGGGGCGAAGCTGGCGAAGAGGCTCACGAAGACCCAGGCGAAGAAGCGCAGGCCTACCTTCTCCAGGCCGCCGGGGTCGAGGGCGGTGACCGAGGCGAGCCGTCCGGGTCGGCGGTGCGCCTGGTTGAGCACCAGCCAGCCGCCATATGAGGAGCCGACGAGGTGGACCCGGTCCAGGCCGAGCGCGTCGAGGGCCTCGTCCATCCACTGGGCGGCACGCTCGGGCTGCCACATGGGCTCCCGGTGCACGCTGCGCCCGGCGTCACCTGGGGTGTCGAGCGCGTAGACGGGCCGTTCGCCGCTGAGCGCGGGGGTGTTGGGGTACCACATCGCCGAGCAGTAGCCCGCGCCGTGGATCAGGACGACCGGCGTGCGGGATTCGGCGGCGGGGTCCGAGGGGCCGTACCGGTAGACGTGCGTGGTGCCGAAGCTCGTCTCGACGTCCGTCTCGGAACGAACGGGTGCGCCCATCGCGTAGAGGACGTCGCTGGCGGCGAAGTAGCGGTCGCGCAGGGTGTCGTTGACGTAGCGGCCGACGTCGCGGCGCACACGGGTCGTGTTCTCGGGCACGGGGCACCTCCGGGAAGATCCGTTCTTCGTAATACGACCGTACCATGATGGTGGTACGGCGGTACCATGAAGGGGTCCGGAGAGAGCGGACGGCGAACCCCACCACCGACGGGCGGAGACACCGGCACATGCCAAAGCGTGTGGATCACGAGGAGCGGCGCACCCAGATCGCCGATGCGTTCATCCGGGTCGCGGGGCGGCGAGGACTGCACGCCGTCGGCATGCGCGACGTGGCCGCGGAGGCCGGAGTGTCACTCCGGCTCGTGCAGTACTACTTCGAGACCAAGGAGAAGCTGCTTTTCTACGGGGTCCAGCACCTGACCGATCGCTTCACCGCACGGGTGGGCACCCGCCTGGCTGCCGCCGGCCCGGACCCGGGCCCCCGCGCGACTATCGAGGCGATCCTCGTGGCGTCCCTCCCCACCGACGAGGAGAGCCGCACCTTCCACCTCCTCTACAGCTCCTACTCGATCCTGTCCGTGACCAATGAGGCGCTGGCTGCTCAGCCCTTCCTCGACAACCCCGACGCCGCGGAAAACGCCCTGACAGGCTTGCTCGAACAGACCCAGGCATCAGGCCTGGCCGGTCCCGACATCGACGCACGCACGGAGGCGATCAGTCTGCTTGCGATGGCGGCGACCATGGGCACCAGCATCCTCGTGGGCCAGCGGAGTCCGGAGTCGGCCATCGAGGTACTCCATCATCACCTGGACCGGATCTTCGTGACCGTCGAGACGTCGGTGGCTGGGGAGAATCCAATCTGACGTGCCGTTGCGGCAGTTGTGGCACGCGGATAGTGCGCGACTCTGAAGGATTCAGGCAACACATCCGGCGCCGCTGCAAACGCCCCGCTCGGCGACGCTAACGCCTCGACCCACAGGTTTTGACGATTGCTGTGGTCAGGGCTATGCCGAGGGTGGGTTGATGGCCGAGGTCGATGAGCAGCAGCTGTTCACCGAGGCGTGCCTGCACGGGCTGAGGGCCAGGCTGTGTGACGACGTCGACTCGCTGGACGGCTACCTGCCGCCGCAGGTCGCGGGGCTGGCGCGGAAGGTCGCCGAGATCCTGGAGGAGCCGCAACTGGCCACCCCATGGCAGCGGGCGTCGGCGAGCTGGTTTCAAGAATCGGCCCTGCCCCGAGGTCTGCTGGGCGGGGGTGGACGACCTGGTCCGCTGAAGCCGGTCGTCCACCTTCAGGAATCCACACTGGTCAGCCAACCGAACAGCCCTGGACGAGAACCGGTCCTCACGGCCGCCGCGGCCGGAGCAGCCGCGGACCGATGTCGTCCTCCTGGTGCTCAACGCTGTGCGTCTGACCCGAATCCTGACCCGCGCACCCGGACCGGCGCTGCCGTCGTAGTTGTCGTACTCGGGGTCGTCGTAGCCGGGTCCGATGATTGACATAGGGGGTCTCTTTCCTGGTCTCGCTCAGTCCAGGTCGGCGCTGGCCAGGGTGACCGCGAGCGCGATGTGGGGCACAGCGCTCAGGCACAGCTCCGCCGCCGTGCACGGATTGGACGCGATGCGCGCCTCCTGCAGCGCCAGCAGACCGGTCAGCACCGCGGAGTCGGCCGCCTCGTCGAGGACCTCGCCGGCGGTGAGTTCGCCGCCGGCCACCAGCTCGCGCAGCCAGGCCGCCGCCTCCTGCGCCGGTGCCGGTCGCCTACGTCCTGGTACCGCCCGCGGCGACAGCAAAAGCCCTGGCCACGGAGTTCGCCCGCTACCTCGGCATCCCCGTCACCGCCCGCATGACCCAGGCCCAGATCACCGACGCCGTCTGCCACACCTACAACCATGCGGGCGTGCGTCTGGTACTCATCGACGAGATCCACCGGCTCAACCCCCGCACCACCACCGGCGCGGAAACCACCGACCTGCTCAAAGACCTCACCGAACGCATCGGGGCGACGTTCGTGTACGCGGGCATCGACGTCACCACCACCGCGTTGTTCAGCGGTGTGCGCGGGGCCCAGCTTGCCGGGCGGGCTTCCCTCGTGGAATGCGGGGCGTTCCCGGCACGGCTCGGCACACGCGAACCCTTCAGAGAACTGATCGCGGGCGTAGAAGCCGCACTCGATCTCCGCGCGCACCGGGCCGGGACACTCCCCCGCCACACCGCCTACCTCCACCAAAGGACCGCAGGCAGGATCGGGAGCCTGACCCGGCTGATCCGCCAAGCCGCGATCACGAGCATCCTCGACGGCACCGAACGCATCACCAAGGCGTCCCTGGACCAGGTCCGCCTGGACCACCTCGCCGAAACCCACCGCCGCCCCGCCCCGAACGGGTCCCGCGCACCCCGCCGGTAGCCCCTCTCATTTTCTGCCCAGCGGTCGACGCAGAAGGCTGTGACCAGGGAAAACACACTTGGTCCTTTAGGAGTTGACGCTATCTGAGGAACGCCAAGGTGATCTCAACGAAGAAGAGACATCCCCAGACCAGCAGGCCTACGCCCCCGCGAACCCGCGCTCACACGGTCTCAACCAATCCCGGATATCCCCAGCACACACCCCTCCCCGTACCTCAACTACACCCCACGAAACGACACCGAGCATGGTGTCGTCGGCGTAACGCGAATATCGCAGTCGCCGGTAGCCAGGCAGGGCGATTGCAAAGCCCCGGGGATCTTGTGAGTGCGCAGGTCACAGTAGCGAGACGACGATGGATGGATGCGCAACCACACGCAACGAAGCTTCTCCGTTGCGGAGGTGACCTTCCCAAGTCCCCTTCGCGCAACGGAGTCATCCCCGGCCCTTCCAGTGCCCGCCCCGTACCGAACTGCGGATCGTCCTGCCCGAGCTCTTCCGGCACCTCCCGACCTGAAGATTGCCGTGCCCCGGAGGGAGATCGACTTCAGGCAGGGCTCCATCGTCTACGGCGTCGAGTAAATACCCGTCATCTGGTGACGGGCCCCACACAGAGAAACAGGGAAGAACCATGATGCGTGTTGAGGTCGACGTTCCCAGGTGTGTTGCCTCGGGCCAGTGCGTGATGCTCGCCCCGACGTCTTCGACCAGCGGGACGAGGACGGCATGGTCGAACTCCTCGATGACACTCCGCCCTCCGAACTCCACGACGCCGTACGCGAGTCGGCCACGATATGCCCCGCGACAGCGATCCGGCTCGGGGAGTCGTCGTGACCGCCGCACCGATCGAGTCGTGTGTGCGGTTCAGCGTCCGCGCCGCCTCATATAGAGATCGAAGGCCCGGTAAACCATCGGTCGCAGCGGCAGGTCCCACTCGCCGATGTACCGCATCGCCTGGCCGCCGGTGCCGACTTTGAACTGGACAAGGCCGACGTGCGGGTCGTCGGCGTCGAGGGTGGGGGTGATGCCACGCAGATCGTAGACGTCGCAGCCGGCCGCGAGCGAGTCGCGGATCATCGCCCACTGGCAGGCGTTGGAGCCGCGCACCTCGCGCTTCGCGGTGGAGGAGGCGCCATAGGCGTACACGGCGTGGGTGCCGACGCGGACCAGGAGAGTAGCGGCGGCCAAGTCGCCCTGATGGCGGGCCAGGTAGAGCTTGATCCGCTCGGGGTCCTCGGCACTCAGCGCCGCGAACATGGTCTCGAAGTAGCGCAGCGGCCGGGGTGTGAAGTGGTCGCGCTCGGCGGTGTGGACGTAGAGGTCGTGAAACGCCTTGAGGTCCTCCGGGCCCCTGTCGCTGACCGTGACCTCGACGCCCTCCTTAGCCGCCTTCTTGATGTTGCGACGCCACTGCTGGTTCATGCCCCTGAGCAGCTCGTCCTCGGTCCTGCCTACCATCGGGATCTCGTACTTGAACTGTGGATGCCCGACCCCGAACCCGTCCTCCGGGCTCTGCGGCAGCCAGCCGGCGTCCCGGAACCAGCTGGCCACGCGGGCACCGACCGGGTCGGCCCAGTGGCCGGAGATGTCGGTGAGCCGTTTGCTGCCCGGGTCGGCGATGCCCTCCTTGACCTGGGCGGCGCTCCAGGTGTGTGTGCACACCGGCGGGCCGAGCCGGATCGCGAACGCGCCGTGGGCCTTGAGATGGATCGCCAGCGGATCGAGCCAAGCACCGATCTCGCCGCTCCAGTCGATGACCGGGCCCTCGGGTAGATACGCCAGCGTGAAGCGGTCGAGCCGCGGCACCGGGCGGTGCAGTACGAGCCCAGCACCAACCAGGCGCCGCCCCTCGAACCAGCCGAGGGACTCGCTGCGCCACTCGGTCTTGACGCGGCCCCACGCCGGGGTCTGCAGAAAGCTGACCGACCGCTGGGCCCGCACGAACGCCATATGCTCGGCGGCGCTGATCGGCCTGACGACCGGATTCCGGGCTGCAGGTCGCATTGGTTCGCTGGAGGGGTTGAAGGACATGCCACCAGTCAATGTAGCAGGGTGTTGCCCGGGCGTATGCGATTCTCGATACGCCGACGATATGTCACCACCCGGCGGCTCACTATCTGGTTCTGGCCGCCACCAGCCGGTGGCTGCCGGGATGTCCTCGACCCGACCATGGGTCTGGACCTCCGGCGGGTACTTGCACATCAGTGCATGTCGGTTGTCGTCAGGGGGCGTGGTGCCGGCGCCGGAGTGGGCGCTTCGCTGCCGAGTGCATCTCCAGGTGTTTCGGGAGCGCCCGGCGGTACAGCGGCAGGGCCGCGGTGCTCGTGATGACGGCGACCATGACGAGAACGGAGAACACCGGCTTGGTGATCAGGCCCTGCGCCAAGCCGATGTTGATGAAGATGATGATCATCATGCCGCGGGCGTTCATCAGTCCTCCCACAGCGAATGCCTCGCGCCAACTGAAGCGGAGTGTCTTCATAGCCAGGGTGCTGCCGAAGTATTTGCCCGCGAGTCCCGCCAGGAGCGCGGCGACGCCGAACAGCAGGGTGTCGGCCGAAATGCTCCGCAGGTCGGTGGTGAGGCCGGACAGGGCGAAGAAGACGGGCAGCAGTAGCGTGGAGACGGTATCCATCATCCGGCTGTGCAGCGCTTGGCGGAACTGCGGGTCACGGGGCATGGCCAGGCCGGCGATGAAGCCGCCGAAGACCGAGTAGATCCCGATCAGGTCGGTGAGGTATCCGCAGACGATCGGGACGATGACGACGACGTACATCACGCCGGGGCTCAGCGTGCCCTGTCGGCCGACGTGCCGCGCCAGCGGCCGCAGCAGCCGGGACACTCCGAGCAGCATCACGGCGGTGAACAGGATGCTGTAGCCGATCATGGGCAGAGCGTCGGCGGCCCCGGAACCGGTGTGCACGGCCGTCAGCGTGGCCAGGAAGCACCAGGCCGCCGCGTCGTCGATCGAGGCGGCGACCAGGGACAGCCGCCCCAGGCGGGAGTTCTGCGGTGAGGGTTCCGGCCTGCACGTGAAAACTCACGTCGCGCAGGACATCCGGCGTCGCTTTCCCGTGCTCGCGATCGGTCCGCAGATGCTCCAGAGACGCCAGTGAGACCTCCTCCGCGGTGGGATAGCGGAAGAGCGAGGCCATCAGCGTCATCATCACGAAGGCCATCCGGCCCCAGACGGCAAGGTTCACGCCGATCTCGCGGATCCTATTGGCACGATCCGCGTATTCGGCCATCTCCTCGTCCGGACGGCCGAAGAGCTTGGAGAGCATCGCCCCCTGTACGTTGAACCGCTCCTGCAGCCGTCCGCCGAGGCCGGCGTTCTCGTCCATCTGCCGTTGGGTGCGCCGCTGTATCACCCGCCCCACGTGAACCCAGGGCACGATGAATATCGGAACCAGCGCCAGCGTGATGACGCCGACAAGCCACGACAGGTAGAACAGCTCGGCCAGCACCACCACGACCATGACCGCACTGGTGGCCGCCATCAGCAAGCCGCTGAACTGCTGCTGTGCCATGATCAGTTCGGTGTGCAGCCGGCCGACCAGCACCCCCGTCTGGGTGCGGGTGAAGAACGCGAGCGGCAGCCGCCGGACGTGGTCGAGCGCCTGAACCCGGAGGTCGTAGCTGACCACCTGCCCGATCCGCCCGGAGATATAGGCGGACACCAGCGACAACCCCGCGCCCAGCACGGCAAGGCCGACGGCCAGGCAGGCCGTCAAGATCACGACCCCGCGATCGTTCTTGACGATGCCGTTGTCGACGAGCTCCCTCAGCAGCAAGGGAGTTGCGGCGACGGTCAGCGCCTCCATCGTGGCGACTACGACGAAGAGCGCCACCATGCGGATGTGCGGGCGGAAGTAGGCGAGCACTCGGCGCACCGTCCCCGGGTGGATCGTGGTCCGCCAGGGATCGGGATCGTCATCGCTCTTCCTCACCCCCTGGTAGCGCAACACCATTTCCACGCAGGTGCCCCTCTCACACGGCTCACGAAGTCAGCGAATCTCAATCGTGCTGAACCAAGTCGATGTCCACGAGTGAGTCCAACTGAAGACTTCGGGCACTTGGACGCATCTGTCGGTGTCCGTGCCGCACGGCTGCCGCGGCGCGGGGGACCACCGCGATCACCCTCTCGCCCCGGGGCTCGTCGGCTTGCCGCCGTGACGTGATCCCGCTTTTGCCGACGGTGAGCCTCTTCGAGGTGGCCGCGTCAAGTGACGGTCTGCGAGCCGCCACGAGCGAGGCCCCGGGGCTGTTGATCGAGATGTCTGATGTCTCCATCATGCTGCCCGGGGGGCCTCGTTGGTCATCTGTCCTGCCGTACTCGACCCTCTGCCGGGCGGCGCCCTCGCCGAGTGCGACCGGGTCGCAGTCTCACGCGCGGACTGCTCCCCCACGCGCCGCCGGCACGGGGTGCAGGTGCGGGCAGTCACCGGGCGGCCGGCTTTCACCTTCATGCCGGGCAGCCCGGAACAAGCCCTGGTCCTGATCCCGAGGGTCATGCAGCCCACCACCGAAGTGGTCGGCCCCGACTGCAGTGAGGCACCGCCGCGAACAGGGCCCCGGTGATCGCCGTACCGCAGGGGTCGGACCGGTCCGGCAACGCGGACCGGCCGGTGGAGCTGGGTGTGGAGAAGGCTGTGTACGGGGGCGTCCCGACCCCCGTGGTACATCTCAGCGACCGTCGTGGGGTATTCCGCCCGCACGCTGTCGGGCCGGGCTCACGACCTGACCGCGCCCGCACTCACCGGATCATCCGCATCTGTGAGGGCCAGGCCGTTTCCGTCCTGGCCGATCCCGCCGACCCAGGGCGCCGGCCCCTGGCTGAGCGCGGGCGTCACCGGGGCCCCCGGCGGGCCCGGGCACCGGTCGAGCGCGGCGCCGCCCGCCTGACGTCCTGGCGGGTCGTCCGCAGATACCGTGGCAGTCCCACCGCAGGACGTCAATCGTCGAAGCGGTCTCCAGCCCGCAGCGGCAGCGCCGAAGAAGCTCAACTGGAGCTCTTTCAGGCCGACCACGGCTCGGGGGACGGGCCGTGAGGGACCACACTCCTCCCGCGCCCGCCCGGGCCGGGCTGATGCCGGCTCAGCAGACCCTCAATCGTGCGCTCGCAGCGGCGCGCGGTGCCGGTTCGCCTGGCCTCACGGTGTCACACTGACCAGGATTCCTCGTCCTGCGTGGAAGCGCTCGAATACGCGCATGGGCAGCGATGCGGAGTCCGCATTGTGGGAGTAGCCCGACGGATTATGGAACCGCACCGTCCCGCCATGGACCTCATGAACCAGCACAAGATGCCCTCCCCGCCGCGGTTTATAGGTGCTTGGGTCGCGAATCTCAGGAGACACTGAAGCGATCAGGGCTTGCCCGGGGCGCACCGCTCGGGCGGATGCTTGAATCGGTGTGTTCTCGACCAGTTGGCATTTGAATCCGAAGTGTGAGCTGACCCAAGCCATGAATGGCCGGTATATCAGTCCTTGGACCTTGCCCTGGGGTTCCACCACGTAGCAACCCCAGTCGAGGGCCAGCGCAAGGAGTTCACGCATCAGCAGTCGGGTGTCCGTCCAGCCGTGGAGCAGGGACTGCAGACATGCCAAGCCGCAGACTTTGCGGGACCAGAACAGGTACTCCTCGCGCGAGTGGTACCCGTCGGAGGTCCAGTCGTGCAGTTGCGATGGATCGGTGCGCCTCAGGAAGACGTCGATCCTGGATGGGGCGGCACGCCGCATGACGACCTCGTCGTTCCGGTCCAGGCTTCCCCACTGTGAGACGTAAGGGAGGCTTCCATCAGGTGATGGGAAAGTCGAAATAGACATCTGAGTAAGGCTCGCTTTCCAGCGTGTAGTGCCACCACTCGCAGGCGTAGCGAGCAAATCCGCAGTCCTCCATTACGGAGCAAAGGTGCTCGCGGTTTTCCGCTTCGATGGGTCTTATTCCTGCTGCTCCATGATGTGAGATCGAGTCCATGAGGTCGTGTTCACCACCCATGCAAGCATTTTCTCCGGTGGCAAGGGTGTAGAGCGTCAAGTCGACGGAACTGCCGCGGCTGTGGCCTGACTTGGCAGCCACGTATCCCTTGTCGAAAAGCTCGGACCTGTCGATATTGGGGTAGTGCCGCTGCTTTGTCCGGCCGTCCTCCGACTGTTCGGACCAGCGCATGAAGCAGTCGACGGCGCGTTGCGGACGGTATCCGTCCCAGACAAGCAAGCCGAAGCCGCGGGACGCGGCTTTTTCCTGCGCTCGCCCCAGGGCTGCGCACAAGGCTCTGGTGCCGACTATCCGATTCACCAGGTATCCGTCTACCGGCTTTCCGGTGAAGTTGTCCCCGGTGGCGTACTTGGCATCCCAACGGATGCCGGGCACCAGCTCGTCCAGGTACCCGAAGTCGCCGTTCATCGCTTTTTCCGGTGCAGTGTCATTGACACGAGCCGGTCGATGACGTCGGAAAGCGGCATTCCTGCGGCGCCCATCATCCGTGGATAGCGGCTGTAGGAGGTCATGCCGGGAAAGGTGTTGACTTCGTTGAGTACCACCTGGCCGTCGTCCTGGAGGAACACGTCCACGCGGGCAAGCCCCTGGCAGCCCAGTGTGCGGTAGATGGTCTTGGCGCTCTCTTGGACGAGCCGACGCGATTCTTCGGAGATGTCGGCGGGAACGATGAACGTCGAGTTCTCCGAACCACTCTCGGGTGACTCCTCCTGGTGGATCCTGAAGAATCCGTGGGAGAGGGCTACGCGGTCCACCTCGCCCGCGATCGGGGTGGATGGGTCCCCCAGGATCGCGCAGCCGACCTCACTCCCGGCCACGGCCTCTTCGATCAGGACCTTCGAGTCGTACTGCCGTGCGGCCTCCAGCGCACTCGGCAAGTCCTCTGCTCCGGCGACTTTGCTGACGCCGAAGGATGAGCCCGAACGGGCTGGCTTCACGAAGACGGGATAAGGAAGCTGTTCGGCGTCGACCTTCTCGTCTCCCGCGACCACCCGGAAATTTGGCGTGGCGATGCCCGCGCTCTTGGCGACGGCGTAGGTCAGGGATTTGTCCATGCAGATGGCAGAGCTCTGGATATCGCAGCCGGCATAGGGGACGCCAGAGAGCTCCAACAGGCCCTGGATCGCCCCGTCTTCGCCGAGTGTGCCGTGCAGGACGGGCAGCACGAGGTCCAGACGGATCACTTCGAATCGGTCCTGTTCCAGGACGAGCAGTCCGTGGACGCTTCGGTCGGGTGACAGCATGACCGGCCGAGCGTCGGTGTTCTCCCAGTCTGTGCCAGGGGAGTCACAGAGCTGCCAGGCACCGGACTGCGTGATGCCGATCCAGTACGGCTCGTATTTACCGGTGTCGAGGTTCTTTGCGACCTCTTGGGCGGACTTGACGGAGACGGGGTGTTCTTCGGAAGAGCCCCCGAAGATGACGCCGATCTTCAACCTGTCCATGTTTTCCCGCTTTCAAAGTTGAGGCAGTTGATGAGGCTGTTTCTGATGGTGTCGCTCAGCGCGTGGTCGGTGTAATAGGCCGTGTGCGGGCTGATGAGCACATTCGGCAGATCCTGTAGTCGCAACAGCTGGCGGTTCTCTATGGGCTTGTTCCGGCAGTCGGTGTAGAAGATTCCTTCTTCGCCGTCGAGGACGTCCAGCGCCGCGCCGCCCAATCTGCCGCTCTCCAATGCCGATAGAAGGGCTTCGGTATCGATGAGTGGCCCGCGTCCGGTGTTGACGATGAACGCGCCGTGTTTCATCTGGTCGATACGTCGGCGATCGACGAGATGGCGGGTTTCTGCGGTGAGCGGGGTGTGGAGCGTGACAATGTCGCTGTGCTGAAGCAGCTCGTCGATCGGCGTGTAATCGGCGGGGGTCTTGGGGCGATTGCCGTAGGCCAGCACGCGGCAGCCGAAGCCTCGCAATCGGTCGATGACTGCTGTGCCGATACGCCCCGTGCCGACCACTCCGACAGTCAGGTCGCGCAGCTCTTTGCCGCGTATCTCACTCAGCCGGTAGTCATGAGCATCGGTGCGGCGGACGGTGGCCTTCGCGTGGCGCACGGCCATCAGCATCAGCATGAGCGTGTAGTCGGCAACGCTGTCGGGAGAATACGCCACGTTTCCGACGGAGATACCGACGCTGTCCGCGTAGCTCACGTCGATGTGGTTGCATCCGACGCTTCGTGTGGAGAGATACTCCACACCGGCGCGGCTCAGTGCGCTGAGTGTGGCACGGGTGACGTGCGTCTTGTGGCCGATGCTGATGTATCGGTTCCCGACTGCCAGGTCGATATTGGCTTCAGATACCGCTTCCTTTGTGATGGTTGGCGCCATGCCAAAGCGAGGCGCCATTTCTCGGAATAGAAGGGCCTCGTCCTGCTCGCACCCATAGACTGTGATTCCCGTTGCCGAGACAGCCCGTGAGGGCGACGCTGGCGCTCGGGTGCGGCACGCCGCTGCTCGTGTTGGTCCGCTGGAACTCATGCCTTCCAGTCAAGAGAGCGTGGTGTTGCCAGCGCGTATGCATTTTTTGATACGCCGACGATACGTTGCCGGCCAACACCCTGCGCGAGCATGGATGCGGCTGGTCGGCCGCGCTGGCTTCGCCCGTGGGATCGACCGGAGCTCTGCGGGCGACACGCAACGTGTTGTGCATTCGCCTCGCCGGCACCTCTACGGGCTGGGGACTCGTCCTTGAAGATCAGGACGAGCATCGTCCTGCGCCTGTAGCGGCCGGCAACATACATATCGTCGACGTATCGAAAACTGCATACGCGCCGGCAACACCACGCTCTCTTGACTGGAAGGCATGAGTTCCAGCGAATCAGCCTCTGCCATCCTCTACTTCGCCAGCCCGCCCCCGATCGCCAGCACAGCGACCGGACGGTTGTTGATGTGCTTCGCCGATCCTTGCGTGGTCCGGGCATGATCCCGCTCAGCCTCGGTGAGATCGCCACAGTTGTCGGCGGGACGGTCGAGGGCGACGGCGCCGTGACAGTGACCGCGCCGGCCGTGCTCGACGGCCGGCAGGCCGAGCCGGGCGGCCTCTTCGTGGCCTTCGCCGGCGAACACGTCGACGGCCACGACTACGCCATCCAGGCCGGCCGGGCCGGCGCGGTGGCCGTGCTCGGCTCCCGGCCCACGGCGCTACCGACCGTCGTGGTCGAGGACGCCAAGGCCGCGTTGCAGGCGCTCGCCACCCACGTCGTGGCACGGCTGCGCGACGGGCTGACTGTCGTCGGGGTGACCGGATCCCGCGGCAAGACCAGCACCAAGGACCTGCTGGCGGCCGTGTTGTCGAGCGCCGCGCCGACGATCGCCACGATCGGCTCGCTCAACAACGACCTCGGCGTGCCGCTCACCATGCTGCGTTCCAACGCGGCCACCCGGTTCCTCGTCCTTGAGATGGGAGTCCGCCGCATCGGCGACATCTCCAAACTCACCGGCCTGGTCGCGCCCGACGTCGGTGTCGTCCTCAACGTCGGCCAGGCCCACCTCAGCCATCTCGGGTCGCGCGAGGCAACCGCCCAGGCCAAGGGTGAGCTGGTGCAGGGTCTGGCGCCCGGCGGCACCGCGGTCCTGAGCGCCGACGATCCCCGGGTGGTCGCGATGCGCTCGCTCACCGACTGCCCGGTGCTGACGTTCGGCCAGGCGGAACACGCCGACGTTCGCGTACTCGACGTAGTCCTTGACCGGCTCGCCCGGCCGTCCTTCACACTGCGGACCGCCGCCACCTCGGCTCGCGTCGGGCTGCCGCTCGTGGGCACTCACCAGACGCTCAACGCGTCGGCTGCCGCGGCGGCAGGGCTGGCGGCCGGCGTTCCCCTCGATGGGGCCGCGGCAGCGCTGCCCACGGTCTCGCTGTCGAAGTGGCGCTTGGAACTACGTGACCTCGTCGGCGGCGCAACGCTGCTCAACGACTCCTTCAACGCCGACCCCGACTCGACCCGCGCCGCCCTGGACGCGCTGGCGGCAATCGAGGGCGGGCGCCGCATCGCCGTCCTCGGCGAAATGCTCGAACTCGGCGACGACAACGAGGCCGAGCACCGCGCCATCGGGGAGTACGCCGCCTCCCGGGCCGACGTGGTGGTCGCGGTCGGCACCCGGCCGCTCGCCGACGGTGCCGGAGAGCGGGCGGTGGCGCTGGCCGACAACGCCGCGGCCGTCGAGTGGCTGCGCGGTCGGCTCACTGCCGGCGATGTGGTGCTCGTCAAGGCCTCCCGCGGGGCGCGCCTCGACAAGGTCGCCGCCGCGCTCGCGTCCGGACCCCACGATGTGCTGGTAGGTCGACCGATGGACGACAGGTAGGAGCGGCTGTGGCTTTTCGGGTACGTGCCATCACGGTGAGCGATCACGCCTCGTCCAACGCGACCCAACCTGCGGTGGCGGCTGCCCGGGTTCAAGACATCGCTGGCGTACCTGCCCGAAGGGCCGGTGATCGACTGGGCCTCGGATGATCTGGCCGGCTGGCTCGACCCATTGGTGGACCACCTGAAGCACTCTGGCACCTTCGCCCTACGCATCGGGTCGACGGCGGTGGCCCGCATCTGGAGTGCTGCGAGCTGCGGGCCCGGGTCGGAGAACACGCCTGGTACAGCTACGGCGCCTCCGCCACGGCCGAACGGGAGGTATGTGGGTCGAACGCCGTGCAGCGGAAGATGATCACTGATGCTCTGGCTGCCGGATGTACGGTCCACGACCTGCGCGGCATCACCGGCGCCGTGGACGACAACTTCCTGCACCTGGGCCTGATCCAGTTCAAGGTCGGCACCGGCGGCGAAGCCTTGGAGTATCTCGGCGAATGGGATCTGCCGCTGAATCGCCTGCTTTGTAAGGCATTCGACGTCTCCATATCCCATCGAGGCTGAGGCGGCCTGTCGGTGGCGGAACTCGGCGGGCGAGACGCGAAGTGGGCGTGGAAGCAGCGACCGGCGTAGTTCGGGCGTGAGCAGGCAGCGGGTTTCCCCGGTGAGATTCGGACGTTCTTCAGGCCTGATCGCCATCTGTTTGTGTGTGCGCTGACGCGGCGGGCAGTTGCACCGTGACGCGGAGCCCGCCGGCGGGGCGGGGGGTGAGGGTGAGGGTTCCGTCGTGTGCCTGGGTGATGGTCTTGACGATGGCCAGGCCGAGGCCGACACCTGCGTGGCTGCTGTGTATGCGTTCGGTGCCGCGCTGGAATGGCTCGGTGAGTGTCGAGACCAGCTGTGAGGTGAGCTTCTCGCCAGTGTTCTCGACAGTGAGCACAACAGTGTCGGGGCGGACGCTGGTATGCACCCATACGGTGCCCTGTTCAGGCAGGTTGTGGCCGATCGCGTTGTGCAGAAGGTTCATGACCATCTGCAGCAGGAGCGCCTGTGAGCCGATGGTGGTGCTCATGTCGCCGGAGGTTTCGATGGTGACGCCATGCTTTTCTGCCAAGGGGAGGAGCGTTTCAGTGGCTTCTTCCGCCAGGAGGGACAGGTCGACGTCTTCCCTGGTGAATGACCGCTGGTTGGCGCGGTTGAGCAGGAGCAGTGCTTCAGTGAGGTCGATGGCTCGGGTGTTGACCACGCGGAGGCGCTCGACAAGCTCACAGGTGTCGCGGTTCGGATCGTTGCGGGTCGCGTCGAGAAGCGTCTGCGTGACCGCCAGCGGGGTGCGCAGTTCGTGAGAGGCATTGGCCGCGAATCGCTGCTGTTCGGCGACGTGGGCTTCGAGCTGCGCGAGCATGGTGTCGAAGGAGTCGGCGAGTTCGCGGAACTCATCTCGGCGGCCCGGTAGGCGGATCCGGTGGGAGAGCGGTCCGTTCGCCACCCTGTGTGTGGCGTCGGTGATGCGTATCAGCGGGGCGAGCATCCGGCCGGCCAGAATCCACCCGCCCACGAGACCGAACACCAGCAGGAACCCCAGCGCCAGGATTCCCGCCGGGACGAAGACGACTGGGCCGAAATTGCTTGGCTTGAAGACGCGTAGGAAGTCGGACCAATCGGGGACGGCCAGGCTGTTCGACCTTCCCCGCAGAAGGAACACCCACACGGCGGCGAGCAGCAATGCGCCCGCGATCACGAGGAACCCGGCATAGCTGAGGGTGAACTTGAGGCGGACGCTCAACCCTTGACGCCTATCCACGCACCGCTCCCCGGTCATCGGCGTCCGGTCCTGCGTCGATGCGGTAACCGACCCCGAGCACGGTGGCGATCAGCCAGGGCTCGCCAAGGCGTTTGCGCAGGGCCGAGACCGTGATGCGCACGGCGTTGGTGAACGGATCGGCGTTCTCATCCCACGCTCGCTCCAGCAACTCTTCTGCGCTGACGGCACCGCCTTCGGCAGCGACGAGGACTTCGAGCACAGCGAACTGCTTCCTGGTCAGCGCGATGTAGCGGCCCTCGCGGTAGACCTCGCGGCGGAACGGATCCACACGTAAGCCTGCGATCTCTCGCACAGGTGGTCTGTTGTGGGCTCGCCTGCGGTCGAGTGCTCTGAGCCTGAGCACGAGTTCGCGGAGTTCGAAGGGCTTGGTGAGGTAGTCGTCGGCGCCGATCTCGAACCCGGTGGCCTTGTCGTCGAGCCGGTCGGCAGCGGTCAGCATGAGGATCGGCATGCCGCTGCCGGAGGCGACGATGTGTTTGGCGATCTCGTCACCGGTAGGTCCGGGGATGTCCCGGTCGAGGACGGCGATGTCGTAAGCGTTGGTGCTCAGCAGTTCCAGAGCGGTATCACCGTCACCGGCGGTGTCGGCCGCGATCGCTTCCAGGCGCAGCCCATCGCGGATCGCCTCTGCCATGTAGGGTTCGTCCTCGACGACTAATACACGCATAGTCCGATGTTACGAGCCGGTACGTATCGTCGGTATATCGAAAACTGGATACGGGCTGGCAACATCACGCCCCCTTGACTGGGGGCATGAACGAGCCACACGTTATCCCGCTTCGGCCCCGTGACCGGCTGTTCACCGTACTTGCGGTGGTGCTCGCCGTGCTCCTGCTCCCCGTTGCGTTCGTCCGCGATCCCGGCCGCGCCCGTGAACTGGCCTGCCACTGGGCGTTGGGGATCCGATTTCCTGCCGAGGATCTCACCGGGCTCACCGACGGTGCCAGGGCGGCGTTCACCGCTGCACGCGCTGAGGCGCTCTGGCGTCATGGGCAGCTCGTCGGCCTCACCTCGGGATACCGCGATCCCCTCGTCCAGCAGCGGTTGTTCGACGAGGAGGTGCGCCGCGTCGGCTCACCGGCCGCGGCCCGGATGCTCGTACTGCCACCGGCGGAATCCAGGCACGTCAAGGGCACCGCGCTGGATGTGCGCCCGTTCGAAGGCGCGCGCTGGCTCGAGGAACACGGTGCCCGCTACGACCTCTACCGCATCTACGACAACGAGTGGTGGCACTTCGAGTACCGCCCGGACGCCGACGTGCCACCAACGACCCAGGAGATCCGCGATGCCCTGCAAGCTCGTTGACGAGGGGCAGCATGCCGGGCGCCTGGAGGGGCGTCTCCAGGCCGCGAGGCAACGTGCCTTCGTCGGACGAAAGGAAGAGCTCGCTGCCTTCGAGGAGGCGCTGTGCACCGGCGGCCGAGTGCTGTTCATTCATGGCCCCGGCGGTGTCGGCAAGTCGGCGCTGCTGGGACGCTTCGCCCAGCGGGCCGCAGCAGCGGATCGCACCGTACTGATGCTGGACGGGCGGAGTCTCGAGGAGTCCCCCGCAGCCTTCGTGGCCGAGGCCAGGGCGGTGCAGCGCCTGCGCGCAGGCCACCGCACACAGCGCCATCGTCCCCGAACCCACGACGCGCGCGACGGCACCCCACCCCGACGCTCTCCCAGAACGCCGCAAGCAACGGGAGCGCGGGCCAGGGGCGGCAGTTCGGATCCAGGAAATGCTCAGCTACCTCGCAGCCGCCCTCCCCTCCGAGGTCGGTGCCGCTGCGCGGCTGCTGGCTCTGCAGTGCGCGCTGCGGGCAACTGTCTCCGGCCGGCTCTGGATGCTGGCAGGGCTACTGCGAGGCCTGCGCATGAATCGTCATTCGTCTCTCTGGCAAGAGCTGGAGCAATCCGGCTGGCTCACGCGTCTGGCTACGAACCCGCCTTGGGCAAAGCAGCGCGGGTTCGCGGTGCAACTTCTCGACGCTGCTGAGGTTCCCCCGCAGCGCGGGAGTGGCTGACTAGCTGGTCAGAGCGGGTTGACGTGGTTTCAGGTTCACTTGTTCGGTCGCTGCCGGGGCGGCGTAGTACTTCTCCTCGAACTCGATCGGGCTGAGGTAGCCCAGTCGTTTCTGGATGCGGCGGGGGTTGTAGAAGCCGTCGATGTACTCGAAGAGCGCGAGGTTCGCTTCGGCTCTGGTGGCGAAGACGCGGCCGCGGATGCACTCGGTCTTGATGACCATCCACAGGTTCTCCGCCAGGGCATTGTCGAACGAGTCGCCGACCGAGCCCATGGACGCCTGGATACCGGCCCTGACCAGGCGTGTTGTGAGCTTCACGGACGTGTATTGACAGCCGTGGTCGGCGTGGTGAATGAGCTCACCGGGGGCGACCTCGCGGCTGGCCAGGGCATACTCCAGCGAGGTGAGGACCAGGTCGGCGTCCGCGCGGGCGGAGGTCTCCCAGGCGACCACCCGGCGGGAGAACGCGTCGCGGATCGCGGACAGCCACAACGGCCCCTCCCCGGTGGAGATCATGGTCAAGTCGGTAACCCACAGCCGGTTCGGCCCATTCGCGGTGAGGTCGCGTTGCACCAGGTCAGGGGCCAGATCGGCGTCCGGGTCACGGCGAGTGAAACCCGTGCCCCGGCGGGGGCTGATCCCGGCCAGGCCGGCCTCCCGCATGAGCCGCTCGACGCGCTTCCTGCCGACGTGGACGCCCTCACGCTTGAGGACGGCGTGCACGCGAGGTGAGCCATAGATCCCGCCGGACTCGTCGTGGACCTGCTGGATCCTGCCCGTCAGCTCGGCGTCCCGGCGGCGCCGTTCGCACGGTTCCTTCTCGGCCTGGCGCCACCGGTAGTAGGTGGAGGAAGGGATGTTCAGTTCCCGGAGTACGGGCTCGACCCCCAGATGCGGGTGCTCGTCAACGAGCGCCGTCACCTGGGCCGGGTCGGGTCGAGCTGGGCCGCGAAAAAAGCCGAGGCCGTCCGCAGGACCTCATTCGCACGCTTGAGCTGGGCATTCTCCTTGCGCAGGGCGGCAAGCTCCTCACGCTCGGCGGTGGTGAGCAGGTCGTCGCGTTCGCCGGCGTCGGCCTCGGCCTGGCGGATCCAGTTGCGCAGGGCCTCGTGGTGCACGCCGAGTTCCTCGGCCATGCGGCGGATCACGGGCTTCGGCTCGGCGGTCCGGTACATCCGGACCGCACGCTCACGCAACTCCAGCGGGTACTTTCTCGGCGCAGGCATCGTCTGGGCTCCTCTCATGAGACCCATCTGACCTTCTGTCACCCATCCCCGCATCTCGGGGGAACCTCAACTTCTCGACGCTGCTGTCCTGACACAGGCCCCTGGGCGCCGGGACCGTGCCCATGCCGCCGACGCAGCGCTGCGCCTGACATCCTGCCCGGCGCTTCGCAGCCTGTCGGCCTCAGAACAGCTCGCCGGACTCGCGCTGGCCACCTACCTCTCCCCCGGCCACGTGCACGGCATCATCGAGGCAGACCGACTCGGGCGCGTGTGCGCAGCAGACACACCTGGCGCCCTGACTGCCACCCTCGACCGGCTGGTTGCCGCCCGGGTAGCGGACGGGTGGTCGTACGACCCGGGATCCGACGACATCACGTGGGTTCTAGGGCCCGCGTTGGCCAGGCGGTACCAGAGCGTGACCGCCGGGAATGACTCTGCGGTCACGTGACGAACTCTCGCAGCATGCGCGTGCAACTCGCCCCCGCCACCAGGTGACCAACCCGCCCCGCCAGCGCTGCCCTCACCCACCAGACCAGCATTCAGGAATCGGGCGTGCGAGCCCCGGGTCCGACCCGTCGAGCCTCGCGACAGCGATCGTGCAGCAGCTCAGAGAGCCATGAGGCGGTGATAGTCCTGGACCTGCTGGGCCAGGTCGTCTTCAGGAATACCGGTCCAAGCGCTCATCTGGGCATAGGGCAGGCCGCTTCCGCGTCCGACCAGCGCGGATCCAGCGGCACGGACCGGGCCGGCCATGAGGTTTCCCCGGTGTGCGGGAGGTGCCGATCAGCTGGTCAGGGCGGGTTGACGGGGTTTCAGGTTCAGTTGTTCGACCGTCACCTGGCCGACGCAATACTTCTCCTCAAACTCGACGGGACTGAGCCAGCCAAGCCGCTGCGGCGGCCGTTGCTGGTCAAGTACGACGCACGACTGTTCGTAAGCGGGTGTGGCCGGTCAAGCGCCTGTGTGGCTGGGGCGAGGGATCCAGCGCATGTCGAGGGCCTCGAGGGCGGCGATCTGCTCAGCTCTGAGCTGGGTTACGTTCCGGCGTCGTTCCGCGATCCAGCGCCCCAGATGGAGGCTCTGGCCGTCCTCCTCATGCAGGTAACCGTAGGGGACGTCGAAGTGTTCGTGGCGGCGCCAGAACATGTAGGCAGCATGCAGGCCCTTGCTGAAGGCACGTTGCGACGCCCCGCGGGGACGGCGCAGCAGATAGGCGAGGGGGTGGCGTTGGCGGGAGTGGTTAGTGGCTTCTTCCTCGGTCGGCGGCAGGTCAGGGACCAAGCTGCGGTTGAGCACGGCCAGTGGCTCCGTGGACAGCGTCAGGACGCATACGTTGCACTCCTTGATGCCTGGGACACCGCGGTGAAGGAATTCCAAGAGGAGATCGACCAGGGAGAGTACTTCGACGAAATAGCGGCGCATGAGGAAGCTCGGATGGGCGACAGCTTCTGGGAGGACCACGAAGAGAGTACGGCGGCCCATGTGGATCGGATCTCTGAAGGTGTGCAGCGTCCCCTGGAGCGGGTGCTGCTTCTCGTCCCGGAGCTTGTGGACAAGGCGTGCATCAACCTTGCCGAGGCGCTGGAGGCCCTGGGATCTTCGGTGCGCTCGAAATCCGGAACCTCGGGCTGGCCCAACTACGACATATATCGCGACATGTACAGGAATGCAGGGAAAGCTCGCAGTGCCTTCCTGGACGCGTCACGCGAATCCATGCGCGCGGCACCACGCCCCGGCCGCTGACCCATCGGACGGCCACGGAGGAGACGGACAGATCCACTCTGCCGCACACTCAATTCGACCTTTCACCGGCTCGCCGTGATCAGCGGTCCGTTCGCCACCTTCACCGGGATCGGACACCCGCCCACACCACACCACTGACCAGCACGAACACCCCACCCTCGTAGCGATCAGCAGCAAACCGACCACCACGCCCCGCAAGAACGACAGTCCTTCATCGGCATCCGCTGTCAGAACCCAGCACCCCGCATCATCGGCCAGGAAACACCACCGAGCCACTGACAAAACGATGACGAACACCCACCGACAAAACGACACCGATCACCACGGTGAAGGTACTGGGCGAGGGCGTCGATACCGCGAATTGTGATTCCGTCGCATTCTGCGATGCACGGGGGTCGATGATCGATATCGTGCAAATGGTCGGACGCGCCCTGAGAATCAAGCCGGGGGAAGGGAAGATTGCTTCTCTGGTCGTTCCGGTATTCCTCGCTCCGGGTGAAAGTCCGGACGAAATGCTGACCTCGGACGCCTACGGAACCCTCTCGAAGGTCCTCTCAGCACTGCGGGCACACGACACCGACACCATCGAACACCTCGCCGACCCCCGTATCCGGAGCGGGAGTTGGCACCCGGAGGGAACCGAGGAAGGCGAGGTGGAGGCTGAGCGGGAAGTGTCGGAAGGTGAGCGGGGGCCGAGTGTGCCCGCGCGGGAGCTGCTGAAGTTCAGCACACCCCGGGATCCCGCGTTGCTGGCGCAGTTCGTGAAGCTGCGGGTGATCGAGCCCGAGAACACGTTCTGGCGGCGCGGTATCCAGGCATGCGTGCGGTATGTGAAGGAGACCGGGGCGAAGCAGTTGCGGGTGCCGTACGACTACGTCACCCCCGGCCACTGGGTTCCGGCCGGGTTCCCGCTCGGGACCTGGCTCGCCGACCAGCGCAAAACCCATAAGGCGGGGCGTCTGGATGCGGGGCGGGTGGAACAGCTGGCCGGGCTGGGCATGGTGTGGTCGCACCAGGACGTCGCGTTCGAGGAAGGCCTCGCAGCCGCCCGCGCCTGGGCGGCCGTGCACGGACACCTGCTGCCGCCCGCGACTGCGGTATGGGACGGATACCCGGTCGGGACCTGGGCCAAGAACCAGCGATACGCAGCCCGGACCGCAGACACCAACGCGCAGCGAAGGCAGGCCGGCCTGGCTGTCGAGAGCAGTGCGGGCGCGTTGACCGAGGCGCGGCGCGCAGCATTGGACGAGATCGATCCGGGCTGGTGCCCGGTATGGGACACGGGGTGGCAACGCTGCTTCCGCCTCGTCCAAAACCTGCTCCAGAACGGCGGGACCGCACCGCTGGCGGCCGGGAAGGTGATCGTGCAAGGAGAAGACCTCGGACGCTGGATCACCGCGCAGCGGCACGGGTGGGAGGAGTTGCTGCCCGCACAGCAATGGCTCCTGGAAAACGTGCTCGGCATTGAGGCGGTTGGGGACGACGAACGCCCTGTACGGCGGACACAAGACGATATGTGGGCACTCAACCTGCGTGCGGCGCAGCAGTTCCATGCTCGTGAGGGGCATCTGCGGGTGCCCCGGAAACACATCGAGCAGGTGGGGGCGGAAGCTGGCTTGGCGGGCCGTCAGGCAGGTGCTGGAGAGCCCGTGGTGGTCAAGCTCGGTGTGTGGCTCGACAACGTACGCAAACGCGCCGACAAGCTCACCGAGCAGCGCCGGGCGGATCTCGATCAGCTCGGGATGCGCTGGTAAAGGTGGGTGGAACAGTGGCAACACGGGGACGCTCGGCGCGTTGTGCTCCTCGCCGCCGCTGTCTTCCGGGACGAGCTCGGGGTTTCAGCCAACGTAGATCCAGGACCCGATCGCGAGGCCGGTGGTGACCGGGCAGGTCAGGGTGCCGGTGAGGAGCAGACGGCCCGCCCAGTGCAGGCGGCGCACTCCGGGGGCGAAGGCCAGAGCGATCACGGCGACGACGGCGCCGGTGACGATCAGCACGAACTGCAGGACGAAGCCGCCGGCTGCTGCCCCTTCCGCAGCGCCCCAGAGCACGGTCAGGGCCACGAGGAACGTCAGCCAGGCCAGCGACGCCACGTTGAGTATCCATAGCATCCAGGCCAGCACGACGACGCCGGTCCGCCTGGGGCGCGGCGCCAGCTGCGGGGCCCGTACAGGCGGGCGTAGGTGCTGGGATTCATCGGATTTCCTTCCGTGCGCGGTACGCACGATCCTCACCGCGCAGACAACACCCCAGCATGGGCCCAGATACTCATCTCCGCCCGAGCTCATACTCAGCCCGTACGCCTTGCGGCTCGGACCGGCCGAACCAGGGCGGTCCAAGGGCGCATACGGAGTGGAAGCCACCGAAGAAGGCCTCGCCGCCGCCCGGGCGAGCAACCCCAGGGGCACCACAGCGATGGCCATCCGCGACCACCTCAACGGCCTGTGGAGCGACGAGGACTTCGAGGAGGGTATCCCCGGGACGGCAAGCCGGGCCTGTCACCCGCCCAACTGGCCATTGTCTCGGTCTAGTGTGATGCGCCAGAAAAGGCGGTCTTAAGTCTGTAGGCTGTTTTTATGTCGCATCGAGGCCCTCGTGCTGTCGAAGTCGTGCTGTCCGCTGAGGAGCGTGCGGAGTTGCTGCGCTGGGCGGGTGGCGGGGTGCCGGCCCGTGTGGCCGAGCGGGCGCGGATCATCCTGGCCTGTGCGGACGGGGCGTCAAATACCGCTGTGGCGGCGGACTGTGGGGTGTCCGTGGAGACGGTGCGCAAGTGGCGTTCGCGGTTCGTGGCCCGGCGGCTGGCGGGCTTGGTGGATGAGCCGCGGCCGGGCCGGCGCAAGCCGGACCTGGTGCTCAGCGAAGCCGAGCGTGCGGAGCTGACGCGCTGGGCGCGGCGGGCGAAGACCGCGCAGTTCCTGGCACTGCGCGCGAAGATCGTGCTGCGGTGTGCGGAGGGCGGGACGAACAAGGAGGTCGCGGCCGAACTCGGCATCGCCCACGCGACGGTGAACCGCTGGCGCTCCAGGTTCATCACCCTGCGTCTGGACGGACTGACGGACGAGCCCCGCCCCGGCAGGCCGCCCTCGGTCCTGCTCGACCAGGTCGAGGACGTACTCGTGGCGACTCTGGAGTCCGTCCCGGGCAAGGACACGCACTGGTCGCGTGCCTCGATGGCGAAGCACAGCGGGCTGTCGAAATCGACCGTCGGGCGGATCTGGAAGAAGTTCGACCTCAAGCCCCACCTGCAGGACTCCTTCAGACTGTCCACCGACCCGCAGTTCGTCGCCAAGGTCGTCGACGTCGTCGGCCTCTACCACCAGCCGCCGGAGAAGGCGGTGGTTCTCTGCGTCGATGGAAAGAGCCAGATCCAGGCACTGGACCGCTCGCAGCCGGTACTGCCGATGATGCCGGGCATGCCCGAACGCCGCACCCACGACTACTACCGGCACGGGATCACCAGCCTGTTCGCCGCCTTCAACATCGCCGACGGCACCGTCATATCGGAACTGCACCGCCGCCACCGCGCCATCGAGTTCAAGAAGTTCCTGATCCGGATCGACAAGGCCGTGCCCAGCGGACTCGACGTCCATCTGGTCTGTGACAAATTACGCCACCCACAACACCGCCGAGATCAAGACGTGGCTGGGAAAACACCCCCGCTTCCACGTCCACTTCACCCCGACCGGCTCTTCCTGGATGAACCAGGTCGAGCGGTGGTTCGGCCTGCTGACCGACAAACTCATCCGCCGCGGCGTCCACACCTCCGTGACAGCCCTGGAGAAGGACATCACCGCCTGGATCGACACCTGGAACGAGAACCCGAAGCCGTTCACCTGGACCAAGACCGCCGACGAGATCCTCAAGTCCCTCGCCGACTACCTCACCAAAATCAGCCCACCCAGCACCGAAAACCAGCGGCAGACTTAAGATCACCTTTTCTGGCGCATCACACTAGTGCCGTATCAGCCAACGTTCGCCCTGTAGTACCTCAGATCGCGGATGGCACATGTCTCGGCGAACGCGACGTCGGAAATCCGCCAGCATGCTCGCGGTCGGTCGGGCGAGAATCCGCTCATGATCGCTGAAGCGCAGGGAATCCGCATCCGGCACCGCGGGCATGAACCGCAGGTCCATCCCACCGCCTACGTCGCCCCGACGGCCACGCTCGTCGGTGATGTCCGCGTGGGGCGAAGGGCGCGGGTGATGTACGGTGCGGTGCTCGATGCCGAGGGGTCTCGGATCGAGGTCGGGGAGGCGGCGGTGATCTGCGAGAACGCGGTGTTGCGCGGGTCTGCGGTCGCCGGCGATCAGCCGGTGCTTGTCGACGACCACGTCTTCGTGGGGCCGCATGCCACGCTGCTGGGCTGCGAGGTCGGCAGGTGCGTCTATGTGGCGACCGCGGCGACGGTCCTGCAGTGCGCACGGTTGGGGGCCGGCTCGGTTGTCGCTGTCGGCGCGCTCGTCCATGCGCGCACCGTTTTGCCGGACGAGTACTTCGTGCCGCCGCACACCGTGGCGCTTGACGCGCCGGTGCGGCTGCTGGCCCCTGGCGATCCGGGCCTGGCCGAGGCCGTCGGGCGGGTGGGCTTCGCGCAGGTGGCGTTCGGCGTCGACGCGGAGTGGACCGACCGGATCAGCCGGTACGAGCACATCGCGGAGGTGCGCGTCGCCGAGTTCGGCACGCACGCGGACGATGAGGTTCTGAATCTCGGCTAACGCCGCATCAGCGACCCTTGTGCTGTGGTGAGGTGACGCGCCGTCCGGATTCCACTCCGGCGCGCGCGTCCGGCAAGCTGTGCCGGTGGCAGAGCGAGTGCGGGTCCGTGAGATCGAAGTCAGGGTAGGGCGGCCTGGGCCGGGGCGGTATGGGGTCAGCGCCCTGCCGCTGTCGCGAAGTGCACTTGTGCGCGCCGGAATTGATGTGCGGCCGGGGCCTTCCGCTGACCCGGGCCAGCAGCTTCCCATCCCAGGCCGCTCCCCATCCGGGCTACGTGGCGGCCGGGAGGGGTTCCGTGAGGCGGTCCAGCCGGTTGTGGTTCAGCTCAGGCGGTGGCTAAGGAGGGCGAGACCAGCCCCGGCGGCCCGGTGCTGGTAGGCGCGCAGTCCCGGGGCGCCGGGGGGTGCGGGTTTGCGAGCGTTGTGGTGCCAGTGGCCGGTGAGTGCGGCGAGGAACGCGGTGGTGGTGTCGGGGTTGCTGGCGGTGGCGGGGTGGTCGCGGAGCAGGCGTGCGATGTCTGCGGGCGTGTGTCCGGCGAGGATGAGTTGCGGTGCGAGGGAGGCGGCGTCGATGCAGGCCGGGCCGGTGGTGGCGTGTGCCCAGTCCACGAAGGTCACGCCGCGGGCCTGGTCGTGGACCATGTTGTCGGCCCGCAGGTCGCCGTGGACGATGCGGTCGCCGTGGGCGAGGGCGGGCCAGGCCGCTTCCAGTTCGGCGAGCTGCGGCAGGCGGTCACGGGCAGCGGGGGCGAGGTCGGTCGGCGGATCGGAGATGAGTTCGTCCCAGCCGTGCAGGGCCGCCGCCGTGGACGGCATGGTGCTCACCGCTGCGGCGTACGGCGCCGGGGCGGGGCTGGAAGTCAGTTTGTCCAGGAGGGCCAAGGTCTGCCCGACGTCGCCGGACGCCGGGGACAGGTCGGGGTGCGGTCCGTCCAGGTGGGCGATGACGACGGCGGTCCAGCCGGCGGCGCGGTGGATCCCCAGCAGCTCCGGGGCCGGAGCCCCGGAAGGCAACGCGTCCAGGACTGCGGCCTCGTGGACGTTGGCGGCGGTCAGCGGGTCGTCGTCGGGGGCCGCTTTGACGAAGACCCGTCGGCCGTCGGCCAGAGTGAGCGCGGCGGCGAGCTGGTGGCCGAAGCCGCCTGCGGGGGTGACCGTGTCGGTGACGGGTGCGCCGAGGGCGTCTTCGAGGCGGGCGCGCAGCGGCAGGGGGACGTCGGTCCATTGCAGACGGCCGCTGGTGGGCGGTACAGGCATGGGGGCAGCTTTCAGAGGTCAGGGATCGGTGGCGGGGTGATGGGGGTGCGCGCCGAGCCGGACCGCGAGTCGGGCTGAGGAAGGGGTTCCTCAGTGCTCCAGCTCGGCGCCGGGCGCTCGTCGCCGCATCACGCGCATTCGCCTGTGTCCTCTGGGGTGTGGGGGTGGAGGGGAACCCGTTGCGGGTTCCCCTCCACTGTAGTGGGGCTACTGCATCACGCGTTGTCGATTGGGGGCAGGTGGCGCAGGAGGGACGGTCCGATGCTGGTGGGCGCGGGCAGGAGGTGGCTGGCTCCGGCCGCGCGGAGAGCGGCGGGAGGGTGCCAGCCCCAGACCGCTCCGAGCGCAAGGACTCGGGCGGCGCGGGCCGCGGTCATGTCGGTGGGGCTGTCCCCGATGAATACCGCGTGCTCCGGGCCGACGTTCAATCGGCTCAGGGCGAGGTGTAGCCCGTCGGGGGCCGGTTTGGGTGGCGCGTCCTGCCGGGTGACGATGACGTCCAGCAGTTCGGACAGGGCCGGCGGCAGCAGCCACCGCAGGCGGTCGGGGTCCTGAACCGTGACCGCGCCCGTGGCCGTGCCCTGTGCGCGCAGGGCCAGCAGGCCGGAGAGCACCCCGGGGAACGGCTGGACAGAGTTGGCGGACATGGCGCCGTCCCACCAGCGATCGCACGCGTCGTCGGGGTCGGCGACGTCCAGGAACGCCAGGACCTCGCAGCGGGGGCGGCGCAGAGCGCCGGGCGGAAGGTCACCCGGCATCACACGACGGCCGGTTGCACAGGTGGCGACCCCCGCGAGGGTGGCCCGCACCGCGGCGGCGCTGTCCAGCAGCACTCCGTCCAGGTCGAACAGCGCCGCTCGCCGGGTGGCCGTCACCGCGCACTGTCCGGGTCACGGACCAGGGAGCGCAGGAGCAGATGGTGGCTGGCGAGCAGGGCGGTGGCGCCCGTGTCCCGATCGAGGACGCATAAGGCCGTGCCGACCCTTGCGCCGCCGATCCGCAGCAGACGGGCGCTGCGCAGGAGACTGACGCCGCTGCGGGCGGTGTCGTCCAGCAGGACGGTTCGCCGGCCTTCCAGGCCGGTGCCCTCGATCTGTTGCCATGTGCCGTGTTCCTTGGGGGCCGGGCGTAGGAAGGCGGCGGGCAGGCCGGTGTGCAGGGACACCGCCGTGACCAGCGGGATGCCGGCCAGCGCCGGACCGGCCAGGACCTCGGTGTCGGCGGGCAGCAGGTCCGCCAGCGCGGCCGCGGTCTCCGTCAGCAGCTGCGGGTCACCGGCCAGCCGGTAGGGGTCGAAGTAGGTTTCGAGCGTGCCGCCGTCCGGCAGCCGGTAAGGGCCCAGCCGGTAGGCGACGGCGGCGATCTTCTCCGCGAAGAGGACGGTGGACGGAGTCACTGCTCGCACCGCCCGGCGTCGAGGGTCTTGAGATCGGCGGCGAGCGCTTCGGCGTCGGGAAGTTCCCGCAGAAAGCCCAGGGGCCGGGTGGGGCTCTCGGTCAGCCATCCCTCCGCTCGCAAGATCGCGCTCAGACGGCACACGGCGGGCCCGAGCAGCCGCACGGGAAGGGGGCGGATCGTGGTGGCGTAGTACAGGGCGGCGGTGAGTTCGTGCAGCGTGCCGACCCCTCCGCCCATCGCGACGACCAGGTCCGCGTCGTCGAGGTATGCGTGCAGCCGGGCCCCCATGGTCGGGGCGTACACGGTGGTGGTGACGTGGGGGTTGAGGGCTCCCCAGTCGGGGCGGTCGGCCAGCGTGACGGCGGTGACTGGCGCGCCGTGGCGTGCGGCGCCGCGCGCGGCGGCCTCCATCAGCCCGTTGTAGCCGCCGTGCTTCAGGGCGTATCCGGCGCGGGCGAGTGCGGCGCCGGCGGCCTCCGCCAGGGGTTCCTCGCCGTCCGGCGGTACAACTCCGGCGAACAGGGCCGCGGTCAGGTCGGTGCTGTTCATACGAGTCCTTCCTCGTGCTGCTGGTAGGCGCGGTACGCGGTGATCTCGTCGGCCAGCGAGTCGACGGCGTGCGGGGCGATCCGCTGCGCAAGGCGCACGATGCGGTTCAGGGCCTCGTCCGCCTGCGCCACGTTGGGGACCGGCGGGCTGGTCAGCGCGTCCGTCAGCTCCGCCAGGCACTCCCGCCCGATCGTCGTACGGCCCACCTCGTCGGGCAGGTGGTACCAGCCGTGATGCCGGGAGTGCGGCACCAGCGCGGTGCGGATCACGTCCCGGCACGTTTCGTGCAGCTGGTGCAGGAGTCCGTAGGCGATGTACTCCTGGCCCCGCAGGACGCGTTTGCGGAGCATCGCGTGCAGGACCATCGCCTGTACCAGCAGCGTCGAGCAGTTGTCCGGCGTGGCTGCCGTACGGGCCAGCTCTGCCACCGTCTCCCCCCGGGCCCCCGCGTTCACGTCCGGGCCGGTGTCCGCACGGGTCTCCTGCCAGAGCAGGCGCGGGCCGATCCGGCGTCGCAGCGCGTCCACTGCGCTGGCCGGGCAGAGGTAGAGGTCCAGCTGGAGCAGGTGCCCGTCGTGCGGCAGCAGGTAGACGAAACCCGCGCCGCCCAGGTCGCCGACGATGGTGTCCCGCCAGCCGGGCAGCAGCGCGCCGAACTCGGTGGACATCACCGCGTCCAGACTTCCCATCAGCGCCGGGAGCCGTTCGTCCCGTACGGCGACGACCAGGTCGACGTCGGACAGCCGGTCTGCCGTCCCGGTTGCCAGGGAGCCCCTCACGAGCAGCTGCGTCACCGCCTGCACACCGGACAACGTCTGCACCAGATCGGCCAGCACCGTCAGTTGAGCGGGCCGGTGGGCGTACGCCAGTTCTTCCAGCGGCGGCAGCGGCGCCGGGGGTGTTGTCGTGGTCATACGACTTTTTCCTTCCTGTGAAAGAGACGAGGTACGGGTCAGCGGGCGAGCAGGTGCCTCTTCGCCTCCGTCCATCGGGCGGCGTCTGTGTCCGATCCGCGGTTTGTGTGCAGATCGGTGATCAGGTCGTACGCCCTGCCCTCCGCCAGCGCGTAGGCGTAGTAGGCCCGCAGCAGGACCTGCTCAGCCGAGGAGACGAACCCGAGCGAGGCAAGCTGGCTGGCCCGCTCCATCAGCCGGCCACGGTCGGCGGCCGTCATCACCGGCAGCTGGGCCGCGTCGCCCGCGCGCAGATGCGGTCGGGCGGCGAGCTTGCGGTAGGCGTCGTCGGTGTAGACGTCGGCGATCAGGTGCAGCCGGTCGGGGCCTGTGACGTTGCGGACCCCGTGGGCCTGGGAGGGCGTCAGCCGCCACAGGGAGCCGGTCGCCATGTGCACCCGGGCCCCGGCCGTGACGAGAACCGCCGACGGATTGGTGACAAGCGGGATGTGCAGGCGGTGCCGGCCGCGCTCGTGGAGCTCCGCGTAGTCGCGGTGCTCCCACAGGTAGGAGTGCGGTTCCAGTCGCGCGAGACGTACGTACATGAAGTCCAGTCCCAGTCCCGCCAGGAAGTCCTTGGTCACGGGCATGCGGTCCAGGAGGGTGGTCGGGCGGGGCCGGCCGTCGCCGATTACGACATCGTGCGGATCCCCGTCCGGGGAGTGGTTCATCAGCGAGGCGGTCCACCAGCCGCCGGACTGGTACTCCCCGTACGCGACCTTCCCCCGCGTCGGCGCCCCGAGCGCCTCCGCCCTCATCCGCTCCACCAGCGTCTCGTCCAGGTCGGCCAGCCGGGCCACCTGTTCCAGCAGCTCCGGCCCCGGGTCCGTTTTCTCCTCGCCGGCTGTTGTCGCGGCGAACGTCATCGTCCCCATGCGTCTCTCCCGACACCTCGTCCAGCGGCGGCCCGGCCGGGCCGCCGGGCTCACCACACCGCACCCGCAACCCGGGGCACAGAGCAGCGGCGTTGCGGCCGGTTGCTGCCGGTTGCGGTGGGTTGCGGTCCGGTCCCGGCGGCCTTCCCCCGCCCCTTCGCAGCCGGAAGACTGGTGGCCCGTGTGCTCGCGAAAGGGAAGCCGCCGTGACCGTGGACATCACCGCCGAACAGCACCCGCTCGCCTACCTGCTGTCACAGCGCGGGACGACCCACGAGGCGTATCTGTTCCGGGTGGCCGAGCAGCACCGGCGCATGGGATACGGGCAGATGGGCTACCGCAAGGAGAAGGCGTCCCGGTGGGTCAGCGGCGAGAACGCACCCAACCTCCGCACCCAGTTCGCCATGGCCGCACTGGAGAAGATCCCTCCCGAAACAGTTCTGGCCCACGGCTGGCCAGGCTGGCTCTTACTCGCGGTGCCCGACGACCACGCCATCCTCACCGCCCCGTGGACCACCACGGCGACCGTGCACGCACTGGAGATCGCAGGAGGTCCGATGGACCGCAGGAAGTTCCTGATCACCACATCCGTCACCCTCGGCAGCACCGTCGCCCAGTGGTCCGGAGCCACCCCCACAGGCGCATCCCCAACTGGCGGCCGACGCATCGACGACAGCACCCCCGACCGCTTCGAACGCCGCCTGGACGACCTGCGCCACCTGGACGACCAACTGGGATCCGGGGAGGTCTACGACGCCGCCCGCACCGAACTACGCCTCATCATCAGCGCGCTCAAGGACGCCTCCTACAGCGAGCGCGTCGGGCGCCGCCTGTTCGGCGCCGCTGCAGAGGCATCCAGGTCAGCCGGCTGGACGGCGTATGACAGTGGCCAGATCGCCGCCGCCGAACGCCACTACGTCACTGCCCTGCGGGCCGCCGCGAGCGCGGATGACCCGGTCGTCGGCGCCAACACGCTCGCGTTCTGGGCCATCCAGCAGTACTCGACCGGCAACCCGCGCGGCGCGATCGACCTCATCGACGCAGCCCTGGCCCAGGCCCCTCGGATCGGCTCCGCCCGCATGACCGCCATGCTCCACGCCCGAGCCTGCCGGGCCCACGCACGCGCCGGCGACACCCGGGCTGCCGACCGGGCCGCCAACGCGGCCCTGGACACCTACGCGAACGCCGGCCCGATGGAAGCGGACCCGGCCTGCGTCTACTGGTTCAACCTCGGCGAAACCCACCAGCTCCTCGGCAGCTCCGCCCTCAATCTCGGCAACCCCCGCCAAGCCCTCAAGCACTTCCAGGACGCTTCCACCGCCCATCACAGTGAGGGTGAGGCGTACAACGGCGACGAATTCCCGCGCGGGCACGCCATCTACCTCGCACGCCTCGCGGAGGCCCATCTCGCCCTCGGTGACATCGATGCCGCCGTCGACACCGCCCACACCGCCGTGGCCCGCATGGGCGGTGTCACCTCCGCCCGCGGCACCAGCACACTGAACGACCTCCGGCAGAAACTCGGACGCCGCCGCGGCGTACCCGTCGTCGCCAACTTCCTCAACTACACCGCCGACTAACGGCGTGAGCAGCCCGTCCGGCTGTGTAGCGGCGGGGAGGGCTTCTGTGAGGCCGTCCAACCGCGTGTAGAGGGCCCGTACGAGTCGGGCACGGTTCTTGGCGCAGCGGGCGGTGCGCTCCAGCGGTGCGGGCAGGCGTCCGTCGGCTTCGCGGAGGACGACTTCGGCGAGGGCGCCGCGGCCTCGCTTTCGGGCAGTGCGGCGGCGTGACGGCGCTCGGTGGGTCCTACCCCGCGTGCATCTGTCTCAGGACTCCGTGCGGGGGCGTCGCGACCGGGACCGAGCGCGCTGACTGCCCCGAGCACCGCCTCACTCCCACTCAGGCGGTGCACTGGGCGGCCGAGTGTCCCGATAGGAGGTGCTCGTAACCGGCCGGGCCTGGACGATGGCCCCGGCCTGAGGCGGTCAGGCGCCGTGCTGGGCCATCTTGTGGAGACAGCCGGCCGACAGCCTGAACTGAACAACCGAGGAAACCGGCGGGGCCGGGAGGTCGAAGACCTTCCCGGCCCCGCCGTCACAGTTCGCTGTCGAGCTCTTCAATTAATGGACGCCCTCGTCCGCGCGGCGAAATTCCCCCGGCCAAAGCGGCTGGAGGACTTCGACTTCGACAAGAACCCCAACGTCTCCCCGGAAGTCGTCGCCGATCTGAAGTCCACGTCCTGGGTCCGTGAGGGCCGTCCGCTGGTGCTGATCGGTGACTCTGGCACCGGCAAGTCCCACCTGCTGATCGGGGTCGGTACCGCGATCGCGGAGGCCGGACTGTCCGCCCGTTACATCACCACCCAGGCCCTGGTGAACGAGCTCGCCGAAGCCGAGGCGGCCAGGCGGCTGTCCTCGCTCATGGCCCGCTACACCAAGGTCGACCTGCTCTGCCTGGACGAGTTTGGCTACGCGAACCTGGACAAGAAGGGCGCCAAGCTGCTGTTCCAGATCTTCACCGAACGCGAGGAGCGCAAGGCCACCGCGGTCGCCACGAACTCCCCGTTCGCCGAGTGGGACAAGACCTTCGGCGACCGCCGGCTCTGCGCGGCCATCGCCGACCGCATTACGTTCCGCTGCACGCTGATCCAGACCGGCACCGAGTCCTACCGCTTCCAGTCCACCGAAGCCGACCGCCAGGCCACCGCACGGTCATGAGGCTCTCTGAATCCGGCTCTGACCAGACTTGCGTGAAAGCTCAGCCCGGTGACCAACTCCGTTGGTCACCCAGGGACCGCGGTTCTAATCTGACGAGGTGATGAAACCGGAGGGCAGCCTGGTGCCGCGCCCGAGCGCGCGCGTGGTGTTGCTGGACGACGCCAGTCGGCTACTGCTGTTCTCTGCCCTGAACAAGGGGGATGGTTCCGTTCGGTGGTTCACCCCTGGAGGCGGACTCAAGCCAGGCGAAAGCCACGAGCAGGCAGCCCTGCGGGAGTTGCGAGAAGAAACCGGCCTGACGAACCTCTCGCTGGGTCCGGAGATTTGGCGAGGGCGTCCGTGGACAGCGGTCCGGGGCGGCGTCGCTTATGAGGTTCGCCAGCGCTACTACATGGCCCGGACGCCTGCGTTCCAGGTCGATACCTCGGCTTTCGAGGAGATCGAGAAGGCCGCGATCACCGGGCACCGCTGGTGGACCATAGCGGAACTGGCCGCGACCTCGGATGTGCTGCGGCCGGCTGAGCTGCCGAAACTATTGGCGTCCTTGCTGACCGACGGCCCACCGAACCGGCCGATCCCCGTAGACGGCTGAGCGCACGTCCTTAAGCACACCGCCGACCAATAGCCGGCCGAACGCGAGGCCGGGCCCTGCCGAACCGCGCCTGTCAGGGACACGGACCAGCAGGACCCGGGGCAACCAAACTATCGCCAAACACCTCCGGACCACGGCGGACACTCCACATCCACAGGCGTGATGTCACCCGACAGGGGTGGCTCCCGAACCCGTTGACGATCATGGACCTGTGTCGGGCCCATCCTCGTCACAGATGGAGCAAAGTGGCTCCCAAACTCGCCGATGCAGTGGCTCCCGTTCACCCCGACAAAATCAAGCGCGTACTCGGGAAGCGTTACAGTCGCGCCCTGCGGAAATGTCCTGCCGATCTTCGTGTTCACGAGTGATCGTTATTCGGCGTTGAATCCGCCCGTCTCCGCTGCCAGAAGGCGAGAAAGTTCCGGGTCTCTAGGGTGTGGGGGTGGTCGGGTCCCAGCACACGCTCCCGGTCGGCCAGCAGAGCGGCGAACGCGTCGGCGGCCCCAGCCGCATCCCCCGCCTCCCCCAGCCAGTGGGCAAAATTCTGCCGGGCGCTCAGGGTGTGGGGGTGGTCGGGCCCCAGCACACGCTGGTCGGCCAGCAGACTGGCGAAGGCTTCCGCGGCCCCAGCCGCATCCCCCGCCTGCCCCCGCCAGTGGGCAACGTTGTACCGGGTCGTCAGGGTTTCGGGGTGGTCCGGTCCCAGCACACGCTCCTCGTCGGCCAGCAGACCGGCGAAGGCCTCCATGGCCCCAGCCACATCCCCCGCCTCCCCCCGCCAGCGCGCAAGAAGGCTCCGGGCCCTCAGAGTGCCAGGGTGATCAGGACCCTGCACACGCTCCCAGTCGGCCAGCAGACCGGCGAAGGCCTCCATGGCCCCAGCCACATCCCCCGCCTCCCCCCGCCAGCGCGCAAGGTTGTGCCGGGCGTTCAGGGTTTCGGGGTGATCAGGACCCTGCACACGCTCCCGGTCGGCCAGCAGACCGGCGAAGGCTTCCACGGCGCCAGCCACATCCCCCGCCTCCCCCCGCCAGTGGGCAAGATTGTGCCGGGCGCTCAGAGTGCTGGGGTGGTCGGGTCGCCGCACACGCTCCCAGTCGGCCAGCAGACCGGCGAAGGCCTCCATGGCCCCAGCCACATCCCCCGCCTCCCCCCGCCAGAAGGCAAGATTGTGCCGGGCCGTCAGGGTTTCGGGGTGATCAGGACCCAGGCGGTCGTGGGCGGTGTCCGCCAGGTGTTGGAAGTGGTTGATGGCGGCAGTGACCTGGCCGCTTTCGCCGAGACTTTTGCCGGTGCGGTAGAGAACCGGGTGGGCACGGGGGTGCCACAAGGTGTCCTCGGCCTGGCTGGTGAGGGCTTCCGCGTTGGCGCGCAAGGTCCCGGCAAGAGTGGTATCTCGCTCAACCTGGGGCCAGGCATCGGTCAGGGCGTTGGCAGCGGCGCGGGCGAGCTGTTTGTGTTGGTTTGTCGGCATGGTGTCGCGGACGGTGCGTTGGATGAGGTTGTGGACGCGTACTGCCTGGTGTGGGGTGGTGGGGGTGTGGCCGATCAGGCTGAGCCGGTGCAGACACCGGAGCGCGTCGGCCGCGTCCTGCATGCTGACCTGTGGCCCTCGTCTACGCCTTCGCCAGCGCCCTCTCTTGCTGGGGTGCTGGCCTGGGGTGCGGTGTTTGGTGAGGTATTTCAGGGCCGGGGGTGCGGTCAGGACGGGGGCGGGGATGCCGTTGGGGTCAAGCATCGCGGCTAGTTGGAGCATGGGGCGTGCCAGACCTGCCGGGCCCAGGCGGTCGGCGCGTTCGATGGACAGGGACCAGGCTGCGGCGGCTGTGGTGGTGTGGTCGTCGGGAAGTGCGTCAGGTTCGGGCAGGGCGTCCGTGAGTGTGCGGGCGCGGTCGGTCAGTAGTTGTCGGTAGGTGGCGCAGTCGGTGCCGGTGTCGGTGAGGTAGGCGGCGGCCTGGGCAAGGGCCAGTGGCAGGTGTCCGAGGTCGGCGGCCAGGGCGGTGAGTTGGCCGGCCAGTTCGTGGCGGTGGTGCGCTGTCAGGGTGGTGGTCAGGTAGGTGGTGGCTTCGTCGGGGGTGAACAGGCCGATGGTGACCAGTCGTCGGTCGGGGCCAGTGAGGGTGGTGTCGCGTCGGCGGGTGGTGATGAGAGTTCGGCCGGAGGGGTTGGTGGGGGGCCACAGGCCGCGTAGGTCGGCCGGGTCGGCGAGGTCGTCCAGGACGATCAGCCATCGGCACGGTTGCGTGCTGGGTTTGGGTTCGAGCCAGGCCAGGAACGTCTTCGCGGCCTGTTCCGGGTCCTGCGGGTCTGCGCCGAGGACCTCGGTGCCGGCCTGTGCGTACCCGGCCACGATCGCCGGGCGGGTGCTGGCGGTGATCCATACCAGTACGTCGGCCCCGCCGGATTCCCAGGTGGCGCGGGCGTGGTCGGCGGCGAGCTGGGTCTTGCCGACTCCGCCGGTTCCTGTCAGGACCTGGCACAGTACCGCCGTGCCTCCGCCGTCGACCGCTGCCCGCAGCTGTTCGGCCTCGGGCCGGTGCTGGAAGGACTGCGCCCGGGGCGGGATCACACCTACCTGGTGCGGCCAGGATGCCCGTTCCCGCGGGGCGGTTTGCTGCACGACGGTCAGTTCACCGACGTGCCCGCTGATCGCGGTACCGCCTGTGGAGGCGGTGGCGTCCCCGGTCCGCGATACCTGCACCGGGCCCTGGGGTGGAGGGCCAGCGGGCTCGGGGGCCGGTCCGCGGTAGCCGGTCAGCGCGGTTCCCCCACCGTGGGCCTGGGCGTCGCCGGTGTCCGTGACCTCCACCGCCCGTGTCGGTACACCGCCCCCTGCCTCGGGACCGGCCTCATCGGGGCTGGTCACATCGGGGCCGGGCGTTGAGCGGCGCTTCCAGAACCTCATGGCAGAAAGGAGTCTTCCTCTCGTGGATTGCTGCGGGATCCGGGGGGTCAGCTGTAGTCGATACCGGTGCCAGCGCTGCTGCCGGGTCCTTGCGCGGTGGCGTCCCCGGTCCGCTCCGCCTTCGCCGACCCGGTACCCGCGCCGCCGGGGCGCCGTACACCGGTGTGAGCCGTACCGCCGTCAATTCCGTCGGCCTTCCCAGTATCAACGGCCGAATCCGCCGGCCCCGGAACCGGGGTCGGTGCCGGTGCCGGTGCAGGCGGGCGTTGGAGTAGCGCCCAGACCAGGGCGGCGATGCCGGTGGCGGCCTGCACCGAGGCGCCGACCAGCTGACCGGTATCAGGGCTGTCCAGCAGCCAGACCAGCGGCGTCGACACCACACCGGCCACCCCGACCACCATGACCGTGATCTTCCAACCCCGCGACATGCTCACCCCTCCCCTGTCCACCACCCGACAACGCGTCAGCCCCCAGCGTCACGTGAGGCTTTCACTGATAGCAAGCACGCGTGCCCGCCGCCATCGGTTTCAACGACCAGGCCGGCAGTGTGCGGCGCCAGGGCCGGAAGGTCCCCTCGCTTCGATGCGGCATGGACCTGGTGAATCCGGCTTCCGCCTCGATGTCCCTCAACTGCCTTTCAGCCGGCTGTTGACCTGGCATGGGTCGCTGCGAAGCCGCCAGGCTGGCGGGCAGCGATGCTTCCCAGTCGGGTTTCGTGCTTGGTTGGGGTGTAGGAGCACTGGGCCGTTACGGTCTCAGTAGAGCTGACGGCGCGTCGGCTTCTTGATTCTTGAGTCTTGAACTGCTTTGTCCATGTGGTCTGTTGCGGGAAGGTCGGTGAGCTTTGTGGCTTCGGCGGGGGTGGCGCGGGTGTGGGTGTGGGTGACGGCGGTGGTGGCGTTTCTGGGGACGGTGGGGCTGGTGTTGGTGGCGGTCCTGGCTGATCTGGATACGGCTGGTCAGGCTGCGAGCGTGGTGGGTTCGGTGGTCGGGCTGGTGGCGTTGCTGGTGTCGGTGGTCGCGCTGTTTCGTGGTGGTGGATCCGTGGGCGGGCGTCGGGTGCGTGGTGGTCGTGGTGCGGTTGTGGCCGGTGGTGACATCACGGGCTCGGCGCTCGGGAAGGACTCGAAGGTGACCGGTGCCCGTACTCCGTCGAGGAGGGGTTCCTCGCGGCGGGACGGGGATGATGTGCGGGCCGGGCGGGACGGGGTGGCGGCTGGTGGCGACATCACCGACAGTGCCCTGGGTGAGGGAAGCGAGCGGTGAGCCTGTTCCCTCGGGCCCGTCGCGGGGGTAAGACCGGCGAATCTGGAGACGGTGCGGCTCCCTCAGGGGCGGGGGCGGCGCGCCGGGTGTCCGCCGGGGCGGGTTCGGTTGCGGCTGGCGGGGCGATCACTGGTTCTGCGCTGGGTGACAACAGCCGGGTCACGTATGTCGACAAGCAGTTCGTGGCGCAGAACGAAGTGCTGGTGGGGTGGCCGGTGGTGGTGGGGACGGTGCCGGTGCTGGCGTCCGCGTTCCAGCCGCGCGAGGTACTGCGTCAGGCGGTCGACGAGGCCCGCGGGCACGGCCGGAGCGTCGTGCTGGCGAGCGATACCCCGCTCGGTGAGCGGTCGCGGTCCGGTACGCGTGCGTCTGTGCAGGTGATGTCGGGCGGTGGCGGGGTGGGCAAGTCGCAGCTGGCCGCCGCCTACGCCCGTGAAGCGCTCGAAGATGGCGCCGATCTGGTGGTGTGGACGTCGGCGAACGATATCCAGCAGGTTCTGACCGTCTATGCGCAGGCCGCTGCGCTCGTGCAGGCGCCCGGCCTTACCGGCACGGACCTGGAAGCGGACGCACGGGCTTTCCTGAGCTGGCTTGCGGCCACCGACCGCCGGTGGCTGGTCGTCCTGGACAACATCACCGATCCGGATGAGATCGAGCCCTGGTGGCCGGACAGCCAGCGCGGCACCGGCTGGACCCTTGCCACCACCCGCCTCAAGGACCCGCGCCTGACCGGAGGCGGCCGGGCCCGCATCGACGTCGACGTCTACACCCCGGCCGAGGCAACCGGCTACCTCATCGCCCGCCTCGCCCACGACCGCAAAGCCCACCTGGCCGACCACCGGGCCCCGGCCCTCGCCGAGGCACTCGGACACCTGCCGCTGGCGCTGGGACACGCCGCCGCCTACATGCTTCGCGAGAACACCTCCTGCAGCACCTACCTGGAACAGTTCACCGACCGCGCCACGCACCTGGACAAGGTTCTGCCGCACTGGGCGGACACCGAACGCTACGGCCGGCAGGTCACCACCACCCTGCTCCTCGCTCTCGACGCCACCGACCAGGACCCCCACGGCCCCCTGGCCCGCGCCGCCCTCCGCATCGCCGCCTACCTCGACCCCGCCGGACAACCCGCCGCCCTGTGGACCACCAACGCCTTCCTCACCTATCTCACCCACCAGCAGCCCGCCGCCGTCCCAGCCCGACGGAAGCTCAGCCTGCGCCGCCGGCGCACAAACGCGGCACGGACCGTCACGGGTGACGAGGCAGCCGCGGCGCTGCGGCTCCTCGACCGGTACGGACTGATCACGTACGACTCCACCGACAACCCCCGAGCGGTGCGTATCCACGCGCTCACCGCCCGGGCCGTACGCGAGACCATCCCTCAGGACCAGCAGCCGACGACCGTCATCACCGCCGCCGATGCCCTCGTCGAGATCTGGCCAGACTCTGACCACGCCCAGCGCGAACTGGCCGGCACACTACGCACCAACACGGACTCACTCACCACCCATGCCGGAGAGTCCCTATGGACGCCCGACGCCCACCCTGTGCTCTACCGCGCGGGAGCAAGCCTCCTCAATGCTCACCTGCACAGCGCTTCCTCGACGTACTGGGAACAAATGGTCGCCGACTGCGAGCAGCTGCTGGGCAACGAACACCCCGACACCCTGAACGCCCGCGCCAACCTCGCCACCTCCTACCGGCAGGCCGGGCGCACCAACAACGCCATCGAAATTGAAGAACACGTCCTCACCGAGTACGAGCGACTACTCGGCAACGAACACCCCGATACTCGTTCTGCTCGTGATGTGCTGTCCCGGTGGCGGTCGGCGGGGGATGGTCTTGGGGAGTCTCCGTTATAAACGGGGCCGCTCGGTTCGTGCAGGCGGTGGCGCCAGGCGGGAGTGTCCGTGCGATCCACCGACGGCGGGCGGACGGCCGCGTTCGAGTCCGTGGCCGGGCCTCCAACTGTTCCGGCCGATCCGAGCGCGGTGGCGGAGCTCTTGCCTGAGCGCTGTCCCCCACATCGCGCTCGCGGTCACCCTGGCCAGCGCCGACCTGGACTGATCGGCAGCCCCTGCACCTCCACTCGCCAACCGGGCCAGCATCCTCGGACAACGGTTGCCTCGGCGTCGCCCCCTGACCAGCAGTCAGGCACGGGCACCCTCACCGCATCCGGGTCACAGTGAGGGTGCCGTGCCGGCCGGACCCGGCCAGCACCTCCACAACCAGGTCCGTCTCCACCCGTGTGTACGGCTCGCCCTCTGCCCGCCGCTCCCCCACCACCGCCGCGCCACTCAACGCCTCACCGACACGAGCCGCAAGAACGGGCTCCAGGCGCGCGGACACCCGGGCCAGCCCGCCCTCGTCCCCCACCGCCAGGACCAGATGATGCGGCCTGAGCCAGGGGCCGGTGAACCCCAGCACCAAGGCGTCAACCGTGTCCGCGTGCCGAACTTTCACCCTTAACTGCACCACTGGGAGAACCGCCAATGCGCGAATCTGTGTCGGCCGACACGGCAGACTTCAGTAGCGCACGGAAGATTTCAGTCGGTCCTTCAGTACCGCACCGAACGCTTCAGTACGCAGACGCGTTGAGCAGGGCGCCCTGGACGTACAGTCCGTGGCTCAGAGGGAGAGACAGTGAGGACCGACAATCAATCAGCCTGGGGGTGGAATGGGTAACAGAGATCCGTTCGATGGGGTGCCCTACGACAGAGTGTCCCTTGGCCGACGCATTGTTGAGCGCCCTGACGTCACCTTCCGCCCCGTCCGCAACGGGATCGACTACCTTCTGAGCGCAGTGGAGCACTTGACGGCCCGCAGGCATCGCGACCTCTTTCCTGCCGACCGCGACCTCAAGTACGGAGTCCTGCACCTCCACGCCGCCACAGAGATCCTGCTCAAGGCGCGGCTTGAGGTAGAACACTGGAGCCTCGTCTTCGCCGACCCCGGGAAGGCGACCCTCGCCAACTTTCAGGCCGGCAGCTTCAACAGCACGACGGTGGACGGCGCCATCGCCCGGCTGCGCGACATCGCGCAGGTCGAGATCAGCGACAAGACCCGACAGGCGATCAAGCGGTTGGGGGATACACGCAACGCGTTCACGCACTACGGCCACTCCGTGCCCGCGCTCGTGGTGGAATCCCGTTCGGCCGAAGTGCTGGCCTTCTTGATCGAGTTCATTGAGGAGGAGCTGCACGTTCCTACCAATGACTTCGACGAGGAGTTCGACACCTCCATGCGGCGCATCCGGGCCGTCCTGGGCAACATCGATTCCCTTGTCGCAGATCGCATGCGGGACGTCGACGCGGAGCTCAAGGGCGAACTTCTAGAAAACACCATTATGTGCCCGGCCTGTCGGCAGTTCGCTGTACTCGTAGGCAGTCAACCGCAGTGCCGCTTCTGCCTGCAAGCCTGGACGCCCCGAGACCTGGCCTCTGAGTACGTCGTGCTGGTCACAGGCCCAGACGACGGACAAGTCATCCCGTGCGAGGACTGTGCGTCGGGAGAACGGGGGGTGGGCGACGAGCGCACGCTGGTCTTCCACGTGGCCACCGCGGACAACCCGCAGGATGACGGGAAAGCGCTGTGCTTCAAGTGCGGCACCAAGTACATGAGGCGCGAGAGGGTCGTCTACGACCATGCCAGCGACGCCTTTGCGGAGCATGCCCCGACCGAACGAACCCCCGATGAGCAGCACTGACCGGCCTACCCAGGCCACGCGTCCGGCGAGTCTGCGGTGCGCACTGTCAGATCTGCACGCTGAAGTCTTTCGTACGCCCGACCGCCCGCCAGTCACCGCACGGAAGATTTCAGTGCCCAGGCCAGGGCACCGGCGACTGAAATCTGTGATGAGGACCGACAATCTGCACGCCCGCGGGCCGGATTCGCAGGACGAGATCACGGCCGCCATGTGCGTCGGCGGACCGACGCCGACGCAGGCGTGCTGCCTTCGCGCTGGGACTCGTGCCAGCGCAGCCGCTCCCGCCGAAGACGGCGCCGCAGCCTCTCTCGCCTGATTCGCTTGCCGCACGCGCTGCCTGCGACCAGGAGCAGCAGCAACGCCAGCAGGGCGGCCATGACCGCCTGGGCCGTGCAGGCTATAGGCAGATCAGCCCAGGACAAGCCGTAGGCGATCACTGCCGAACATGCCGACCCCGTGCTCAGCACCAGCACGTACCGGCCCGTCGGATCAGGCACCGACTGCCCCTGGGCGGCCCACTGCTTGAGGCCTTCCACGAACCAGAAGCCGACCAACCCCAGGGCTCCGAGCGCTGACAGCAGCACGGCCAAGCCTAGGTCCGCAAGGAACTCCATGTTCGCCATGCTCTGGCAGGCGGCCAGCAGCCCGCCAGAGTACGGCTACTCAGGTACTCAGTTTGCAGGGCTTCACCAGAAGGTGCTGCACCATCCGGAGAACCACTAGCCCCGTATTTCGCGGGTCGCTGATTCGGCTGGAGAGCGGGGCCGGGCAGTGTCCGGCACGGGCCTGTCAACGTTCGATCGGGTGTGTCGATGACTTCCCGGTCCCCGCGGCCACGAACGGAACGCCCCCGTATGGAGTGCGTGATCGAGTCCGTGGTGACCAAGCGTTTGGGCGCTCTGCCCGTCGCTGCCGAGTTTCTGCGCCGGCTGGATGTCAAGGGCCGGAAGCCCCCCGCTTCCGCTGGACGCTCGCCCGGTGAGGGGTACGCGGCCGCGCCGGGGGATGACCACGGGGAGTCGTCGCCCTGCGCGCGGCTGCGGGAGCTCGATGAGAACTGCACGATGCGGCGATGAGTTTTCCCGGCCCGGCCGGTCTACGGTTCGTCAGGTGATCAGAAAGTGCGAAGCAGGAGGAGCGACATGAGCCAGTTGCTGCGGGTCCAGAACTTCACCGTCTCGAGCGACGGGTTCGGCGCCGGCGAGGGCCAGAGCCTCGAGAAGCCGTTCGGCCATGCCGATCCGGGGAACTTGCTCGCCTGGGCCTTTGCCACCGACCACCCACCCATCAACCGCTCCGAACCCGGTGGCCGAGGTCTGGACGACTACTTCACGCGGGACTACGCCCGCAACATCGGCGCCGAGATCATGGGCCGCAACAAGTTCGGGCCGCAGCGCGGGCCCTGGCAGGACCACGAGTGGCAGGGATGGTGGGGTGACGAGCCCCCGTTCCACACGCCGGTGTTCGTCATGACGCACCACAAGCGCCCGTCGTTCACGCTCTCCGACACCACGTTCCACTTCGTCGACGGCGACCCGGCCGCGGTGCTCGCCCAGGCGAAGGAGGCAGCGCAGGGCCAGGACGTCCGGCTTGGCGGTGGGGCCACGATCATCCGGCAGTTCCTCGAGGCCGACCTCCTCGACACCTTGCATGTGGCGGTCGCGCCGACGAAGCTCGGCTCCGGGGCCCGGCTGTGGGAGTCCCCTGATGAGCTGCTCGACCGGTTCCACCAGGACGTCGTGCCCAGCCCGAGCGGCGTGACGCACCACCTGTTCTGGCGGAAGTGAGGCCGGACCAGCCGGCCGGCGCGGGCTCCGTCACCGGCGCCCGCGGCATGGCCGCTGCCCAGCGGCGTCCTAGCCTCGCATTTCGCGGGTCGCTGCGGGTGCTGTTCAGGTCTGCAGCCAGCGTGGGCGTCGCACGTCGAGTCCCAGCAGATCGAGGAGGTCGACCTGGACGACCTGGCTGAGGATGATGGTGGGCGGGTCGGTGGCTCCGCGGATGCGTAGCTGGAGCTCACCGAGGTGATGCAGGATCATCCGGCCCGTGGGCCGCACTCGGCGGCGGCCCGGGTAGATCCCTGGCATCGTGCCGTCTCCATCGCGTTCCAGCGCCTGCCGTACCTGCCGCTCGATCAGGCAGAACACCAGCAGGGCCAGGCAGATCACCTGGACGAGGGCGGCGACGCGCCGGTTGTGCTGGACGAACACCGGGGTGACCGCCAGCGTCCCCTTGAAGTCGCCGTAGCGGCGCTCGGCGTCGCCCTGTCCTTTATAGTCCAGCAGGACTTGGGCGGGGGTGGCCTGCTCGACCGGGCGGGAGGCGATCAGCGCGTACCAGCCGTCGGCCGCCGCCTGCACGGCCAGCACCTGCTCGTCGAAGTGCCAGGCCAGGGTCGGCCGGCCCTCCTCGTCGGTGCCGATCTCGGTGCGTAGGCAGGAGGCGACCCTGCGGGTCTTGGCGATTACCCCGACCCGGGCGGCGAGCTTCTCAGCCGTGTTGTAGTAGCGGCCACTGGCCCCGCGCTGCACCTTCTCCAGTTCGGCTGTGGCCTTGGCCAGCCGCTTGGTGCGCGCTTGGCGCTGGCCGGCGGCGTTACCGGTGGAATGCACCAGGATCCGGCGCACCTGTAGCACCGGATCGCGCTTGCGGGGCCCGGGGATGCGCTGGATGTCCTGAAGGACGCGGTAGTGCCCGCGCTGCTCGGGCGGCAGGTGCTCCTCCCGCTCGGCGGTGTAGTCCACCGGCGCGGCCTGCTGGAGGTCCAGGCCGGCCCAGAACTCGTCGCTGATCTTGGACGCCGGTACCGGCGCGATGAAGTCCACCTCGGCGGCCAGCAGCGCACCGATGTTGCCCCAGGAGTACAGCTTGGAGTCCGCGACCATCAGCAGGCGTCGCTCGCCGGCGAGTGCCTTGAGGGCCTGTATCGCGCCGACGACCTGGGAGACCTCCCCGGCGCCGCCGGAAAGGACGCGGGAGAAGACCGGGACGCCGCCGTCGGCGGCCACCCCGATGCCGGCCTGGACCTGCTTCAAGTCCACCCGCCGGTCCTTGGGATGCCCGAACTTGACCATCGGGTAGTCCTCGTCCTGCCCGGCCTCGGGGTAGGCGCCGTGCACGGACATGCTCGTCATATCCCAGTGGATGCGGGCCACATCGATGCCGAAGCCGGCGATCGCGGCCGCCCCGACGCTGCCGGCAAGCCGGTCCAGGTGCGGAGCGATGGCGTCCAGAGCACGCGCCAGGCGGTCGTCACCCAGCAGGTCGGCCTCGACGCCGAAGACCTCCTCCACCGCCCAGCTGCGGGCCCAGTCCCCGACCCTGAACAGCGGCGCCGGAGCGGTCAGCCGGTTGGCCACCAGCACCTCGATCACCTGGCCGTGCGTCAGCTCCGCCCGGGGATCGGGCGGGCAAAGGGCATCGACGATCCCCGCAACGTCCAGCCGGCGCAGAAACTCGGCAGCGACGGGCAGAGCGCCCAAACGCTTGGTCACCACGGACTCGATCACGCACTCCATACGGGGGCGTTCCGTTCGTGGCCGCGGGGACCGGGAAGTCATCGACACACCCGATCGAACGTTGACAGGCCCGTGCCGGACACTGCCCGGCCCCGCTCTCCAGCCGAATCAGCGACCCGCGAAATACGGGACTAGCCGCCTTCGCCTACGACCTTCGGCAGCTCGGCGAGGGCAAGATCCCCATACCGGTCATTGCTGAGCGCAGCTCCGTTTCCCGGGCGGCCCTCTACGCGGCCATCTCAGGAACACGGCTTCCGTCCAGCAAGACAGTTGCCACGCTCGTCAAGTGGTGGGCAGGGGATCCGTCTGCCGAGTTCAAAACGGATGAGGGCCATCTCGCGGACCCTGTGTGGGGCTGGACCGTCCTTCTCCCACGGGACCACCCGTCACGGAAGACGATCTCGAACTGGGAGCGGCGCTATCGGAACCTGGTCAAGGAGCTTGACGAGGGACGGGTCCATAAACCGGCCGCTGCCCCCGTGAGAATCGCTGTCCCTCCGGAGCAGCAGAAGTTCATCGACGAGCTGCAGAAGCTCATCGACTCAACAGACCTGCAAGACAGCCGCTGGCTGCTCTTCGGCGAGCTGAACCGCAAAGTCACCAGCTACCTTGCTGGCAACTGTCTTCCCGAGAACAGAAACATCTCCCGAATCGTCGTGACTTGCCTTGAGACCCAGGGTTCGAACTTGACCCTGACGACCCGAACGATGATGAGGAGTGGGCCTTGGCGTTCGAGACGATAGATGACCTCAAAGAGCTGGTCGCTGAAGCTCGTGTTGCCCGGGCCCGGGAACGACGAAAGGCTCGCGGAGGATGATGTCTTGATCCCCTCACTCAACTCGTCGACATCGCCGTCCGTGGCGTTACCCATCTGCCGTGCTCGACCGGATTGGATCGTTCGGCAGGACCTCACAGGCGCAAGAGGAAGACAAGCGCGCCCGCCTGACGGCCTGTCGGCCGAACGCGAACCGCCCCGGGCTTTGGGGAGACCCGGGGCGGCTAACAGGCGCTCAGAGCGGCCTACAGGGCCGTTCTAGGCGGCGAAGCCGATGTTGGTGACGTACTCGTACTGGCCCCACTGGGATCCCAGGTCGACGATGACGTCTTCCCAGGAGTCGTCCAGGCCCTGCTGGTCACCGGCCGCCCAGGCTTCGACGATGCGGTCCCAGCGGCGGACGTTCATCGCGCGGTACTCCACCATCCGCTGGAGCGGGCGCGGCACCTGTGACTGGTTCAGCGGGTGGATCTCCACCCGCGTCCCGCCGTTGGCGTTCAGGCGGCGGAGGAGGTGTCGGGCGACGTTCTGGCGGCGAACCTGGCGGTAGGCGGCGTCGATGCGTTCCAGGTTGGCGTTCGACGGCCGGCGCTTCTCCTCCAGCCACGCCTTCAGCGTCCGGTCGGTCACCGTGAGCCCGGCGTCCCTGGCCGCCTGGCGGCTGTGGTCGGTCCGGGTCAGGTAGTGCAGGCGCGCCATCAGGCCGCGCTTCACGGTCACCGGGGTGACGATGCCGTCGGCCAGCTCGTCGAGCTTGCGTGCGACAGCGTCACTGCCCTTGATGCCCCGGGCGCCGAACTTCCCGAAGTCGATGGTCCTCTCCGGCATCTACTCCTCCTCGTCGTGCGAACTGGTTACTCGTCAGCGGATCCCCTGTACGCCTCTCTGAGCGGCGAACACGGGCCACCCCGGACCAGGGGCCCGGAGTGGTTGATCGTCAGCGAGAGGCATCCCCAAGCCGCTTGAGGGGTGTTGGGGGCCTGTAGGTTCTCACTTTCGGTGTCAGGCGCCGACGCTGTGACCTGGACGTTCCCCTTCAGTCTCACGACGTGTCGGCAGGCGGCTGTCTCAGATCGGTGTCATTTCCTCAGACTGTCCAGCAGGCTGCAACGCTGCCCGGGGCTTCACGAACCTGCATCGGTAGCCATCCGTTCCACCCACTCACGCACGGACACTGCTCGCTCGATGCGGCTGACGATGTCCTTCTTGGACGCCGTGTCCAAGGTCTCCGGGATCTTGTCGAAGGTGTCGGGAAGGACGTCGAGCAGACCCAAGATCTGTTCGCCGGTGCTGACGGTCAACAGTTGCTGGCACCTCCACTGCAGCGGCATCTCGGGGCGATGCGTGAGCCGCTGCACGAGCGTCGGGAACAGGTAGTGCGTCCCCTCCGCGGCGAGGTGCTCTCGGAGCCAGTCGACCGGGAGACGCTGGCTGAAGCTGTGCATGGCGGCCTCCTGGGCCAGGTCCAGGAGGCCAGCAGTATCGACGGCTCGGACGGTGCGGGGAAGGGTCGGGGTCATGTCGCGATGATGCCAAGGACCCTGTGCGGCGCCGAGAGGTCAGCTGGGCTGAGATGCGATCTGCTGACGGGCACGACCCCAGACTTCCTCGAACTCCTCAGGTGAGTTGTTCGGGGTCGTGGCCTTCCCACTCGGCAAGGGAGGCAGCAGCGATCGGGGTCAGCTCAGGCCCTTCGAGTTCGACCTGCCGGATCACCCAGCCTTCGGCGTTGACCTCGAAGTAGAACCAGGTGTCTTCCTCGTCCCAGTAACAGCGCATCCACGTCTTCACGAGCCCATGATGGCGGCGGTCTGCGCCCCAGCCGCTGCGGTGTGATTCCTGTGGTTGGTCATCTGGACTACTGGGATGCTCTTGCTGTGACCACCACGACGAGCAAACTGCAGACCGACGCCGGATGGGACGGCCCCTACTACCGTGTCCTCGCCGAAGGGTTCGAGGCGCTGTTCCTCCCGAGCCCTGACGAGGTGCTCGATGAGGTCTGCAATGTGGATGTCGAGGTTCACCTCCCCGATGGCTCTCGCTGGAGTGCGACGATCTTCACCCTCGCCGAGGTGGACCGGCTGATGAGGAAGTGGGAGGGGGTCGGAGAAGCGGCAGGGGGCCGGTGCTTCTGGTGCTCGGACGGGCTGATCGTTCGAGACCCTGGCATCCAAGGCATCGTGGGCGTGATCGCCAAGCTGCTTGCGTCGGGAGAGTTCGACGGAGCCTTTCATCGCCTTTCCGACCCGGAGTGAACTTCGAATTTCATGACCCTGCACCATCTTGAGACGTTCGAATCGCTCTGAGCACCCTCCTCCCCAAGGGGGTCAGTGTCATGGGCCGGCCGCGTTCGGCTCTGACCAGCAGCGGTCCGCCGAGCTCTCGTTCGATCCGGTTGATCTGCGCGACGAGGGTGAACGTGTTGAGACCGAGGCCGCTCGCCGCCGCGCCGAGGCTGGGAAAGGCGGATGCAGCCGCGAATCGGCTCAAGCGTTCACTGGCACCCTGACCGCTCAGTGCTGGCCGGAGGACGCGCGGCGCTCGATGGGCCTGGTCGGCAGCGCGAAGTGCCTGGCTGTGGCTGGCTCCTCCGCGTGATCGCAGCGGGACGTTGTGGCTCTTGGCCCAGCGCGCCATGTTCGCGGTGCTCATGCCGGTTTCACGGGCGAGGTCCGGCAGGGTTCGGCGGCGGTGGACGTACTGCTCGATGAGCCAGTCCCGTTCGATGGTGCCGCGGCGCTTGCAGTCCTGTGGGCCCTCGCGGAGCGGGATGCCGTACTCCTTGGCGAGGCCGGTCAGCACTCTGCGGGAGAAGCCGGTGAGGGTGGCGATCTGCTGGAGGGACCGGTGTTCGTCGAGGTAGAGCCGGATGAAGCTCTCTGCCGGGATGGCTTGCCGGGCTTGCTGCCGGATGCGGCCGGTGGCTCTGGCGGTGTTCTTCGTCAGCGGAGGTGCGGGGACTGGGTGCTCGTCAAGGACATGACGGATGGCCTCGACGGTCGTGCCCAGGACCTGGGCGGCGTGCTGAACGGGGTGCTGGCGTTCTCGGACGAGCTGGTGCAGGCGGGGTAGGTCGACGTGCGCCGGGTCGGCGCCGGGAAAGGAGAGCCCTGCCAGCAAGGTGGTGGGAGGCTGCCAGGTCAAGGGTTCGTCGTGGATGTGGTGTGAGGCCAGGAAGTTGAGGGCTTCCTGCTGGAGGGCGTGCGCGAGTTCGGGGGTCTGAAGCGCCGTGAACCGCAAGGACGTCGCCCCCGACTGTTTTCGCCGGGCAGTTTTGGGGTCTGGCCCAAGTTGTGTGGTCCGACTACTCGTTGTAGTTGTTGATCTTTGCGGCGAGGGTTCGGAAGTCGCCTGGGTTTCGCTCCTCGTCGTGTGGCTGATGTGCTCGACATTCGATCGCTGTGAACGAAGATCCGTCTCCGGTACAAGAGCTGTTGTTCCCGTCGAACACGAAGGCCGTGATCACGTCCGTCAGGATGGATGGGGAAGCGATACGCATCGAGGCACGGTGCACCGCAAGTGGCGCTTGTTGCCCGGCCTGCGGGGACTGGTCGGCTCAGATCCACGGCTCCTACCTGCGCTTCCCGGCGGATCTGGCCTGTGCCGGACGGCCTTGTGTACTGGCACTGCGGGTCCGCCGGTTCGTCTGCACGACGCCGAGCTGTCCGCGGCGCACGTTTGTCGAGCAGGTTCCGGGGTTGACCAGGCGCCACGGCCGGACCACCGAGCGTCTGCGGGTGACGATGAGCAAGGTCGGCCTGGCGCTGGCAGGGCGGGCTGGCGCCCGCCTCGCTGGACACCTGGGCATCGTGACCAGCCGCAATACGTTGCTGCGGCGGGTGATGGACCTACCCGACCCGGCCGCGACGGAGCCTCGCGCCGTCGGCGTGGACGACTTCGCACTCCGACGTGGCCACGTCTACGGAACGGTCGTGATCGACGCCGAAACCCATCAGGTCCTTGATCTGCTGCCCGAGCGCGACGCCGCGACTCTCGCCCAGTGGCTCGCGGCCCGACCGGCAATCGAGGTCATCTGCCGCGACCGCGCCGGGGCCTACGCCGAGGCCGCCGACACTGCCGCACCCCAGGCACTCCAGGTCGCCGACCGGTTCCAGTGCGCCATGAGGCGCCTTGTTGTATTCCCGACCCAGTCGGGAGGAATTTGGAGGGAGATTCTTTGGCCTGATGGCTAACCCAATCCGGAAACGGTGATGGGGAAAATAGCATGCCAGGAAATCGACGGCCGGGCTCAGGCAGTAGAGACGGGGCGTCGAGGGGCCCGCGTGACATGGTGAAAGCTGGATTGCCTGAATCCTAATCTCCAGAAGATCGAAGGTCAGATCCGTCGGAAAGCTGTCTGCCACCGACGCCGCACCCTGCGACGGCTTTATGGAATGGCCGATGCAACCTCCGGAGTGCGGAGCGATGCCCAATGAGGGCATTGAAGGAGATGAGTGGGGCACCTACATCACGCTAGGACGTACTACAAGGACGAACATGGGATCGCCTACGGGAAGAGATCTCCCTACGGCGACGGAGGCCCCGTAGTAGTCGCCGGAGTCACGACCGGTCAAGGAGGACGGGAAAGCCGTCTACATCGGGCGAAGGGGGCCAGGTGATCGGACATCACAGAGTCGGGAGGTATGCGAAATGCAGAGTGCCGAAACGGTGCTGGGTGTCCTCCGTGAACGCGGCAGGCGTGGCCTGCCGTGCAATGAACTATATCGACAACTCTTCAACCCGCAGTTGTATCTGCTGGCCTACGGGCGTCTTTACTCCAACAAGGGAGCGATGACGCCCGGGGTCTCCGGGGAGACCGTGGACGGCATGTCGCTGGGCAAGATCGAGCACGTCATCGACGCGCTGCGCCACGAACGCTATCGGTGGAGCCCAGCCCGCGGGGTCTACATCCCGAAGGGGCGGGGCAGTTCGAAGCTGCGACCGCTCGGCCTGCCTCCCTGGAGCGACAAACTTGTCGGCGAGGTGATCCGCTTGCTGCTTGAGGCGTATTACGAGCCGACATTCTCTGATTCCTCCCACGGTTTCCGTCCCCGCCGGGGCTGCCACACCGCGCTGCGCGATGTGGTCAATACCTGGACGGGGACAGTCTGGTTTATCGAGGGTGACATCGCTCAGTGCTTTGATCGGCTCGACCATGAGGTCATGCTACGAATCCTGGGTGAGAAGATCCGCGATAACCGATTCCTGCGGCTGATGCGGAACATGCTCAAAGCCGGATACATGGAGGATTGGGTCTGGAATGCAACGCACAGCGGAAGCCCGCAAGGCGGAGTCGTTTCACCGATCCTTTCCAATATCTACCTGCACAAGATGGACGAGTACGTCGAGAACGTTCTGATCCCTGAATACACCCGAGGACGAGTCAGGAAGCAGAGTCGCGATTTCCATAAGGTCTGGTACGCGATTCAGTGCGCTCGCAAGCGAGATGACCGTACTGCGGTGCGGGGACTTCGCAAGCAACTCCACAGCATGCCGAGCGGGGATCCTTACGACCCCGGATACCGGCGGCTGAGGTACGTGCGCTACGCGGACGACACGCTACTCGGGTTTGCCGGACCAAAGGAAGAAGCAGAGGAAATCAGAGAGCGACTGGCACAATTCCTTCGTGAAGAACTCAAGTTGGATATGTCGCCGGAGAAAACGCTGATCACACACGCCCGTACCCAGGCGGCGAGGTTCCTCGGCTACGACATCACCGTGCTGCACAACGACCGGAAGATCTCCGGCAGACGCCGATCTGTCAATGGGACCATCCGCTTGCGTGTCCCTCGTTCGGTGGTAGTTGCCAAGCAGACCCAGTACATGAAGCGCGGCAAACCCGCGCGACGGCCCGAACTGCTGAACCAGGACGACCACATCATCCTCAGCACTTATGGGTCGGAGTACCGCGGCATCGTCCAGTACTACCTGCTGGCCGGCGACGTCTTTCGACTTGCCCGGCTGCAATGGGTCATGGAGACCTCGATGCTGATGACGCTCGCCAACAAGCACCGCTCGTCGGTGTCGAAGATGGCCCGCAAGTACGCGGTCACCATCGAGACCCCGCACGGGCTGCGCAAGTGCTTCGAGGCCCGCGTTGAACGCACCGGCAGGAAGCCGCTGGTCGGACGGTTCGGCGGGATCCCGCTGAGACAGAACAAGAAGACGGTCATTACTGACCGTCAGCTGGCCCCGGTCAATACCAAACGCAAGGAGCTGGTCACTCGACTCCTCGCCGGGCGGTGCGAGTCATGCGGACGCGTCGACGAGGTGGAAGTCCACCACGTTGCCAAGCTCGCTGACCTCGGACGATCGGGAAACCGGCCACCGTGGGCAGATCTCATGGCCGCGCGGAAGCGCAAGACTCTTGTGGTCTGCGGTAGTTGTCACGCGGACATCCACGGCAGGAGTCCTGTCCCAGCACACACGGAGTAGTCACTGGAGAGCCGGGTGCGGTGACAAGCCGCATGCCCGGTTCGGGCTGGGGGCCGTTGGAAAAGGACCTGCTCAGCAGGCACCTCGCCGACGGCCCACCAGTACTCTGTGGCAGAACCTCGCCTCTGCCGTCGAGAAAACCGTGGCCGCACACCGCTCCCGCCTGCGTGACCTGCCGCTGCCGGACCTGGATCCGGAGCCGGTCTGGGAGACGCCGGCCGCGGCGGCCCCCGAGCGCAGCGACGACGAAACGGACCCATCACCGGGCAAGTTCGCAGACCGGGCCCGTGTTCATCATGCCCTCGTCCACGAACTCCTCGCCCAAGGCATGAGTCTGCGCGGGATTGCGCAGCATCTGGGCTGGGGCCGTCACACGGTGCAGCGGTACGCACGCGCCGCTTGCTGGCAGGACATGGTCAAAGGCCGCAAACGGAAGCTCCCGAGCAAGCTCGATCCGTTCAAGCCCTACCTGGCCGAACGCTGGGCCGAGACCGGCGGAAAAGTGACTGTCCTCGCCCTCTTCCGGGAGATCACCGCCCGAGGCTTCCGCGGCCACTACTCGATCGTCTGCGACTGGATCCGGCGCGATCTGCCCCAGCGGGAAGGCTTCACACCGGCTCCGCCACCACCGTCGGTGCGACAGGTGACCGGCTGGCTCACCCGGCACCCGGCCACCCTGACCGAAGACGAGAAACTGCACCGCAAGGCCGTCCTCGACCGCTGCCCGGAACTCGCCTCCGCCGCAGAACTGACCAGCTCGTTCGCGGAAATGCTCACCACACTCGACGGACTGCGCCTTCCCGAGTGGATCACTGCGGCAGTGACATCGGGCCTGCCGGGCATCAGCACCTTCGCGGCCGGATTGGAAGGCGACTTCGACGCGGTGACCGGCGGGCTGACCACCGACTGGAACTCCGGCCCGGTTGAAGGAGCAGTCAACCGGATCAAGATGCTCAAACGGCAGATGTTCGGCCGTGCTGGCTTGCCTTGTTGAGAAAGAGAGTCCTGCTGTCGTGACTCATGCGGAACATCAGCAAGCGGGCAGGTTGACCGGACGGTCCACGGCATACACCGTCACTGGGCTGCCCTGCAGACGGTCCTCTCGACGCGGCGCGAACCCCAGGCGCTCGGCCACCCTCACTGACGCCTCGTTGCCCGGCCGCATGAGAGCCGTGAAGTAGTCGTCGTCAAGCGTGGCGAACCCCCAGTTCAGACACGCTTGAGCGGCCTCGGTCGCATACCCGTACCCCCAGTGATCCGCTCGAAGGGTCCACCCCAGCTCCACCTCGTTGAACTGCTCCCAGTACTGCAGACCGCTTCGACCGATGAACTCCCCGCTCGACTTCACCTCGATCGCGCACAGGCCATGGCCTCGCTCAGCCCACTGCCGCTCGATCGCAGTGAGGCGTTCCAGCGCTTGTTGACGCGAGAAAGACCCGACGAAGCGGTTGACCTGCGGGTCGGCATGGAGCTCGACGAAGAAATCAACGTCAGACACATGCAGAGGTCGTAGAAGCAGTCGTTCAGTCTCGATCATGCGTCCGAGCATAAATCTCGCCGCCAACCGAGCCCCGGTAGTCACTGCAACGTCACCCAGCGTTGCACGCACCACAAGAAGTGGACCAGAGCCCAGTTTTGGCCCCACTAGAACGAGTTGCTTTGGCCCCACTTTTGACCCATGTGGGTGATGGGTTCGGGAGGGTTCCAAGAGGAACGGATTGTGTTCTGGCCCCACTCTCGATCGGGTGACGTTTCGTGGGTGTCCTGGGACGGAGGCGGTCAGGTGCAGATGGGGGGCCGCGGCGGCCGGTAGCGTGTGCTCCACGGAGCCCGCCCGGCTGCTTCCCCTGACAGGAATGCGGACGGGCGGGCGCCTTGTTGGCGCCCGCCCGTGGGCAAGGGGCTCGCAGGATTGCCAGCGGAGGGCGCTGCCTGCCCGGCCTTGGGGACCAATCGCGCAGCGGATGGCGTTAAGCCCTACCTCCGCAGGTCACGGGCTTCTGGCGGCGGTCCTCAGAACTGCCTCGCAAAACTTAACGGTTGTGAGAGAGGTTCCGCGAGAGCTGACCTGGGCGAACTGCCCGGGGGCCCACCTCCCAGTACGCCTCTCACATCTCCTCGTTTATGAGAACGGCCGCGCGCGACATCCGCGGCCCGAAGCTGCCCGGTGCGTCTGAGCTCATGCCGCGGCGGCGGCGCGGCGCAGCGTGAACCAGAAAGTCGGGACCGGGTTCGTGCCGGGCGTCACGTCGGCCAGCTGCCACCCAGCGAACCTGGCGCTGAGTTCGTCCGCAGTGACGCCGGACCACGAGTCGTCAAACGCCCCGGGCCCGTACCCGAACATCAGCAATCGTGCACCGGGGGCGGCACGCTTGGTGAGGCCGGCGGCGTAGGCGTCGCGGCGATGCGGTGGAATCCCGCAGTAGCAGCTCAGGTCGAAGAACAGGTCGTACGGGCCGGGCACACCCACCTCGTCGAGTCGGGTGGCGTCCCCGCACAGCACCGTGACGTCCGCTCCGGCCGCGTCGGCCTTCTCCCTCGCACGCCGGACCGCGCGATCGACCAGGTCGACGGCCGTCACCCGCCAGCCGTGCCGGGCCAGGTACACCGCGTTGGTCCCGGTGCCGCAGCCGAGTTCGAGCACCCGGCCCGCCATCAGCGCGCCGGGCCCCTCTATCAGGGCCACCAGCTCGGGCGGCGTGATGCCGCTGTCCCACGGCGGCTTGCCGTCCCGGTAGAAGTCCTCCAACACGCGGCGCACAGACGCCTCTTGGTCGAGCTCTGCAGCTGTCCGAGTTTCACGCATCGCTACCCCTCCAAGAAATTAGAGTTCATCTCTAATGTCTGGCTCTAGAGATAGACTCCCGGCATGGATGCAGTCAAGGGATCCGACGGACAGAACGTCAAGCGCCCCGACAAGCGGGCCGAGCGCTCGCGGCGTACCCGCGAGAAGATCGTTGCGGCGGCGCGGGAGCTGTTCGTCGCACAGGGGTACGGCGCGACAAGCCTTCAGGAGATTGCGGATCGCGCGGGTGTGGCCGTCCAAACCGTGTACTTCGTGTTCCGCAACAAGCGCGCGCTGTTCAAGGACGTCGTCGACACGTCCATCGCGGGCGACGCCGAACCGGTCGCCACGATGGACCGCGACTGGTTCCGCGCCGCGTGCGCCGAGCCCACCGCGGCCGGGCAACTGCGCGCCCACGTACGGGGTGTACGCGACATCCTCGGCCGTGTCGCCCCGATCATGCCGTTGATCGCGGCTGCCGCAGCCACGGACCCGGAGATCGCCGCGCAGTGGCCCGCCGGCCCCGACCCGCGCTATACCGTTCAGCACGCCGCAGCGAAGGCCCTGACCTCCAAGCCTGACGCCCGCCCCGACGTCGACACCGCCCGCGCCGCCGACCTGCTGTACGGGCTTCTCAGCCCGGAGCTGTACCTGATCTTTGTCCGCAACCGGGGCTGGTCCCCCGACGCCTGGGAGGAGTGGGCCTGCGCGGCCCTGATTGCCCACCTCTGCACTGACCACGAGTAGGCCGCCGACCCTTCGGCGGCTGCCGCCGAAGCAAAGTCTGCGACCGGCTGCGGCTGCGGAGACTGACCGGGACGCTCACTCCGCTGCACCGTCGTCATCGTCGAGCGCCGCGGCGTCCGGGTTGCGGCAGCGGCCGTAGGCCGCCGGCCGGGGTGAAGGCGGTGAAGCTGTAGCGGCCCAGCACCCCGCAGCAGGCCGATCACCTGCACTAGAAGACCTTGATCAAATGCCTAGCGCCAACGGCTGTACCGCTGGTCCCCAGCCCGACGGTGATCTGACGTCAGTGTAATTCGTGCTGCAGGTGGGCAAGGTGCCTTCGGGTTCCTGCAATGGCCGAGGCCCGGGGACTGGGACGTGTGAGCCATTGCCCCGGGCCGCCGGAGTCAGGCTGCTGCCGCCTTGCGCTTGGCGGTGGTGCTGGCGAGGCGGAACGACTGGGTGCCGGTCTCGATGATGTGGGCCTCGAAGGTGAGGCGGTCGACGATGGCCTGGCAGAGCCGCTTGTCGGTGAAGGTCTGGTCCCACTCGGTGAACGGCCGGTTCGACGCAATCGCGATCGCGTGCCGTTCCTCGCGCTCGGTGAAGATCTGGAACAGCAACTCGGCGCCGTGCCGGTCGAGCTTGACGTAGCCGAGCTCGTCCAGGCAGTGCAGGTCGACACGGCCGTATTTCTTGATGGTGCGGCCGAGTTGCTTGTCGCTGGCGGCCTCGGCCAGCTCGTTCACCAGGTTCGCCGCGGTGGTGTAGCGGACGCGGCCGCCAGCCTCGGCGATCGCGGTACCCAGTCCGATCAGCAGGTGCGACTTGCCGGTGCCGGAGTCACCGATCAGGCAGAGCGGGTTGCCGGCTTGGACCCAGGCCAGCTGGGTGAGGGTGTTGATCACCTCTTGCGGGACGTTGGCATTCTTCGAGAAGTCGAAGTGGCTTCGTTGATCTCTAGGAACAGCGTTTGTCGACTGGTTTCGGAGTCACTTGCTGATCAGTGGGGCCGTGCATGTCGACGAGAAGTGACGGCACAACTGGCTCAGTCCCGGAGACCCACCTTTCGGGCAAGTAGCCGGCGGGCGTGCCTCCGGGGCTCGGCGGCTGATTTCCGCCAGCACGTCGCCTTCTGCATTCCTACGCTGCGGCCATGTCATACCGCTTCGCTGGCATCATCGACCGCTATCTACTCTCCGGTTCCGAGTTCACCCACAGGCTGCGCGCGGTACGGGACGAGCAGTGGACGGCACCCACCCCCTGCGCAGAGTGGGACGTACGCCACCTCGTCAACCACATGACCCGGGGAAACCTCAACTACGTCTCTCTGCTGGATGGTGACTCGGCCGCCGACTTCCTCCGGCTCCGGGACGAGGACGCTCTGGGCAGCGATCCGGTGGGTGCCTACATCCGGTCGGTGCGGGAGTGCGCCGAGGCGTTCCGGAGGCCGGGCGTCCTCCAGCAGACTCTCGACTACCCTCTCGGCCCGGTGACCGGAGAACAGGCCCTCGCAGTCCGCACCACGGACGCGACCATTCACACCTGGGACCTGGCCCGAGCCGTCAACGCTCCCGAGAAGCTCGATCCGGAGCTCGTCACCTGGATCGAAGAGCACCTCGCCGAAATTTACGCCGGCTTGGCGGAGTCACCCGTCTCCGCCGACACCACCCACCGCTTCTTCGCCGCGCCAGGGGCTCCACCCGTGGCCGGGGAGGCCCGCCAAGCCCGGTTGCTGCGTCTGTTCGGCCGCTGAGCGAAGGGCAAGGCGAGCTCGACCTTCGACATCTGCGGCATGACCAGCGCCTTTCACCAAGAGCATCCCGATGCTGTCCTGGCAAGAGCCGCCATGCCTCCCAAACTCATCAACATCACCTGACTGTGGTTCGGGGCGCCTTCCAAATCCATCGATAAGTGACGTCACTACTGCTCGATAAAGCCACCTCGTTGCTGGTGGAGCTGGATAGGCGGACCGGTTTCCTGGACTGCTTCACGCACGCCGGCGGCAAGCAGGCCCGCTCCCCGGAGCTGAAACGGAACCTGCTGGCCGTGTTGATCGGGAACGCCACGAATCTGGGTTTGGTGAGGATGGCGGAGGCGTGCGGGATCTCGTACGACATCCTGGCCTGGACCCAAGAGTGGTACATCCGCGAGGAGACCCTGGCGGCGGCGAACGCCGCAGTCGTCAACTACCACCACCGCCTCCCGCTGACCCAAGCATTCGGCGGCGGCACGCTGTCCTCCTCGGACGGGCAGCGGTTCCCGGTCAAAGGCAAGTCGACGACCGCGCGGGCGATGAAGAAGTACTTCGCCGGCCAGGGCCTGTCCACGTATGCGCATGTCTCGGACCAGCACACCACGTTCGGCACGAAGGTCATCGTGGTGACCCGCCGGGAGGCGCACTACGTGCTGGACGAGATCATGGGCAACAAGACCGACCTCCCGATCACGGAGCACACGACCGATACGCACGGCGTCACTCTGGTCAACTTCGCACTGTTCGACCTCGTCGGGATGCAGCTCTCGCCGCGCATCCGGGACCTGGGAAAGATCACCCTGTACCGAATGGACCCACAGCGGGACGTGAGCAGCCTCTGGCCAGTGGCCGGACCTCTGCTCACCCAGAAGATCAACATGAGGTTGATCGAGGAGCACTGGGACGATCTGCTCCGCCTGGCCGGGTCGATCAAGTTCGGGCACGCCACCGCCTCACTGATCGTCGGCAAGCTGTCCGCATCCTCCCGGCAGAACACCCTCGCCGCGGCGCTGAAGGAGTACGGGGCGCTTCGCCGCACGGTCTACGCCGCCCGCTACCTGGCGGACGAGACCTACCGCAGGAAGATCGCCCGGCAACTCAACAAGGGCGAATCGCTGCACTCCCTGCGCCGCAGTCTCCTGTACGCGCACGAGGGCGCGATCCGCCACCGCCACCTGGCCGCACAGACCGAGCAGGCATGGTGCCTGACGCTGCTGACCAACTCGGTCGTGACCTGGACGACGGAGTACTACGGCCTGGCCATCGCCCAGATGCGAGCCGAAGGCCGCGCGGTCGACGACGAACTCCTCGCGCACATCTCCCCGGCCCACAGCGAGAACGTGAACTTCTTCGGCACGATCAACGTCGAGGTCGACACCGAACTCGCCAAGCTCGACCCTGCCGGCTACCGGCCCCTGCGGCCCGCCGCCCAGGCCGGAACTGAACAGACGGACAAGGGACGGCCGACACCCCGGATAGGTGGAACCGCCTCCGCCAGGGCATTCACCAGATGTGTATCTGTGGATGGTGCACTCCTGCCTTGCCCTCATCAAGGGGCAAGAGGCAAACCGTTCAGGGACTCGCAAGACGGGGAGGACACGAGATGCTGATCGAAAAGGTATTCCGCAGCGAGGACTTGCCCCCGGCCGACCGGTTCGACTCCTGGCGCGAACTGGTCGGCCAGACCCATGCTCCACTGGAGCTGCGCAGTGACCACTGGGCGGATTTCCGGTCTTCCCAGCGCCTACTGGACCTCGGTGCCGTATCCGTGTGGCCGACAACCTTCCAGCCACTGTGCTCTCGACGGACGCCGAAACTGATCCGGCAGTCCGATCCCGAGGGGCTGCACATCTCTCTGCCTCTGAGCGGGGCACTGCGCGCCGTCCGGGGCGAGGAAGAGGCCATCTACGGTCCGGACAGCCTGTGCATCGTCGACACCTCGCGGCCCGTCGACATCCACGGGGGTGACGACGCCAGCCTGCACACGGGAGTTGGGCTGGAGGTCCCCAAAGCACTGCTGCCCCTGCCCCGCAACCAGCTCGACCAGGCGGCCCGGCTGCGGCTGTCAGCGCAGGACGGGTTCGGCTCCCTGCTGGCACAACTGCTCACCCAGCTGGCGAGAGGCACGAATTCGTACCAACCGCCCGATGGACCCCGGCTCGGGACTGTCGTGGTCGACCTGTTGTCCGCGCTGATCGCCCATGCCCTGAACTCGGAAAACTCGCTCACACCGGAAACCCGTCAGCAGGCGCTCGTCATACGCATCCGTGCCTTCGTCCAGCAGCACCTGCACGACCCGCACCTGACCCCGCCCGCCATCGCCGCCGCGCACCACATCTCCACCAGCTACCTTCACCGCCTCTTCCAGCAGGAAGACGAAACGGTCGCGGCATTGATCCGCAACCAGCGCCTGCAAACGAGCCTGCCACGACCTCGCCGACCCGGCTCAGCGCACCACACCCATCCACGCCATCGCCGCCCGCTGCGGCTTCCCACGCGCATCCGACTTCACCCGCGCTTTCCGCACCGTCTACGGCATCCCTCCCAAGGAGTACCGCCACCAAGCCCAGAGCTTCGTGGATTCCGAGCCCTCCGCGACGCATTGCAAAGACTTTGGCTCTCAAGTGACGTACCGGGTGACTGCGTCGACGCAGGGGCCGGCGTTCTGCTCCAGCGACCGGACCGAGGCACCTGGCGAGGGGCAGGAGCATCAGACGGGTCCCGAGGGGCAGGGTCGCTGCTTTCGCCTGTCTCACAAGCATGGATGTGACACAGGGGCAGGCCCGCTGAACCGTGATCACGTTTGTGCGACATCCCGCGAGTTCCCCTGAGCCCCGCTGATTCTTTGAGCCCATGGCCAGGGGCTTCTTCCTCCGTCGGGTGCTCTTCCATCCGGTGACGGAACTTCTGGATTCTTGAAGCCTTCTCATCTCGCCCGACCGGCCTGCGGTCTGAGCGAAGGCGAGGAGGCTCGGGCCGGCGGCACTGGCAGTCGCAGGAGGCCCTCGCAAGCGTCAGGCGCCGGCAGGCCGCCCGTGACCTGGCCCGGCGGCGATGACGGGGTGTGACCGGCAGCCGTTGACCTCGTCCGGGGACCGACCGCTGATCGCCGCACAGAGGTGACTGGTCTTGTGCTCGGCGACACCGGGCCCGCGTAGATGACGTAGTTTCTGCCGCTCCTGGGGAAGCTATTTGATCTTCGCGGCGATGGTCCGGACGAACTCAGGGAGCACATCGTCCCGCCAGACGAAAGGTGCTGGGGCCGACTCGCCCTTGAAGGTCACGCTGCTCTGCCCGCCCACGGTGAACAGCAGTGGACCTTTGCGGCAGTTCCAACTTCCCTCGTAATTACCGGTGATGACGCAGTGATCCGCGCCCTTTGCACCCTGGTTGGTACTGGATCCTGACGCTAGGCGATGTTCGTAGCCAACAATCAGCTTGGGGTCGGCCACGGCCTCGATGCGGAACCAGAACTGGGTAGCGGCGTAGGTCTCGCCCGGAAGGCGCATGCTGTAGAGGCACTGGCCGGACTTGGACCTGTCACTCTCCTTCCACGAGGAGTCGGCAGCGAAGTCCTTGATCGACAAAGCGCTGATCGGACGGCTCTCCTGTTCGATGTCCTTGGCACCAGGGAAGATCGCCTTGATCTCCTCCTGGTCCACGAACGAGCACGCGTCCGGCCACTGATTCGCGGCCACGATTGCCCCACCCTTGAGTTCAGGAAGGTTGACAGTCGCATCTCGGGGGGCGGCCTTGCCTATCGCAACATCACCCTCGGACGGCATGTACGTAGCGACCAGGAGCGTCAGCAGCACGACATTTGACATCAGCAGGGTGAGCATCATGGCTCTGTTCTTCCACATGGCGGCCGATTCTCCCCGAGCAGCGAGCTGATCGTCGACCGCATCCGCTGCACCGAGGCATCCCGCTGCCGGGAGATCCCGGACACAGCCGCAGAGCAAGACCGGCCGTCGGTTCCTGTGAACCCAAGGGCCAGAGCCGCCGGACAAGACTGAAGACCAATGAGTTCGCCCCAAAGCCCGTCAGTTCGCGCGAACTCATGGGCCTTCCGGCCTCGGGGAACATCGGTGCAGCCATTGGCGCTGAGATTGATCATGGTCGGCTAGCACACCGGCTGGGGGCTCCGCTGGGGTTCGCGGAAAGATCACCGTGCCGGTGCCGGGGCTGGCTACGGTCCGCCTCGTGCCGGTTGAGTTTCTGACTGATGAGCAGGCTGTTATCTGGACCTTTCAGATCCGAAAGGTGTGCCGGCCTGGGCGTTTGCGTGGCTTGCAGTGTCAACTAAGTTGATCGTCAGCGTCGCTTGCCGAGGCCGGGAAGCCCGCCTGGGACTGTGCGCACGCTGGTTGTGAGGTTCCCCCGAGATGCGGGGATGGGTGACAGAAGGTCAGATGGGTCTCATGAGAGGAGCCCAGACGATGCCTGCGCCGAGAAAGTACCCGCTGGAGTTGCGTGAGCGTGCGGTCCGGATGTACCGGACCGCCGAGCCGAAGCCCGTGATCCGCCGCATGGCCGAGGAACTCGGCGTGCACCACGAGGCCCTGCGCAACTGGATCCGCCAGGCCGAGGCCGACGCCGGCGAACGCGACGACCTGCTCACCACCGCCGAGCGTGAGGAGCTTGCCGCCCTGCGCAAGGAGAATGCCCAGCTCAAGCGTGCGAATGAGGTCCTGCGGACGGCCTCGGCTTTTTCGCGGCCCAGCTCGACCCGACCCGGCCCAGGTGACGGCGCTCGTTGACGAGCACCCGCATCTGGGGGTCGAGCCCGTACTCCGGGAACTGAACATCCCTTCCTCCACCTACTACCGGTGGCGCCAGGCCGAGAAGGAACCGTGCGAACGGCGCCGCCGGGACGCCGAGCTGACGGGCAGGATCCAGCAGGTCCACGACGAGTCCGGCGGGATCTATGGCTCACCTCGCGTGCACGCCGTCCTCAAGCGTGAGGGCGTCCACGTCGGCAGGAAGCGCGTCGAGCGGCTCATGCGGGAGGCCGGCCTGGCCGGGATCAGCCCCCGCCGGGGCACGGGTTTCACTCGCCGTGACCCGGACGCCGATCTGGCCCCTGACCTGGTGCAACGCGACTTCACCGCGAATGGGCCGAACCGGCTGTGGGTTACCGACTTGACCATGATCTCCACCGGGGAGGGGCCGTTGTGGCTGTCCGCGATCCGCGACGCGTTCTCCCGCCGGGTGGTCGCCTGGGAGACCTCCGCCCGCGCGGACGCCGACCTGGTCCTCACCTCGCTGGAGTATGCCCTGGCCAGCCGCGAGGTCGCCCCCGGTGAGCTCATTCACCACGCCGACCACGGCTGTCAATACACGTCCGTGAAGCTCACAACACGCCTGGTCAGGGCCGGTATCCAGGCGTCCATGGGCTCGGTCGGCGACTCGTTCGACAATGCCCTGGCGGAGAACCTGTGGATGGTCATCAAGACCGAGTGCATCCGCGGCCGCGTCTTCGCCACCAGAGCCGAAGCGAACCTCGCGCTCTTCGAGTACATCGACGGCTTCTACAACCCCCGCCGCATCCAGAAACGACTGGGCTACCTCAGCCCGATCGAGTACGAGGAGAAGCACTACGCCAACCAGGCAACGACCGAACAAGTGAACCTGAAACCACGTCAACCCGCTCTGACCAGCTAGTCAGCCACTCCCGCGCTGCGGGGGAACCTCAGTTGAGGGCTCGTCCGCGATAGGCCGCGATGGCTGCTGCGCTGAGATTGACTCTGACCTCAACGGTGGGAGCTGAAGCGGCTTGCCGGGCCGACGATTGGCCACGATGCTGTCCGATGCCGGGCAAACAGCGATCTTGTCGGGAGGCACTGTCACGTTGACTGGCCGGGTGGGATGATCTTCTGGTTGGTCGTGCCGGGGAGGGATTCGTTCGTGTCGTCCGCGTCGCCGTCGTACAAGGGCCACCGGTACCCGGTGGAGGTGATCGCGCACGCGGTATGGCTGTACTTCCGCTTCCCGCTGTCCTTCCGCGAGGTCGAGGAGCTGATGCTCGAGCGCGGCGTCATCGTCTCCTACGAGACCATCCGCCGCTGGTCCGCCAAGTTCGGCCAGGCCTACGCGGACGGACTGCGCCGCCGTCGGCCACGGCCCGGGGACAAGTGGCACCTGGACGAGGTCTTCGTGAAGATCAACGGAGAGCAGAAGTACCTGTGGCGGGCCGTCGACCAGGACGGCAACGTGCTCGACATCCTCCTGCAGAGCCGCCGGGACAAGGCCGCGGCAGGACGCTTCTTCCGCCGCCTGATGAAGAAGACCCGTACGGTGCCGCGGGTGGTCGTCACCGACAAGCTCCGTTCCTACGGCGCGGCGCACCGCGAGGTCATGCCCTCGGTGGAACACCGTTCCCACAAGGGCCTGAACAACCGGGCGGAGAACAGTCATCAGCCCACGCGGCAGCGCGAACGCGCCATGAAGGGATTCCGCTCCGTCGGCGGGGCCCAGCGGTTCCTGTCCGCGTTCAGCGGCATCTCACCCCACTTCCGCCCTCACCGCCACCTGATGACAGCCTCCGACCACCGAGCCGAGATGACCGTCCGCTTCGCGATCTGGGACCAGATCACCCAAGCTGCCAGCCGGCCCACCACGGCCTGACCACAGGCCCGGACCGCGGGCCCCACCAGACCACGACGCACCATCAAGCACCTGCAACCCAACAACGTGACAGCACCGTTCGGCAAGCAGTGCCTGGAAGTAGGCGATCGTCGGCGCCATGTTCGCCCGGTCGCGCTGGTCGTAGCCACGCTGGATCGCCTCGGCCAGTTCGGGCGTCACGTCGGTCGTCACTGCTGCGCCTCCATGCGTACGGGTCCGAAGATCGGCTCACCATAATGCAGCCTCGTCCGCAGGCGCCTGCCTGTGGGCCGGCCTGGCGTTGGCAGCGTTGGCGTCTGTACTTGATGGAGCCATGTTCCTCGTCACACGCGGATGCCTGCCTCGTCGAGGGTGGGCTGCTGTCAGCTACCGATTATGACGAGCGACGCCCCGGTTTCCCGTGTCTGCCAGTCCGTCAACCGAGAGGACGCGGGAGCATCGACGTCGCTTACAAGTCGCTGCTCCATACAAGACGCTATGCACGTTCGACCGTACGCGGCGGTGCACGTTGGCCCGTACGCCGACACCGTGTCCCGTCACGGTGTGATGTGGCGGTAGCTGACGACATCGGATGCGGCGGCGAGTGGGGCGACGGTGACCGTACTGCCAGGGCGTGGGGCGTGGATGACCTTGCCGTGCCCGATGTAGAGCTGGACGTGCCCGCCGCCGTTGGCAATCACCAGGTCGCCGGGGACGAGCTGGGCGCGGGTCGTGGCCGTGCCTGCCCGGACCTGACCCCACGTGGTGCGCGGGAGGCTCACTCCGGCCGCCTTCCATGCCTGCGTCACCAGACCTGAGCAGTCGTAACCGCGCGGGCCGGTCCCGCCCCATATGTAGGGCTTGTCCAACTGCGCCTGGGCGAAGGCGACAACGCGCTGCGGAGCGGACCGTGCAGGAGACTTCGCCGCCGACTTCGCCGATGCCGACGGCGCCCCATCCGTCGGCCGGTCCTTCCTCGTCTCGCCCACGGGTCCCGTTCCTGCGGGGACACGGAAGGTGTCTCCTGCGTAGATCAGTGTCGACGTGCCCAGAGCATTGAGCCGCTGCAGGGCCTTGACGGTGGTGCCGTGCCGGCCGGCCAGCGCGTAGAGCGTGTCACCGGGCCGCAGGACGACCTTCCTGGCCTCCATGCGCTTCGCCGCTCCCGTGCCGGAAGCGGCTGCTTCGGCAGGATGGGCGGGCTTGGGCGCGGGCCGTGTCGGCTCAGCGTGGGCAGGCTCCGGCGCGGGCCGCGTCGGTTCGACGTGGACAGGCTCGGGCACGGTCGGACCTTGCGGCGCCAGAGTGACCGCCGGCCGGGCGGCCGGGGACGAGGAACCCGTTGGACCATGCGCGGCAAGAAGTACTCCCGCCAGCCATGAGAGCGCGAACAGCACGAGCAGCACTCCCGCTGTCCGTCTCCACTGCGCGCTGATGCTCCCGCCGGTCCTCGGAGCCCGCGGCTTCCGGTGACGCGCTGCGGACGAGTCCTCCGGCACGTGCCGGGAGGGCCTGGGCAATGTCTGCTGTTCCACCACGACCTCCTTCGAGGGGCCGACGGATCAGCGGCCCGGAAGAAGGCTGTTCCGGCTCAACGGTGTCCCGCCAGATCGTGGGGCGGCCGGGACAGTCCGGGCCCGTCCGAGCCCGTCAGAGCTCCGGACATCACCCCTCGGATCCCGCGGCCGCAATCCACGGACACCACCCTTGACCAGCACGGACGAGCCCGGACTGTCCGAGCCGCCGCAGACCGTTGCCCCGCCCCGCACCAGCCCGCAACGCTTCATCCACCTCCCCGCACCGCCCGGCGACGTCGCCATCGAAGGTGTGTCGTCTCGCGGATGCCGGGATCGCCTTGCCGCCGTCGGCTGGACAGCCGCAGGCAAAAAGGGGGGATCACCTGGCCGCTCGAGCCTGGTCGAAGATCCCCCGCTCCCATCCATTCCTTCAACCCAGGAGCATCAGCATGCACAGCACACACAAGAGAAAGAGCCGCGCGCTGGCGGTCGCCGCCGTCGCCGTGGGGCTGCTGGCCGGCGGGATCGCCGCCGGCGGCGTCTCCACCACGGCTGAATCCACGGACACCGCCACCGACACCATCGCCAACGCGGCGGCGGCCGAACCTGGCAAGCTGCCTGCCATGAAGGGGCTGAAGTTCACCCTGGGCGACCGTTCGGTGAAGCTGGACTGGAAGAAGGTTGCCGGCGCCGACGACTACCGCGTCTACGCCGATTACTCCTGCGACACCGTGCCCAACAGCGCCAGCAGCTCCCAGCTCGTCAAAGACCATCTCGGGAAGACGACCGAGTGGACCCACAAGAACATCAAGGCCACCTGCGTCAACTACGCGGTCGCCGCAGTGCGCGACGGCCAGCAGGGCGTTCTGCCCCCATTCGGCAAGCGAGTGTTGGTCTCGATGCCCAACCGCGACTACTCCGCGGCCGCCCAGCGGTTCTTCACCGCCGCCCCCGCTCCGGCGACCAGGTCGCCACCACCCGCGTCGCCCCCGGCAAGGACCGCGGGATCGTGCTGGCCCGCGCCTACATCCGGAACAAGACCCTCTTCACCGACGCCATCGGTGACCACCGCAGCTGGACCGCGAACCCGGCCGCCTCCGCGAAGATCACCGTCGCGTGGAACACCGGCACCGGCGAAGTCGCCGCATACGCCCACAAATCATGCCCCGTCGGCGTCACCGGCCCCGGCGGCTCCGCGGAAATCCCCCCGTGCCGTGACGCCCTCCCCCTCGCGTTCGTCTCCGATGCCGCGTCCGTGGGCGACACATCAAAGGATGCACGCAATCTGATCAGCATCTCGCGCACCAGCTCCAGGGGTCTGTCCATAGGCGTCTCCGCCATGAACTCCTGGGAACGCACCTGCGTCGGCGAAACGTGCGTCGGGCCCGGTTTCGGCCGGATCAACGCACGGTTGACCCTTTCGCCGAGCGAGGACACCTTCACCGCGTCTCTCACCGCCGACAAGTTCCCTGCGTGGGAGTTCCTCCGCTACCCCCACTTCGTTCAGGGCGCACCTGAAACCAGGATCATAGGCTTCCGCGACCAGACCGAGATCGGGGACCTCCGCAGCGGACAGCAGTCCGCCTGCACCAGCAAGGGACCCGAGACCCTGCAGTTCACCAACCCCATGTCCTGCTGACCCACAGCACAACAAGGCGTTCGCCCCGCTGCAACAGGGCGAGGCACCGGGGCCAATGCCCCCTACCCGGTCACCGCCCGTCCCTGCGGGCGGGTCCGGGTTCGGGGCATTCCAGTAGGCCCTACAGCGGGGCAAGGCGGGAGACACGGTCCAGGGCACGCAGCAACTCGGGCCTCCTGCCGGGGGTGTCCTAGGCCGGCACCGCCGAGGACGTCGAGCTGCACACGGCGCTCGGCGCGGGCAGCAGTTCCTCGTCGGCTCGGCCACCGGCCCCAAGGGTCCGCCGCGGGGACGGCGGCGCAGCCGGGCGAGACCCGAGTACGCCTCGGGCTCGCAGTTCATCGAGGTCGGACAGACGCTCTCCGGGGAGAGCATCGAGCAGGTCGGCCTGGGCGGCGCGGATGCTGGGCGCGGGAGTCTGGGGGCCTGCGCCAAGGGCACGGCGGACGGTCACGCCGGTCATCGTACGGGCAGCGCATCACCGACCGCCCCGGCCGCCCCGGCCGCCGGGCTCCCGTGCAGCGGGGTGTCAGCGCGGTGTCCGGATCGTGGTCCAGGAGCAGCGTGGCCACCGGCTGGCCCGCCGATAGGGACGCGGCGGCAGGCGGCCGACTCGCATCGCTGCGACACGTCGAGCGTATGGGGTCAGACGGGAAGGCGGACCGCAGCGTCCGTGCCGGTGCGATCTGCCACCATCAGCTGGAAATGGGCGCACTGGGAGAAGTCCTCGTGGTCGCAGCCAAGGACACATTCGATCAATTCGAGAGACGCCTGCGCTGCCGCAATACGGGAGCGAAGTGCCTCGGCCTCTTCGCGCAGGATGTCCTTGCGCTTGGCGGGGTCTGCGGTAGCGACCAGAGAGCGGATGATGTCGAGGGAGAGTCCTGCCTCCTTGGCGCGCAGGATGACGGCGACGCGTGTGAGGTCGGCGCTCCCATAGCGGCGGCGGCCAGCGGCGTCGCGGGTGGGCGTGAGCAGTCCCATCGCTTCCCAGTGACGCAGGACGTGCGTAGCCAGACCGAAGCGTTCCGCGAGGGCGCCGATGCCTATCGGCTCGCGCTCACCGCCAACCGGCGTCCTGTGCTTGCTTGACTTCATGCCGACATTAAGTCGCAGCCTGGTGCTCATGACCAAGGAAACGGATCAAAAGAGCCAGTTGCCGGACGAGCTCATCGCGCTGCTCGATTCGGCCGACCGGATGCCGGGCGCCAACGAACTGCGGGCCCAGTCCTACGCCTTGCTCGGCGCCGGACCCGGAATGTCCGCCGTGGACGTGGGCTGCGGCGCCGGACGGGCCGTTGCGGAGCTGGCCGAACGGGGTGTGAAGGCCGTCGGCGTAGACCCGAGCGAGCGCATGATCGCCGTCGCCCGCGGCCGCTGGCCCGAGGCGGACTTCCGGATCGCGGGGGCGTACGAACTACCGCTGGCGGACGCCTCGGTGGACGGCTACCGCGCCGACAAGGTGTTCCACGAACTGGCCGAACCCGAGCGGGCGTTGACAGAGGCCCGCAGAGTTCTCAGGACCGGAGGGCGGATCGTGCTGCTCGGCCAGGACTGGGACACCATCATCATCGACTCCGCCGATCCGGCCCTCACCCGCACCATCGTCCACGCCCGCGCAGACCTGACCGCTGGCCCGCGTGCCGCCCGCCAGTACCGCAGCCTGTTGCTGAATGCCGGCTTCGACGATGTGACGGTCGAGGTGCACACCGGCGTGTTCACCGGACCGGCGATGTTGCCCTTGCTCGCCGGACTGGCCGAAGGAGCCCGCTCCACCGGCGCCATCACGCACGAGCAGACGGACAGCTGGATCGCTGAACAGCGTGCACGGGCCGAGGCCGACCGGCTCTTCCTGGCGCTGCCGATGTTCATGGCCGCAGCGACCGCACCACGGTAAGTCAGCGATCACCCGGTCAGGCGCGGCAACCGGGCGTTGCCGTGGTTGGGCCGCGGGCCGCGTGGAGGCGCTCAAGTTCCCGCTCCTCGCGCGTCGAGTCGGCCCTGGCCTGCGGTGGTCGGGCCTGTGGTCGGCCTACGTCGGCCCGTGGTCGGGCCCGTGGTCGGGCCCGTGGTCGGGCCCGTGGTCGGGCCCGTGGTCGGGCCCGTGGTCGGGCCCGTGGTCGGGCCGCCTAGTTGAGGACCTGGACCTCACCGATCCGCGCACTCCCTTGCCCCGGGGAGGGTGGATGAGGGGGACCTCTCTATCGAATTAGAGGTGTCGGCCCTGGGACGACGCTGACCCACAGGCGGTGACCTGCGGCGCAGCGAACACCGGTCGGGGGGTGTTGGCAACCTGTTGAGCAACCCGGTGGCCCGCTCCCGGAGGGCTGCTCCTGGTCGCGCCTCTGGTCGCGCCTCTGGTCGCGCCTCTGGTCGCGCCTCTGGTCGCGCCAGGATCCGGTGCGATGGAGGGAAATCCGCAGGCCGCAGGGTCCGCCACGGCCGGGCGGCACGCCGACTACTTACCTACAGAGTGCCTGTGCGCCGCCGGACCCGTCATCGCTGTCCGATGCAGCGGCCACCCGGCGCGACCGGTGCGTCCTCCTGGCCGTCGCCGCGGTACGTCACCCCGGAGATGCAGGCACTGGACGGCACGGCCCCCTTGGCCGGGCCGACCCCCTTGGCCGCTGACCCAATTGCTGACCCTCCCGGCATGGCCGGGGTCAGGCACTGAGGCGGCAGGAGCGCCAGCGGTGGCCGGTGCGGCTGATCAGTCCGCGGGCTTCGAGGCGGCCGAGCCGGTAGGCGACGGGGCTGGTGCTGGACAGGCCGACCTTCTCGCCGATCTGCCGGACGGACGGGCTCTCGTCGGTCTCGGCGATCCAGTCCCGGATCGCACGCAGGATCGCCTCCTGCCGGGAGGACAAGGCATCGGGCCGGGTCTTGCCGCTCTCGTCCCGCGCTGCTCCTGGCGGTGGGCGAGCCGGCGCAGCTCGACCCGGGCGGCGGGTGTGCCGGGTGGGGTGGACCAGAACGGATGCCACCGCAGGTAGGCGGAAAGGTCCAGGAGGCGGCGGCGCAGGGCGGTGGTGTGGCGGGGGCGGGGTTCGGCGAGCTGCCGGTAGGTGGCGAGCCAGTCGCGCTGGGCCCGGTGTCCTGTCGCACCGAACCTTGAGCGAATCTCACCGAAGACTGACGGATTGCAGTTCGTCTCATCGAAGGTTAAGTACGCAGGTCAGGGCGTTGCGGCAGCGGACCGCACGATCGCGCCGATACTGCACACGTACGGGTTGGGCGGCGGTCGGGAGCAGCAGATCCAAAGGGCAACCTACGTTGCGACGGTTCAGCGAAGCAGTGCTGCACGCAGGGTGATGCCGTGCCGCGTACGCAGCCGCCGCAGCTCCCACATCGCCACGGCGGTGACGGTCAGCGGGGCTCCCAGGATGAAGGCCACCCGCACTCCGAACGGCACACCGTCGTATGCACCCCGGAATACGTCGAAGAGAGCGACTTCCCAAACGAGCAGCGTCGCGAGCAGCGGTGGAACCGTCTCGTGGAGGTCTGCTGTCCGGAAGACGTGCACGAGTGACTGCGTGATGCCGTAGAAGCCAAAGGGGGCGAGCCACAACAGGAAGGCCCCCAGGGCGAACAGCAGCGCCACCCGCCCTGCCGACGCCGTCCAGTTCGTTTCCTCGGTCACGTACCCCAGCCCCGTGATCAGTCTTGGCACAGCGAGCGTGACGACCAACGCGAGCAGCGCCCCGGCGGGCTTACCCGCGCGGCGCAAGAACAGGCGCCGGTTGGGTGGGCGGGCCGCCGCGATGAAGGCGGCGACGGCGACCGGGAACGTCACCCCCAGCACAATGAGGGTGGTACGGATCTGGCCGAAGCGGTCGTTCAGTACGGAGTCGGCGTCTGATGCCAGCCCGTAGGACAACAGCATCCACGTGACAGCGACCAGGCCGACGACCGTCCGCAAGACCTGCACCCTCTTCACCACCGGGTCGTTCACACGGTCCGGCCGGGACGGCGTGAACACCACACGCCCCACAGCGATCGGATTGAAGAGACGTCCGAAGGTCAGCGGGCGCGCCGGACCCGGCGGCCATGGGCCCCCTGGCGGCACGGGTGGCGAACCCGGTCCTCCCGGCGGTTGTCCTCCTCCGTATGGATTCCACGGCACCCCGCCCCCGCTTCCGCTCATCCCCGCGTCCTTCCTGTCGTCGTTTCCAGAGGTCACGAGGAGAATCGCAGATCTCAGCGCGTGAAAACGCCTAGGTCCTGTCTCTTTGGTCAGCGTCGGGTCCAGATGAGGATGTCGACGATGTGGAGTGCGGCCTGGTAGGCAATAACGATTTCGGCTACTCCTGCCAGGTCATCCGTGTGGTCCAGCACGTCTCGGGCCTCGAGGACCCGGCCTACCCATCCCCGGTGGTCTGACCTGGGTCTCGCTGTGCCGCGCACCGCCCACGCGACTGCCCCGCCCTCGCTCCAGGGGGCGGCGCAGTTTCCGTCACCCCGCGTCGAGCCTCTACCTTGAACTCCGACGGAAATTACAAGTGGCGGCAAAGGAAGGTGAGTTGGGTTAATGGCGACAGATCCGGCGGATACGGTGTCCGTCAGCGGGGTCGGGTTCGGGGACTACTACCGGGCGCATGCGGGGCCGCTCGTCGCCCTGTCGCTGCTGCGGGGCGCGGACCTGGTGGAGGCGGCGCGACTCGCCCAGGACTCGATGACAGTGGCCCGGCGGTGGATGGACCTGCTGGTCGCGAACGTGGTCGGGGCCGCGAAGGACACCAGGACCCCCGTGGTCACCGCGCAGGCGCTGCGGTCCTGGACGTGCCGGATGACCGTCGGCGGCGGCTGCGGAGCGCTCCGCCCAGCGCACGGGACGGTGCCCGCCCTCCTGGGGAAGGGCAGCACCGACGCCCTGGTGCAGGTCCGAACGGTGGTGGCGCTCGCCCCGCTGAGAGAGTTGAACGATCGCCAACTCAACGTCATTGCCTTTCGGTTGGCCGGCTGTGCGCCGGGAGCGATCGGGTACGAGCTGGGCCTGTCGATGCCGAAGGTGCACCGCACCCTGCGCCACGTCGGCAAGCTGCTCGAAGCGGAGACGGGGGTACGGCAGGCCAGAGGTGCCGAGGCGCCGGGGGAGGCCGAGGGGTCTGGGGCGGCCGAGGGGTCCGCGGAGGCAGACGTCAGGTTCGCGGAGCTGCTGGGCGAGCTGGCCGCCGCGCTGGATCCCGTACTCGACCTGCGGTCCGGGCTGGACGAGGTGAGCGGCTCCATTGGTGCAGACGGGACCACCGCTCGCCGCGCCCCCGTACCGCCGCTGTGGAACCTCGGCCCTTCGCTCCCCGTGCCGCCCTTCGGCGCACCAGTGCTGCACTCGTTCGCCGAGCCCGCGCCATCCGGGGTACGGGCGTACGCGGCCGGCCTCGCCCGGTGCGACGCGCAGGGCCGCGAGGCTGCGCTCGGCGGGTTTCCCGCGGTCGAGCTGGCGGCTGTACGGCTCGGAGCGGTGCTCGCCCTTCAGGTGGAGCGATTCCGGCGGGAGGCCGAGAGGTCCGGGACACGGGCCACAAGAGACGAGTTCCGGAGGGAGGACGCCCAGGCGTTCGCGGTCGCACTGGCACAGGACGCCGCGCTCGCCGCGCCGATGTTCGACGCGGTGAAGGACCTCGACGTCCCGCGCCGCGTCGGCTTCCTGGCGGCGGGCCTCGCCCATGACGACCCCTGGACGAACGAGGTCTCCTACGACGGGATCGAAGCGTCCCTCGCCCTGGCCCAGTTCCGGCGCGCGGCGGTGCGGGCGGCGCTGCGCGCGTCGCACCGGCCCGGTGCGGACACCTCCCCTCAGTCCGGCGGCTCGCTCGCCGAGGCCCTCACGCAGTCCCTGAGCGACACCCACCGGATGATCCACCAGCTCGACGAACTGAACAGCGACCTCTCGCGTGCCGAGTCGACCCTGCCGGACGGCTACTACGTCGACACGACCCGGAACTTCGACCTCCACCAGAGCTTCCACGCGGACCTGGCCCTCGGTATCGACGCCGTCCGGGAGGCCCTGTCGCAGCCCTAGCTAGGACGGAGGCCCGTTCCCCGCCCGTCGTCCGCCGCCCGTCGTCCGCCGCACGCCGGAGGATGAGGGCGTGTCAGACCCTTGTGGGAGGGTGGTTCGCGGATGGGAGAGCCGTCCGCGACGGACCCCGGAAAGCCCAGGGAGCAGCACGTGAACAACCCCGGAAACGCCCCCACCGCCCCCGCCGCTCGTCGCCGGGCGGCGCGGCGACGGCGCTCCGACCTCGACGTGGTCACGGCATGGTGGCAGGGGCTCGACGGCGACGGGTTCCTCGTCCTTCCGCCGCCGAACCGGTGCCGCTACACCCAGTCCGACGGCCACGAGGACGCCGCCGAACTCCACGCGGCGCGGGGGCTCACCGGCCCCGTCTCCTTCGCGTACTGGCACTGGCAGTCCCATGGGCGGGCCTTCGACCGCTCCGGCGCCCTGAGGGGCGAACTGCTGCTGCACTGGGGCGGCGACCACGCCGCCGTCGCCGCCGGGCTCGGCGCGGGGCCTGCCGGTTTCCGGGTCGTCGACGGCGGACCGCAGGGCGCCTTCCGGCTGGACCGGATCACCCCCCGGGACGAGGCGGGCCTGCCCGAGCCCACGGACCCCGACGGCGTACGGCAGTTCCTCGCCGCGCTCGACGAGCCGGTGGACCGTTCCGCCGGCGTCCTCCGGTACCGGCCGCTGTCCCCCGCCGAGGCCGCGTGGCTGCACGAGCGGCTGGACGACGTCCCGGACCTCTCCGCCGCGACCCGGTTCGTGGTCCCGCTGGAGCGGCGGGACGGGCTCACCCCCGACGAGACGGGGCGGCTGCTGCGCGCCTGGCGGGAGGAGTACGAGGGACGGCTCACGGAGTGGGGCGCCTGGGAGGAGCTGGTCCACGCGCTGCTGCGGCACCGCCACGAGGAGGCGTGGGAGATCGTCGGCGACCTCGGCTCCCGGGCGGCCGGTGTCCTGTCGCGGGTGCCGTCCGAGCGGGGCCTGGCCGTCGTGCGGGAGGCCGCGCTCGCGGGCCATCGCGCCCCGGTCCACGCCTGGCTGGCGCTGCACCGGTCGCTGCACGAGCCCGACGCGGTACGGGCCGCGGCGGCCCTCGCGGCGGAACTGGCCGCGCACGACCTGCCGGAGACGTCACTGCACGGGCTGTACGACGCGCTGATCGGGGCGGTCACGGCCGACTGGCGACGGGAGACGGGGGCGAAGCACCATGCCGGCCGGTTGTACGCCACCCTCGCGGTGGTCCGCTTCGCCACCGACGCGAGGCTGCCGCGCGCCCTGCGCGTCCTCGCCGCGAACGCGGCCCGCGACCGGGTGCAGCACGTACGGGAGGAGGCGCTCCGGCCCGGCCAGACCGTGCTCACCGGCGTCGACACCGCCGACGCGCTGGCCGCCGTGGACCGCTACGAGGCCGCCCGGGCCGGGCTTCTGTCCGGCACCGGACCGGACCTCACCGGGTCCGAGGGCAGACTGGGCGACGTGTGGCACCGGTACCGGACGCTCACCGACGCCGACGTGCGCTGGCTGCGGGACCGGGTGGCCGACCCCACGACCGGTCTGCAGGGGCTCGGTTTCTGCCTCGAACTCCTCCACGCCCACGGACTGGCCACGGCGTCCGACGTCGAGGCACTGCTGCCTCGTCGGCTGAAGGACCTCACCAAGAAGTACCGGACCACGTACACCGAATGGCGCCACCCGCTCGTCACCCTGACCTGTCTCGCCCTCGACCTGGACCATCCGGCCGCGGGAAAGCTGGTCTCCTGGTGGAACGGGGCCCGGCCGCTCTGGAAGGACGAGCTGCGGCTCCTCACCCACCTCGGCGCGCCCGACGAGGCCAAGGCCGCCGAGCTGTGGGACGTCGTCACCTCGCCCGCCCACGACGTGGGCCAGCTGATGACCTGGGTGCTGGTCCGGGCCCGCCTCGATGGCGAGCACCCGCTGCTCGTGGCCGACCGGCTGTTCGGCTCCCCGGGCATCAGCGAGTACGTCCTGCACCGGGTGCTGATCGGCGTGGCCGACCCGGGACAGCCGCTGTGGCACTACGCCGTCGACCCGCGCAGCGTGTGCTGGTGGCGGCGTGCCCAGGAGGTCGCCGAGCACCCCGGCCTCTCCCCGGAGGCCCGTGCCGTCGGCCTGAGGCTCGCCCGCGAGCACTACCTCATCCGCTATCCGGACCAGGTGAGCCCTGCACCGACCGAGGCGGAACGCGCGAAGGCCCTGGCCTGGCTCGCCCGGCAGGACACCCCCTAGCTAGGGACTGTTTCCTCGATCCGTCCGTGAGATCGTCGTGCTCGTGATTGAAGTTTCCCCGTGATCTTGGACACGTCGCCGTTACGCCGCGAGGGCCTGATCCTGCTGGTAGCGCAGGCGTGTCTCGTGGGGTGCGAGGTAGCCCCAGTGGACGTGCTTGCGCAGGCGGCGTCTGTTGTAGAAGGTCTCGATGAAGTCGAAGATGCCGGCGCGGGCGGTCGCGCGGTCGGGCCAGAAGCGGGTGCCGATCTCCTCTTTGAGCACAGCCCAGAAGCTCTCCGCGGCGGCGTTGTCGAAGCAGCTCCCGGTCCGGCCCATGCTTTGCCTGTGCTCCAACAGGCCGATTCTGTCGCGCAGTTGGCGGGAGGTGTATTCCGATCCGCGGTCGCTGTGGATCACGCAGCCGGGTTCCAGGCGGCCCAGCGCGGCGGCCATGTCGAGCGCGTCGACGACGAGTTCGGTGCGGTGGTGGTTGGCCATCGAGTAGCCGATGACCTCGCGCGTGGCCAGGTCCAGCCACGCGGCGAGGTAGAGCCAGCCCTCGGCGGTGGGGATGTAGGTGATGTCCCCGACGATCTTCGTGCCGGGGCGGGTGGCGGTGAAGTCCCGGCCAATCAGGTCCGGCGACGGGGCGGCTTTGGTGTCGGCCCTGGTCAGGCTGCGGCGTCCGGTGCGCCGGCTGTTCCCGGCGATGCCGTGCTCCCGCATGACCCGTTCCACCCGCTTGCGGTTGACCGGCCGGCCCCGCCGACGCAGTTCGGCGGTGACGCGCGGGACGCCGTAGTTCCGCCGGGACGCGAGGTGGATCACCGTGATCTCGTGCGCCAGGGCCTCATCGGCCCGCCGCCGCGCTGCGCGGGCTTCCCGTCCGGCCACCCACGCGTAGTACGTGGAACGGGCGGTCTTCGTCACCTTGCACAGCAGCGTGACCGGGTAGTTCGCCTTCTCCGCGTGGATGAACCGGCATATCTCGCTCACCGGTCGCTCTCCTTCGCGAAGAAGGCCGTCGCTTTTTTCAGGATCTCGATTGTTTTCGCCTGCTCGCCGGTCAGCTTCCGCAGCCTCTTCAGTTCCTCGTCCCGGTCGTCGGCTCGCCCGGCGGCGGGACCGGATCCGGTGTCCTGAGCGGCACGGGCCTTCTTCACCCAGCCCCGCAGGGACTCCGAGCTGACCCCGAGCTCCCGGGCGACCTCGGTCACCGTCCGGCCCGACGACCGCACGAGCTCGATCGCGTCCCGCTTGTACTCGTCCGAGTACCGCTTCGTGTACTTGCTTCCCACCTGGCACTGCTTCCTCTGGGCTCTCACGGCCCAGTCTCCAGGTGTCCACGATCAAGGGGAAGCTTCACCCTCAACTTCCCCTGCAATCACGGACTCCACGCTACGAGGGGAAGGTCACCTGGGAACTCGACCCCGCCGTGCAGAACGACGTCGCCGAACACTGGTCCACCGCCACCAGCAACACCATCACCGCACTCGCCGACCTCGACTGGTTCAGCGACGAAGTCCGCCGCCTCTACGGCTTCTCCGTCCCCGGCGTCGACTACACCGCCCCCGTCGAAACCGATGTCCCCTGGCCCGCTCCCACCATCTGACCCGCGCCGCGAACGCCCCCAGACACTCATCACGGCCTCTCAGGATTTCGAGCCAGGGAACGCGATGACGCTCCACCAAGACCCTGGCGGAGGCCGGCTGATGAACCCCCAGACACACATCGCGACAGACGGCTACGCCGACGCCATCCCGGCCCCCGGCACTCGCTGGGGCACCGCCATGTTCGACCTGATCCACTCCCCCGCCGACGCGGACCGGATCACGCCCGTGTACGCCTGCACCACCGGAGTCCCGCGCATCGCCACAGCTTTCACCCACACGTCCAGGCCGTCCTTCTCAGCTGAAGAGCCCGGCGATCTCGTCAGCCGCATCCTCGACGGCCGCCTCGTAGTCGTCATCGTCGAGGATCGGCATGCGCAAGGTGACGCGGTGCCGGAGCTCGGCCAGGTGGCTGAGTACCTCTTCGTCGGACAAGGTCTTGTCGAACCCGTCAACGTGGAGTTCGGCGTCGTGCTTCATCGCATGCCTCCCTCACGGAAGTCGTAGCCGAGTGAATCCTCAAGACCCTTGCGGGCCGCGCTGAGCCTGCTCTTCACTGTGCCAGGGGGAATATTCAGCAGCTCGGCGATCTCGTTGACGGGGTACCCGTCGACGTAGTGCAAGACAAGGCACTCGCGCTTGTCTCGCGTCAGGTTCCCAATCGCGGTGTACAACGCGATCTTGTCCACCGTCGTTGACGCAACATCGAGGCCGTCGCATGGCATGCCCGTATCCGAGTCGTTCAAGGGGCGCTCGGGGCGGGATGCCAGCTTCTGATACGACCGATTCAGGATGCGCCGGCCCGTGAAGGCCACCCAGGCGACGGGATTGGGGTGTTCACTCACTTCCGGCCACTTGCGGTAGGCGATCTCGAAGGCCCGGCTGGTTGCCTCTTGCGCGAGCTCCCAGTCGTTCTGCCGAGCGTTGAGGATGCGGCAGATCTGTAGGAAGTGGGCCTTGAAGAAGTCATCGAAGTTCTTGGCCGGTGGGCGAGGGAGCGTGACCGCAGCTCTCAAACCCTCCAGAAGCGCGTTGGCACGCGCCGCCAGGGGCCAGTTGGTGTGCTCGGTGAGGATGCGGGGGGCGCAGCGATCCCCGAAGAGCACCACCAGATGGTCTCCGCGGCGGAAGCGCGAGGGCCACAGGAGCCCCTGGGCCCAGGGATTGTGCTGGCGTAGTACCGAGGACCAGGCCCGTGCGCGAACGAAGTCTTCGGAGAGAACAAGTTCGGAGGAAGCCCCGACGGCATGGAGAGCCTCCGCTGTCGTCAGGTCAATAAGCAGAAGAGGGTCAGTGGTCCGTACCTTAGCGAGTTGACGGTCCACAACCGCCGCCAGTGGAACTAGTCGCAACCCATCAGGGTTGAACGTCGTCGCCCTCAGCAGCGTGTCTGCGACGGCCGCCTCGGGAGTCTGGGCCGCGTAGAGGTAAGAATACGGATCCTCCGGCGTGCCGTCGAAGCGTCCGCCCCCGAAGATGTGCGCTGGGCGGGGGTTGAACGCTGTCGAAGAGATGCGCTTGTGGTGGACCCTGTACAGCCCGGTGCCTTCTGGCAGCTCAGCGCGCCGAGCCGTCAACGGCCGTGCTGGCGGAGGAGAGATGGGCAGGGACATTGGTCACTCCTCCTCAGCCGTGGTGAGAGCGTTGTGACGGGTAGGGAGTAGTTCTGAGGGCGCCGATACAGCGCGATCGCAGCGGACGGACTCACCGACGATGACGTCCAGCCGCTCCTGCACGGGGACCGTGATTTCCAGGACGCTTCCGTCGGCCCGCTGGTCGTAGATCCTGCCGCCTTGCTGAATTGCCAGCGGCGCCGTGAGTAGAGTCGTACGCCGCTCCCGTTCGAACGTTGCCGCGTTCTTGCCCTCGACCCAGCTCCGGATCGTGTGCCACATGCCGCCTTCCCTTCCTGTCCGGATGCCGCCTGCGAGCGAAAGCGCCGCTCGGATCATCTGAACCACCATGCCTGCTCCCTCAGCCTGTCGTGTCTGCCTTCACCCCGGTAAGGCCTTCGACCCGCGGACTGGTTCACACGAACTTTCTGGGAAACCGACGCGGGACCAGGAGCCGTGGTTGGCGCTGAGATCGATCAGTGGGCCACCTCCGGCGTTCGCTCAGACTTCGATGAGATTTACTCAGCCTTCGGTGAGACAGGGCAGCAACGCTTCGATGAAAGCGGTAAGAATCCACATTTCTGATCAAATCCGGCAGACGGAAAGGCGGTGCTGGCGGCCTGCTGGCAAGGGGTCGGTATGACGAGGTGCCTGAACGGCTGGCAGGCCGCCAGGAGGCCGTACAGCCGATTTAGCCTGTCCTGAACGGGCATTGAATGCTCCGTACGGGTGAGGAAGGTGTGGCCAGCGCTCTCCGAGGGACCTTTCGAGCGCTTATCAAGACCTGTGGACGGGAGCCGAGCCGACCCAGCGGTGGTAGGCGTCCACGTCGACGTTGCTGCCGCACACGATGGTGACCACGTGTCGGCCGGCGAAGCGGTCGCGGTCTTCGAGGATCGCCGCGATGCCGAGTGCGGCCGACGGTTCGACGACGAGGCCGGCGTGGTCGAGGAGCATGCGGGGGTGTCCGGAATCCAACCGGCCACGAGAAGAGCGGTACCGCTCCCCCACCGCCGGGCGGAAGAACGGGGCCGCAGCACTGTCAGGCCATCGTGGTCACGGGCTGCCTGGCTGCGGAGCTGTCGCGAGCTCCTCACCCGTGACTTTGTGCAGTCGTTTCGTCAGCCTGTGCCGGTCGAGCTCGCCCATCCGCGCCATGAGAGCGTCGAACACCGGCTCCCGCCCGCCCGGCGGTAGCTGCCAGTCCCCCGCAACATCCTTCGGGGCATCCAGTGCCGGATGCTCGGCAGCCGGCAGATCTGCCGATGGCTTCCGGCGAGGCTCCGGCAACGTCGGATCAGGCGGTCCAGCCGCCTCAGTGCCTGGCTTGGGGGCAGTCGATTGAACAGGAGTGACCGACGGCGTCTCCAGTTCCGGTGAGGGCTTGGCCGTCTCAAGGTCCTGCACTTTCAGGTTCGCTCTGGTTTACCGCGGTAAACCGGGTCTGCTCCGGGGGCTGCCGCGAGACGGCCGCAGGCTGCGTGTGCATCCGCTGCTTCTGCTTGCCTTTCCCTCGGCTCTCCAGTTCGGCAATCCAGGCCGCAACCCCTCGACTGTCAGCCGTGTGACCGAAGAACCCCGGCAGGTGTAGGTGCCCACTGAATCCGACCAGGCCACGACAAAGCGGCCCCGCTCCCCCACCACCAGGTGAAAGAACGGGGCCGCCAATGACGCTTGACGCTATGCCTGGGAGTCCTCGACCCGGCTGGTCTCACTAAGCATCACGCGCTGGAGTTTCTTCGTCAGCATGTGCCGGTCCAGCTCGGACAGTTCCCCCATCAGCCGGTCAAACCACCTTTCCCAGTTGGCCAGAGCCTGCTTCTGCTCTGTGACAGGGATCAGCTCGACTTCGGGCGATTCAGGAGCGGCGTCGCGTGGCACAGGGACGGGCAACGCTTCGAGCGGGACAGTTCCCGGTGATTCGGCTGGCAGCGGCTCTTCTGCGCGCGGCACGGGCTGCTCTGATCCTGCTTCCGAACTGGAGGATGTGTATACCGCGGTATACGCCGGCTCAGGTTTGGGTGCCGGTGCGGCGGTCTCTCTCGCAGGCGCGGGGCCGGGGGCAGGCATGGGGCTAGGGGCAGGCGTGGGGGATCCCTTCCTGTCCGCCTTCTGCTTCGCAGCCATCCGATCGGCTTTCCACGCGGCGAGCTGATCGCTGGGCGGCATGGCCGAGTACATCCGCATGTCACGGAACGCCTTGAGCTCGCCGGAGATGACGAGTGCTTGCATCTCCTCGGAGAGGCGCAACAGACCGATGCGCTGACTGAACCACTGCTTCGACTTCTGCAGCTTCTCTGCAGCCTGCGTCTGGTTGCCGTTGGTCATCTCCAGCATCTGCTGAAGACCACGGGCTTCTTCGATGTAGTTGAAGTTCGACCGCTCGACGTTCTCTGTGAGAACAGCCGCGAGGAACCTGACGCGGGACTCGGCGATGTCCTCGCGGACGTGTACGTCGAGCGTAGGGAGTCCGACGTGGACGGCAGCCTTCCATCGCCGCTCCCCTGCGGCCATGACGATCCGGCAGTCCGGCAGCAGTTCCTCGTGTTCGGGGAACAGCTTGACGTAGCGGGCCCGGGTGATCCCGACACAAGGCTGAAGCTGCCCGGTGCGCATGCTGTTGCCGAGCTCTTCGAGCTTGACTGGGTCGAAGTCCTGGCGGGGGTTGAGGGGAGTGGGCGCCACCTGGTCGGGCGCCACGTGAACCAGAGTGGGCTTGCTGCTGCCGGGGGTGCTCTCCACGGCTGCTCCGGCCAGGGTGGCCAGGTTGAGTCGTCGGCCAGCCATCAGCGGCGGCCTCCGTATCCGAGCTCCAGCGCCAACCGGAAGTAGTCTTCGCGTGCTCGGAGCGTGGTGCCGTTGTCGGCGTACTGGGTAACGACCTTGCCTTCGGCCGCCGCACGGGTATGAATCTTGTACCGGCGGATCACGGTGTTGGCACGTGGCCAGCCCATGGCGTCGATGTACTCAAGAGTCTCATCGCGGTCGGCCTTGCCGTCGCGCGGATCCCAGGCATTGACGACGACCTTGTACGGCAGCCCCCGGGGTGCGATCACCTGGGTGATAGTGCGCGCGGTCGGGTCGAACGCAAGAGGTTCCGGGGGGAGCGGGACCAGGACGTCATCGGCGATGTCGAGTGCGGCCGCGAGGATGTGCTCGTTCTCAAGGCTGCCGGGGGTGTCGATGAAGATGTGCTGCCGCTGGTCGCTGCTTCCGAGAACATCGTGCGTAACTGCTGCCAGGTTGACCGTGGTGGTCGTCTTGCCGACTCCACCCTTCTGGTTCGCGATGACGTGGATCTCAGCGCCCAGGTTCTTGAGTTCCGCGAGGCTGTCGGGGTCCTCGTGGGCAGTCGCGAAGTCGAAGGGGAGGTTGTCGCCGATCCGGTCGGCCCACCAGATGGTGGATCCCTGTGGGTCGGTGGATACAACGAGAATGGAGGAGGCCATGATGCTCCGTTTCCGTGTGCTTCCCGAGGGGTTCTCGGTACTCGGACTGGAACAGCATTGCAGATGATCGATCCGGACATTTGCACCACCCTGGATGTTCCGCGTGGCGAAAATGTATACCGCGGTATACGCGGACGCAGTATCAGCGCGGCTGCCCGAACCGTCGGGTGACGGAGTCTCCGAACGGGCCGAGGCGTATACCGCGGTATACGCCTCGCCTCAGTCCCGCCTCTCCAGGGTGCATCTATCAGGTGCTGCCCTGGCTCTGTGCCTCGCCGTTCGAAGAAACCCCGCCGACTGGTCGCCGACGGGCGCATATACACGTGGACGATGCGCCACAGCCACGACAGGGACGGCGACGGCCGGTCCGTGGACTGCCGCCAGACCCTCACCCTCTCCCCACAGCCGGCGGCAGCGGAGGCCCGCTGCGCATCGTCTTCGCCGACGGACCGGGACGGCACGTTCCGGGCGGGGCCCCCATGGGCTCCGGCGGGGTGAGCCTCACCCAGGGCGAGTCCCTGAACCTGCACGAGCCGGGCGCCGTCCGGGCCCTGCTCGACGTAGCGCTGGCCCGCGGCTGGCAGCCGGGGGAGCAGCGAGCGGTGGAGGTCGACGGCTGAACCCTGCTCGAGGCGGCGGCCGTCGTGGGGGCCGGGGAGGCCGGCCCCGCGAGCGCATAGGGGCCTATGGCGATGCGTATCTGGGCTCGCGCCGCGATCGCCTGGTGCAGGACGGACCAGGCGCTCACAGAACCAGCTATGCCGCTGGGAATCCTGAGTACCCCCTTCGCCTGACTTCATTGATTCTCGTACCGGCTCACCGTGGCGCGATCAAAATTTGATGGGACTGGTCAAGCTCCGTCGAGACGGGCCAGTGACGGGGTCTTCGAACGGGCCGAGACCGTCCCGCCTCAGTCGACCTGGTTCGGTCTCAGAAGCCGTATCTCAACCGAACGTGATCGTTTGATTTCCGCTGGTCAGGCATTGTTTCGGTCGGAGTGAGGGAGAGTCCCGACGTTCTGTTCCGCTGGTTCGGTGAGGGGTGTGCGGTGGCGTCGATTCTGGGGTTGCTGGAGGTGCGGGAATCGGCTGCTCGCGAGCGGGTCGAGGATCTGCGGGAGGCGGCGGCCCGGGCGGCTGCGGCGCTGGAGGCTGCAGAGATCGAGCTGGACCGGCGGGTGATTGCGCGGGAGGAACTCGTCGAGGCCCTGGCCGCGTCCGCTACCGGGACCACCGCCCTGACCGAGGCGGAGACGGAAGCGGAATCAGTGCCCGCTTCCGCGCCGTTGCCGGGAACGACAGTGCCGTCCTGGCGGGAAGGTCTGTCGGCGACGGCTCTCTCGCCGGACTACCAGCGGATCCTGGGCATGCTGGCGGACCGGCCGGGTCGGGAGCCGGTGAAGGCCAAGGAAATTGCGGTGATGCTGGGGCTGGAACCGACGCCGGCGAAGGTGGAGGGCGTGCGGTCGAAGGCGAGGCGACTGGCGGAGCGCGGATGGCTGGTCCAGGAAGCGTCGGGGATGTTCAGCGCCGTCCGCGGGCCCGTGGCCGGGCCAGGCGGCGGCTCATCCGCGTGATCATCGACCACTGGATCATGGCCTCGCTGGTGGCGGTCAGGGTTTCGTAGTCACGGGCCAGACGGCGCGAATGCATCAGCCACGCGAACGTGCGCTCCACCACCCACCTGCGGGGCAGCACCACGAAGCCTTCCATGGCGTCGGTGCGCTTGACGACCTCCAGAGTGAGCGCGAGTTCCTGACGGCACCAGGAGACAAGGCCGCCGGTGTAACCGCCGTCGGCCCAGACCAGAGTGATCTCCCGGTGCAGCGACCGCAGTCGTCGTAGCAGGGGCACGGCCGCGTCCCGGTCGCCGACGTTCGCGGCTGTCACCGCGACGACCAGCAGCAGGCCGAGCGTGTCGGTCACGATGTGCCGTTTGCGGCCCGGCACCTTCTTCCCGCCGTCGTACCCGCTCGAGGAAACCGGCACCAAGGCGGAGGCCCGCACCGACTGCGCGTCGATGATCCCCGCCGAAGGCTCCGCCTCCCGGCCCTCGCGCTCACGGACCCTCCCACGCAGCCGGTCGTGGAACTCCGCGACCAGCCCGTGCTCCCGCCACCGGCGGAAGAAGGCATAGACCCGGCCCCAGGCCGGGAAGTCCGCGGGCATCGCACGCCAGGAAATCCCGCCCGCGACCAGGTAGCGGATCGCGTCGATCATCCAGCGGTGGCAGTAGCCCTCGGGCTGCCCGCCCTTGCCCTCCATCCAGGCCGGAGCCGGCAGCAACGGACGCACCGCCGCCCACTCCGCATCCGTCATGTCCGAGGGATACCGGCGCACCCGATCAGGATGATCAGCCGCGTTCCCGTACACGTGCGCGAGGCAATCACACGATGGAGGGGACGAGTTGAAGGCAACGGGGTCGGGCGCGTACAACTGCGACAACAGGGCCTCCTGGAACCGCTCGGATGGGATCGCACCCCCGAGCTACCAAGAGGCCCTGCCTTCATGCCCCGCCCACCAAAAGATCACCCGACCAGGAACCCTGTTCGACCCGCACGTTCCAACACCGGTTGAGGAACGGCTTGTCACAGCAGCTGTTGCATCAACCGATTGACTCCACCCTGGTTCAGTCAGGCGGTGGTGGTGACGCGGAATGCTGCTCGGCTCTGGTGACGCGTTCCTCAAGGGCCCGGATGCGGTCGTAGAGATCGACCAGGGTCACCCCGTTGGCAACCACGCCGGGGCGCTGCCAGTGCCTCCGCACAAATTCCTCTCGGCTCTCCTGCGACGACTGCTGGAATCCGGTCGGAGCCGCGGCGCGTGGTGCCGGCGCTGACCTGGGCTCGTTTCGCTCGAGCGAGACCTTTTGCAGCTTCAGCACAGCAATCGCACCGAGCACGATGACCACGAGAGCGGCGACGGGTATCAGCAACAACCAGCTGGCCGACATGAGAACCCACGCTTTCCGAAGCGTCCCACGATTTGCATCGTAGAATGGCGGGCACCGCGCCGGGCCGAGGAGATGCCGGACAGGCCCGCGGCCAGAACCGCCCGGATGATCGTCTTGACCACGGGTCCCTCCTCGCCGTCGGCCCTGTCTGACGGTGCGGACGATACGTGGTCGGGTGGCGCCTACCGATCCCAGGTTCGACCGCCGGCCCAACGCCGGCACGCGCGGCGACGCCACCGGCGCGGCGACCTGACGGCGTCGGGCCCGGCCCGCTTCGACATCCGTCCAATCGCATGACACGCCCTCAGGTGAGCCGGCGGAGTACCAGGCCCGACCCTCCCCTGGCCGAGCGAGCTTGATCTGATGGCGCAACTCGCCGGTACGCGGGTGCGCGAACGCCTCCGGGACTGGGACCGCGCCCCCTTCACCGGAGCGAGCCGCAAGCACGTCTCCGTCTGCAAGAAAATCCGACGCCTACTCCCCCACCGCCCCGCCGGGACGTGAACCTGGGATCGGTAGGCACGGCAGCGCACCTAGCGTCCACACCGTCAGGACATACTCGGCGGCACTGCCCGGTCGGCAGTGCGCAGTCGGTAGTCCGCAGCCAACAGTGCAGAGGAGAGTGCGTCATGGGAGTCTTCGACAGGCGTCGCCGGAGCCGCGAGGAGAAGGCCGCGGAGATCGTCGACCAGGTGGCCAGCGGCAAGGGTTTCTACGGTCGGGCCACGCGCGCGTTCATGGGCAGCGAGAACTTCGCCGAAGTCCAGCAGTCCATCGGCGCTTACAAGTCCGGTGGTGAGGTCCAGCAGTTGCTCGCCGCGGGGATACCGACCGTCCCGGCGGTCGTCGTGTCGATCAGCGACACGGGCAAGCTGGTCAACTTTGACCCGGTGGTGAACCTTGTCGTCCAACCGACCGGAGCGGCGGGCGGCCAGGTCACCCTGCAGACCCTGGTGTCCAAGCTGCAGATCCCCCGTGCCGGCGACCAGGTACTCCTGCTGGCCGATCCCGCGAATCCCGGCGGCTACCTCTACGGCGGGGTGGCCTGACCGACGCCGCCTGCGGACCGCTCGCCATTCCATTCGGTCCGGTCAACCCGACGCGAGGCAGCAACTCATGGCAGCACCGACCGCTCTGACGCCCGAGGCCGCAGACCTGGCGGCCCGTCACAACCTCGGCGCGCTGGAGACCACCTTCGCCCCCAAACGCCTGAACAAGCTGATCTCCGCCGCCATCTGGCTGGCGATTGTCACGCTGCTGCTCATGTTCGTGGTCCCTGGCCTGGTGTACCTCTGGACGCTGCGCAAGTTGCCGGACTTCAACCCGAAGCAGGCCTCCAAGCGACTCCATCTCTTCGAGAACGGGATGATCGCGCAACCGCAGGCCGGCGACGGCCTGGTTGCCATTCGCTGGGACTCCGTCAGGCTCTACCAGGACATCACCCAGACGTACTCCAACGGTGCGCCGGCTTACCGGCACTGCACCTACGTCGCTCTCGCCCCCGGCGCGAGCGCGACGATCACGGAGTTCTTCGAGAACCCCGAGACCTGGGGGTCCAGGATGCAGGAGGCCGTGGTCCACGCCCAGGGGACGAAACTACTGGAAGCGGTACTGGCGGGGGAGACCGTCCGCTTCGGTGCCTTCGAGGTCTCCGGTCTCGGCATAGCCACCGCGCAGAAGGGTCTCCTCTCCTGGCCCGATGTCCAGGAAATCCAGCTCAGGGCTGGCTGGGCCCGGGTCATGCGAACCGGCGTATCCGATGCCTGGGATGCCGACGCGGTCAGCAGGATCGCGAACCTCTATGTCTTCCTGACCATCGCCGAGAACCTCTCCGCGCAGTAGCGGACGCAGCACACCAAGGACGGCGGGAGACTCGGATGGACGGTCAGGGGATGCTGGGCCTGTGGTGGACGGTGCCGACGGGGCTGGCGCTGGTCGGGTACGGGAGCTCACTGGCCGGGGTGACGCGGCCACAGCGGGCGGTGTGGGTGACGGCGCGGGTGGTGGAGGTGCATCAGCCGGACCACGGTGACTCCAAGAGACCCGGGATACCAGTGACGGTCGCGTTCCAGGACCCGGCCACGGGGCGGGAGTTCAGGCTGCGGCACGCGGGGAAGAACGGCCACGTGGTGGAAACAGCATGGGTGGGCCGGGAGTTCCCGGTGCGTTATCCACAGGGGCGGCCGGAGCGGTTCCACCTGATGCTGGACATGTGGGGGGAGACGCGAGGGATGGGCGGGCCGAACTGCACGGTCTTCCTGCTGCTGGTGGGGCTGGTCATCCAGGCGTTCTTCGTGTGGGGCTGGCCGAGAGGGCTGATCTGCCTCGGTGGCCTGCTGTTCCTCATCGTCGCGATCAGCCGGGACTGTCAACTTGCGCGCGCCCGCGCGGCTCTGTTGGCCGAATCCGTCGCCGTCCCGGGCCGCGTGGTGGCCGTCACCAAGGACGTCTACACCGACGGGGAGGGCGACGAGATCGTCAACCACGCTCCCGTCGTCGCCTTCACCACCCATGAGGGAATCCTTGTCACCGCGCTGTGCCGCGAGGGCATCCCGGACCCCAGCCTGTCCCTCGACCGCGATCTCACGATCCACTACGCGCCCGCCGACCCGTCCGTCCTCACCCCCGACCTCGACCACGACCGCCGCGAGCGGGCGACGAGCGTCAGGTTCATCGTCACACTGCTGCTCGCCGGAATCGCGGCGGTCGCGGCGGGCGTGATCTCCCTCTACCACCTCTTGCCCGTCACCTGACGATGCAGGTCATGGCCGCCCACAGCAGGGGCGAGTGTTCGATCCGGCCGCCGGTGCGCCAGCGGTCCAGTTGCTCTCGCTGCCAGACGCCGAGGCGGTGCACAGGGTCGCGGTGTTCGTGGGCGGTGTCGACGGCGATGACGGCCTCCGTGAGCGGGCGTACGGGCTCGGGCACGTCGGCCAGCCGGTGGAAGGCAAGGCTGGTGGGCAGCACCCAGCGGGTGGCGGTGACCAGTTCGGCACCGTTGTGGATCATCGCGGACGCCAGGCCGAACGACTCGGCGAACCGCAGATCGCCGCCGCTCTCACAGGCGATCAGGGCGACGCGCGCGGGCGCGGGCCACAGCTGGGCCCCGGGGACGCCGTCGGCCCGCAGGGGGAGCGTGCCCAGGAGGAGATCCTTGGCCGACAGCGGCCGGTGGGTGCGGATCACATCCGTCAGCCCATCGGTTCCCGGACCGCAGCACAGATGAAGCGTGCCGTCCTCGCTCTGCCCGCTCTCGACCGGCGCGCCGCTCACATGCCCGACGTACATCAGCCGGCGCGCCCCCTTCCTCAGCACGCCGCCCAGCCAGTCCCGGTCCAGATCGGTGCGGCGGAACGCCTCGGCGGGAGTGGCCACGGGCGGCACGACGGTGCCCGCGTCGAGACGGCGCTGTACGAGCGACAGCAGCGCCGGGTCCGCCCCGGGCGGACCCAGCACCGAGCCGAGCGGGGAGTCAGCCCGGAACCCGGGCACCCGGGGGTCGAGGACGAGCACGACGGCTTCGGCTTCGGCGTCCGGTGCCGGACGCGTGGCGGCGCCGGGCCGCCGCAGCGAGGCCGGCGCGGTGGTCACGACGTCCGCGAGGTCGATGAGCCGTACGTCACCGCCGCTGCCGTCATCGTCATCCTCCACGGCGAGCCCCTCCCACGGGACCTGGGCGACCCGGGGCGACGGCTGGATCCGCACCAGCGGGCGGCCCGCGCGCTCCGACACGTGGCGGATCTGCTCGGTCAGGCCCGGCGGCCACAACGCCTCGGCCAGCACGCGCGCGAGCCGGCGTTCGGCCTCGTACGCGGCCATCGCACCCGACGCGAAGGCGCGCCGCATCCCCTCCGCCCCCTCGCCCGCGCCGGGCAGTGCGGCGGTCAGCGCGCGGACCGCCTGGGCGACCTCCTCGAAGGGCGCGTGCCCGGTGCCGAATCCCTGGGCCACGCGCGTCCACGTCCAGGTCATGTACAGGTCGCCGGCGTCGGCCAGCCGGACCTGGACCACCGGGCGGTTGGTCAGGCCGTCGGCGACCAGAACAGCACCTCCTCCTCGCTCACGATCCGCCGGTGATAGCGGAATTCGGCCGCCTTGATGTACTGCTCAAGCGCGATGCGGCCCGTTTCCGGTGACATCACCACCCTCGGCGGCGGCGCGACGCGCAGGCCGACGGAGGCGGCGGCCTCGGCCGCCACGCCGCCCAGCGTCATCGGGCCGTCGGCGGGCGCGTACGTCTTCATGGCGGCGTCCGGGAAGACCGTCCCCTCGCCGGGGGCAGCCGGCGGCGTACGGTCGGTGCGGCCCAGAACCAGCGAGGCGCCCGCGCAGCGGTGTTCCACCAGTTCGAAGAGCAGCCCCTGATCGCCGCTGCGGTTGACGAGGCGGAAGGCCAGCCGCATGGCGTCGTCTGCCAGTTCCAGCCACTGGCTGCGCGCGTGGGCGGTGGCGAAGTCGTAGCGTGCCGCCTCCAGCGCCAGCGCGACGGGAAGCGCGAGGGAGATCGCGGTGGCGATCGCGGTGGTGATCGACGCCGGCTCGTAGTCGCCGGGGTTGATCCGGTTCAGGTTGTCCTCAAGGATCCGGGCGAGCGTCAGGTCCACCTGTGCGCACCGCTCGTACACCCCGCGCTCCTGGTACACATCGCGCGCCGCCTGGGCCAGCCGCTGCAGCTCGGCGATGTCGCCCCGGTCGTACGCCTGCTGGGCGGCCAGCAGCATGGTGTCGGCGGCGGCGATCGCGGAGCCGAGCCGTTCGAAGCGGGCCAGGCTCGACGCCATCAGGTCGTTCGCGCCGGTGGCGTCGCCGCGGCGCTCGGCGAGGGAGGCACGCGCCTGATCGCAGACCGCGAGATCCTCGAACTGGCCCTGCCGTTCGAAGATCGCGGAGGCCTCGGCGTACAGCTGTTCCGCGCGGTCGAGGTCGCCGGCGCGCATCGCGGCGTACGCCCGGTGGGAGATCAGCTGCTGCCGCCCAGCGTTGTGTCCCAGCGCCAGATAACCGTCATCCGCACGGGCGAAGTAGTCCTCCGCCAGGTCGAACCGCCGGGTCGAGGCGCAGATGATTCCCAGACAGTCCAGCAGATGCGGCACGATCGCGGGCGTGGTGGACAGCAGCGCCGAAGCCAGCTCCTCGGCCGCGCCCCACTCGCTCCGGTCCACCAGCAGATGCACCCGGGTCTGGCCGATCTCCGCGGTACGCAGCCCCTCGGGATCGTTCAACTCGGCCAGCAGGGTCGCCGCCTCGTCCACAGCCGCCTGCGCCTCGTCCAGGCTCCCGGTCCTGCGCATCAGTTCGGTCCTGGCCAGCAGTGTCTTCAGCAGGACTTCCAGCCACAGTTGGCGGCCGCGCGGCCCCATCGGCACGGACGCGACGCCCCGCACCAGACCGAGGGCCTGCTCGATGGAGAGGGCCGCGCCGGGCAGATCCGTGGCCGTGAGCTGGACCGTCCCGATATCGGACAGCAAGTGCCCCCGCAGGAGCCGCACATCGGGAGAGTCCTCGAACGACTCGGCGAGGGTGAGCAGTTCTTCGTAGACGGCCTGCGCGGCAGGGAGATCTGAGGTCAGTTGATGGTGCTCAGCGAGTTCGAGGCCGCTGTCGAAGGGCTCGCCGTAGCTCAGTCCCGCCAGCTGTTCTGCCTGTTCGGCTTCGTCTTCCGGCATGGGCTAGAAGTCCTCCTCCACGGCAGCGGCGGCGGCGATCTCGGCGAGGAACGGTCCCGGGTGCGTGTCGTCGTACGGCGAGGGCCGCGCCGCGGCCGCCAGCCGCTGCCGGGCCAGGGCGCGGACCGCGTCGCGATGGGCGGCGTCGCCGGGGGCGCCGGGGCCCGGGTCGAAGCCGGGGAACAGGACGGCGACCTCGATGCGCGGCGGCATCGCGGCCGACGGCAGGTCCTGGCCCACGTCAAGGTCCAGGTCCGCGTGGCCGGTCCACAGGTCGTCCCGCAGGACGAGGGGCACCCGGGCCGCCCGGCCGCCGTCCACCCGGACCTCGGCCACAAGGGGCGCTCCGGCGGCGGGCGCGGCGACGTCCGCGACGACCTCGACCTCGATCCGGCGGCGGGCGCCGACCGCGCGGGCGGTCCAGGACACCGCGTCCTCGGCGGCGTCGACGAAGCCGGGCGGGTAGCGGCGCCAGTCGTTGCTGCCCGAGCCCCGGGTGATCACCCGGCCACCCGCGACGAGCGGATCGCCCGCCGCGAGGGCGTACCCCCTGTGCCGCGCGAAGAGGGTGCCGAGGTCGACCGACGTACCGACCGGACGGCGCTGGTCCAGGGACGCCCGAAGGTGACGCAGTGACGGGCCGCCCAGCCCGGCGCTGTCGGCCACGTCGTCGATCAGCCGTAGGACGCTGTCCAGGTGATGCGCCGTATCGGTCGGCTGCGCTGGAGCGAGCCACCACCGGACCAACAGGTCGAGCGCCGCCTGATACTCCGCTATCAGTTCGGCCGCGCAGTCATCGGGCTGATCGCCGAAGGCGGTGTCGAACAACTGATGGCACTGGTGGGTGAGCGCGGCCAACTCCAGTCCGAGCACATCCGGTTCGAGCTTCGTTATCCCATCCATGTACGACGTCGGCCACCACCGGGCCGCCCAGTGCCCGAAGGCGAGCCGGGCGGCACCGCCCGCCAGAGTGGTCACCTCCGCCGCCGCCACCGTCACGCCGGCCGGCACCCCCGCCTCGCAGCCGTGCACGGCGGCGGCGACGCGCTCACCGTAGAGCGCCCACAGCCACTGCTGCGCCCGCCCCGCGTCGTGGACCTGCGCCGCCGGCAGGCCCTGAGCACCGAGGACGGGCCAGGTCAGAACCGCGCCCGCGACGTCGAGAACGGCCCGGGTGAAGGCGGGCCCCGCGGGCTCGTCGCCGACCCGTACGGTGCCGTCCTCGGCTCGCGTGACATGGGTGTCCATGCTGGCCTCGGGCATTACGCGTTCCTCGGCTCGGCCGCCGGCGCGGCGGTCGCCGACAGCGTGCGCAGCGCCGAGCGGACCCTGGCGCGGTGGTCCATCATCACCGAGCGGGCGACCCCGTCAAGCAGTGCCCAGGCCGACGCCATGTCGTTCAGCGGCGCGTCGCGGACATCCCGCCCGTGCAGCCGCACCCACAGCCGCCGCATGTAGGCGACCCACGGGGTGCGAAGGTCCCGGGCGAGCGCGTCCAGCACGCCGCCGTCCGGGTCGGGGCAGGGAGAAACGGTCATCCTGCGGGCGCGGAGGACAGATGCCTCCCGTTGCCAGCGGCTGTTGACGGCGCGGTGCGCCGCCGTCCGCCCCGGCACGGACTCCCCGCTGCCCAGCGGATCCAGGCCGACCGCGAGTCGACCGCCGAGGACCACGGCAACCCGCAGGCTCTCGTCGTGCAGACCGAGCGGAGCGCAGCTGCGGCCGACCTCCCGCCGGACGAGTTCCGGCACCGTCGGCAACCCCTCGCGCCGCACCGACGACTGCAACACGACGAAGAGCCGCTCGAAGAGCGTGCGGTCCAGCGGCGCCGGAAGCGTGGCGGTCGAGGCACCCCGGCCGACCTCCGGTCGCGGCGGCACCTGATGCTCGGTCAGTTTCAGATGCGCCGGCAGATCGTCGCGTCCCCAGACACCGCTCGCCTGCGCCCACAGGGCTCGGCCGAGCAGGCTTCCGTATCCACCCTCGACCATGGCCTCAAACGACGACGAATTCCTCTCCGGGCTTGGCGCCCCACAGGCTTCGAGAACTGCGGCCGCCGCATGGGCTGCCACGCCGGCGTCACCGGCCGGAGCCGTCTGACGGCTCTCCCAGGCGGCGGCCAGGTCTCCGTCGAGCCGGGAGCGCCGGGCGGCGTCGGCCAGATGGTCCTTCAGCGCCTCCACCGTGCGCCCACCGGCGGCATTAGCCACATCCGCGAGGGCGGCCCTGGCCACTGCTTCCGCACCGGCTGAGGGCTCTCCGTGCTCGGTGGCCAGCTCGAAGCAGAGCTGGAAGTACAGGTCCTGGGGGTTGCCCGCCACGATACCCAGCGCCCGGCGGGACTTCTTGAGCAGTGTGAACCACTGCGCCGTTGCCGCAAGGCGCGCGCCGGCCTCCCGGATCAACGCCTCGAGGAGCGCGGCCTCCCGCGGGTCGAGGAAGTCGGCCGCGAGTTCCGGACGCAGCGACGGCCTGACCACCAGCGGCAGCACGATCAGCTTGACCGACCGGGTCAACGGCGCACCACCGGGGCCGCTCAGCGAATCCAGCCCCGGCCCGAGGCCGCGCCAGGCCCTGTCGATGACCATGGCGCGCGGACGACGCTCGCTGGTCGGCTGGCTCAGGGGCGGCATGGCACGAGATTACGGCGTCCGGGACACCCGGGCGAATCTGGGATCGGTAGGTGCCATCGGCCCCCTACCGTCCACATCGTCAGGCAGGGCCGGCGGCGAGGAGGGGACCATGGCCAAGACGACGATCCGTACCGTCCGGCGCGCTCGGCAGGTATGCGTGGCCCGGCTCACCACAGCCGGTGCGCTGTCGGCCCGGAGACCCCGAGCAGGCCGAACTCGGTTACGGCACCGACCCGGTCACGTTCGAGACCGTATACGCCGAGGACCAGGTCCGGTCAGCCCTCAGTACCCGCCGCGATCTCGACAGCGCCGCACGCGGCATCCGGGCCGAGGTCGTGGTCGCCGCCGTCTCGTCTCTACCGGACGCCGAGGACGAGGTCGCCCTCCGGCCACCCGCCAACCCCGGCGCGCCGGGACCTGACAGCACCAGGAGGAGCGAACGTCATGGGAATCCTCGGAGAGCGTCGCAACAGCCGCGAGGAGCGGGCCACAGAGATCGCCAAGAGGGTGGCAATCGGCAAGGGTGCTCACGGCCGGCCCACGCACGCGCCGCCGTCCACCTCACCGCCGGCGCAGCCATGGATCAGCGGGACACAACGGACCGGACACGAATTGTGCGCAACCCATCAGGGCCCGGCTACACGGCCCACCTTCGACTCACCGGGGTTCCCATGCATGTCCGTGCCTTCGCCCTCGCCGTCACCTGCGCCTTGATGCCGCTCACCGCGTGCAGCAGCGCGTCCACCGGCAGTTCTCAAGCCAGTAGCGCAACGGCCACTCCCACGACGCCGCTTCCCGCCACCGATCCCGTCGCCGTCGTCGCGTGGTTCAAGGACAGCCGCCACCACACGGGCCTCAAATCCCTGGACGGGGACCTGTCCAGATATACCGCCGGCTCCGCGGCCTCCGACGCTGGCATCGTCCTGAGCGCCTGCAACGAACTCGCCCACGACGTCCGCATTCTCAAGACCTTCGAGCCCATCCCCGACGCACCTGCCCAAGCCTCGTGGGTCTTGGCCCTCGCCGACCTGGAGCAGGGCTCAGCCGACTGCGCCAGCGGCATCCTCAACAACGACACCGCCCAGAGCGCCAAGGCCAAGTCAGAGATCAGCAAGGGCAACAGCGAGTACGCCGCGGTCGTCGACCGACTCGGCACCATCCTGGGGGTGCACCCCACAAGCTCACCGACATGAACGCCCGAAGCCGTCAGCACCCGTCCCGTGCGCCCCGGAAGAGGACCCGGCAGCCCCAGCGAACCGAGTTGGCATGGCCTCATCCTGCGTGCCGCACAATTTATTGCCGGGGCACAGTGGGGTGTTCGTCATCCGCTGCCCGGTGCCGGGGCCGTATCCGACGACTCGGCAGGCTGATGTCCGTGCCTGTCCACGAGGTGCTGTCACGTTGTTGGGTTGCAGGTGCTTGATGGTGCGTCGTGGTCTGGTGGGGCCCGCGGTCCGGGCCTGTGGTCAGGCCGTGGTGGGCCGGCTGGCAGCTTGGGTGATCTGGTCCCAGATCGCGAAGCGGACGGTCATCTCGGCTCGTGGTCGGAGGCTGTCATCAGGTGGCGGTGAGGGCGGAAGTGGGGTGAGATGCCGCTGAACGCGGACAGGAACCGCTGGGCCCCGCCGACGGAGCGGAATCCCTTCATGGCGCGTTCACGCTGCCGCGTGGGCTGATGACTGTTCTCCGCCCGGTTGTTCAGGCCCTTGTGGGAACGGTGTTCCACCGAGGGCATGACCTCGCGGTGCGCCGCGCCGTAGGAACGGAGCGTGTCGGTGACGACCACCCGCGGCACCGTACGGGTCTTCTTCATCAGGCGGCGGAAGAAGCGTCCTGCCGCGGCCTTGTCCCGGCGGCTCTGCAGGAGGATGTCGAGCACGTTGCCGTCCTGGTCGACGGCCCGCCACAGGTACTTCTGCTCTCCGTTGTTCTTCACGAAGACCTCGTCCAGGTGCCACTTGTCCCCGGGCCGTGGCCGACGGCGGCGCAGTCCGTCCGCGTAGGCCTGGCCGAACTTGGCGGACCAGCGGCGGATGGTCTCGTAGGAGACGATGACGCCGCGCTCGAGCATCAGCTCCTCGACCTCGCGGAAGGACAGCGGGAAGCGGAAGCACAGCCATACCGCGTGCGCGATCACCTCCACCGGGTACCGGTGGCCCTTGTACGACGGCGACGCGGACGACACGAACGAATCCCTCCCCGGCACGACCAACCAGAAGATCATCCCACCCGGCCAGTCAACGTGACAGTGCCTCAGCTCGGCTTTGAACAAGCTGTTGAATGCTTCCGCGAGGGCGTTATCGTATGAATCGCCCCGAGATCCGACCGAGGCCACCGCGTCGGCCTCTTCGAGGCGCTCGGTGTAGCGGATGGCTCGGTATTGCCCCGGACTCAATCGGTTGTCGCAACACCGGCTTCTTGAGTCAAGAGCAGGTGTTCGTTGAGGGCTTCAGCGGGTGTCTTCCATCCGAGGGTTTTGCGGGGGCGGCTGTTGAGGGCGAGCGCAACGGCTGCGAGGTCGTCTGTCTGCCATCGGGACAGGTCTGTGCCCTTCGCAAAGTACCCCTGGCGTTTGTGGTGGGCGTAGTAGGTGGAGGGGGCGATCTTGCAGTCGTGGTCGGTGAGGACCCGGCAGATCGGCTCGACGCCGCCGAAGCGGTCCTTGTGCTCGTCGATGAACGCTACGAGCGTGTGTGTGGCCGGTCGAGCTCGGCCGCGAAGAAAGACGCCGCGGCTTTGAGGATGTCGTTGGCCCGCTTCAGCTCGGCGTTCTCCTTCTTCAGCCGCTTCAGCTCAGCCGATTCCTCGCTCGTGGTGCCGGGCCTGGCACCGGCGTCGATCTGGTCCTGTCGCACCCACTTGCGCAGTGTCTCGGTCGTGCCGATGCCCAGTTTCTGGGCGACCGCTTTCATCGCGGCCCACTCGGTTTCGTACTCCGGGCGCACCTCGGCGACCATTCGCACCGCACGACGGCGCAGCTCAAGCGGGTAAGGGGAAGGACGTGCCATGACTCGATCCTCTCAAACGATCGAGTCTCTACCGAATCCGGAACGGTTCATGCTCGGCATCGAGGCGGTTGGGGACGACGAACGCCCTGTACGGCGGTCACAAGACGATATGTGGGCTCTCAACCTGGCAGCCGCACGGCAGTTCCACGCATGTGAGGGACATCTTCGTGTGCCCCGGAAGCACGTCGAGCAGGTGGGGACGGAAGCGGGCTTGGTGGGCCGTCAGAACGGTGCTGACGGGGTCGTGGTGGTCAAGCTCGGCACATGGCTCGACAACGTGCGCAAAAGGGCCGGGAAGCTCGCCGAGCAGCGGCGGGCGGACCTCAATGCCCTCGGCATGCGCTGGTAGAGGTGGGCGTGCGGGAACCGTCCTCTGCCCGGACGACGGGGCTGTTCTTCGCTGTTTTGCCGGACGCCCTGATGCCGCTCGGACCAGTCTGGGTGCCCAGGTAACAGCGAGAGGGGTGCAGGTGTCTGATGGTGGCGGGGTTGTCCGTGTCGGCGGTGTGGTGCCTGGGGTCTTTCGTGTCGCTCCTCTTGCCGGGGAGATGACGTCGTCGCTGATCGACCGGGTCGCCGACTGCTACGGGATGGAGGCGAAAGCCCTGCGGTCGTACTGGCGGTGGCGCGGTTCCCGGCCCCGGCATGAGGGCGGGGGTGTGCGGGCGGATAGCGAGGTTGTGCTGAACGTGGCGGGGCGGGAGGTTCTGGCCCGTGCTCGACGGACGCCTGATCCGCGACTTGACGCCGGCCAACGACGATGCCGCTGAACACTCCGACGAGCGCGCCTATTGCCGCTATCGCGGCAGCGACGATTGTTGCCACCTCACCTGTCATGGGCACACTCTGCACGGTCTCCGCAGTCCGCGGACCTGGGAGTATGACGGTGTTCGCAGAGTCTCTGCCTCCGGGCCACATGATCAAGGAGAGAAGGATGGTCGAGCAAGATCGGCCGCTGGGCCGCTATGTCACCGAGTTTCGAGCGTTGGCTGAGGGACGAACAGCACCGGAGGACTGGCTTGCCTGGTGGGCGCAGCACGGACAGCAGATAAAGGAGCTCAGTTCGCCTGGCGTTTTCCTTCGCCTCAAGCCTAGACACGGCGACGAGTTCGGTGGCATCCGGGCCGCTGTCACCAGCCAGGAAGGCGCTTGTCGTGTGCTTGAGGCCCTCGGCGTTGCCTGCGACCGGTCTGATCGGTATCAGATGGCTTGGAGGCAGGTCATCGACCGTCTGCGCGAGGAGCAGGCTGCCGAGGCAGCACGCAAGGCGGAGGGCTTCGGCCCGGTGATCGCCAGTCTCGCCGTCCGTTTCCCGCGTTTCGCTGCTTTCCTTGCCGCTGGCCTCAGCGAAGTCGACAGTTGCGGACCAGGGCTCGACGATGTCGCGGTGGACCAGCTCGAACACTCGCTTGGTCTTCGGCTTCCTGCGGCCTACCGCGTCTTCCTGCAATGCGCCCGTGAAGTCATCGTGGGAGACACGTTGCAAATGACCTCAAGTCATCCGTTCGTACATGACTCGAGGTCGGTCGCGCTGCCTTCCCTGGGCATGCTGTGCATCGCCGACTATTGGCTGGAAGCCGATGGTGACCAGGTGCTCTTCGATGTTCGAGAAGACTCTCAGGACGACCCGCCAGTCCTGTACTACGCCCATGGGCAGAGACAGGTCCGGGTAATCGCGGATAGTTTCACCGCCTGGCTTGAAGGGCTGCCCAAAACACTGGCGAGCTGAGTGCCAACCCCGTCCGCAAAGGGCTCAGCAAGCTCATTCACGACGCTACGAGCCCGGTCTGAGCTTAACCTCGATCTTGCATGACGGTCCGTCGGTTCTTCCGTCGGGCCGTTTTGCTGTTGCGGATGTGCGAGGGCATGTTGGTGGCCCGGTTGTCGCGTCGGGTGGGCGCCGGGTTCCACTCCCGGGGTGGTCGTGCAGGTTGTTGGGACGGGTGAATTTACTGGTCAGCCGGGGTTCGGTAGGGCCTGGAGCCGGTCCATGGCGCTGGTGATCACGGATGTCCAGGGCCATCGGGCGGCCAGGCGGAGCCAGCGGCGGCGGCCGGTGTTCACGAGCTGGGCGGCGGCGGAAAACAAGCGGAGGCGGAGGCGCTTCGGCTCCCAACGGCGGGTTTCGCCTGTCAGGGCGAGCATCGGCATCCAGGCGAGGAGGTCGAGCGCGATGGAGACGATCTCCAGCCAGATCCGGTTCTGGGCTGTGTCGTGCAGGGGCAGGTTGCGCAGGCCGGTATCGCGGGCGTTTCGGATGCGGTCCTCGCAGCGGGCCCGCCTGCGGTGACGCAGTTCGAGGTCGGCGAGCTGGCCGCCCTTTGTGTTGGTCGCGAAGCAGGTCAGTCGCAGCCCGTCAACGTCGGTGAAGCGCAACTGGGCGCCGGGGTGTGGCCGTTCCTTGCGGACGATCAGCCGCATGCCCTTGGGCCAGGTGCTCAGGTCGGGCATGTCGGTGATCTCTGCGACCCAGGCGCCGGGCCGTTCGGTGCCGTCGGAGTCGTAGGCCGGTGTCCAGGCCCGTTTCGGGATCTTCAGCACAGCCTGGTGGATGGCGTCGGTGATGGTCATTCCGACCGAGTAGGACAGCCACCGGCCGCGGCGGGAGAGCCAGTCGAGGAAGGCGTGGGTGCCGCCGGCGGAGTCGGTGCGGACCAGCGTCTGCCGTCCCCGCCGCAGGTGTTTGGGCAGTTGGGCCAGGGCGAGGCGGGTGGTTTCGATGTGATCGCTCGCGGTGTTGGAGCCTGCGTTGCCAGGCCGCAGCAGCGCGGCCACCGGTTCCCCGGAACCGGCCTGGCCGTGGTCGACGAACGCAACGAGCGGATGGTGACCGAAGGTCTTCTTCCAGGTCGCGGTGGCGTCCTGCTTCTCGGAGTGCGCAAGCACCAGCACGCCGTCGATGTCCACGATCACGCTGCCACCGGCGGCCGGATTGTCTTCACCGGCCAACTCCCATACTCGCGTGCGCACTTCGGCTCGTGCCGCGCGGATCGCGGTGAGCGCCTTCGGCCCGGCCGCGGCGAGCGCGTCGATGAGCCGGGAGACCGTGGGGTCCGATGCCACTGGACCGAACACGTCGGCCTCGGCCCGCAGCATGGCGACATCAGCGAGGCAGTCCCCGCCCAGAGCCGTCGCGAGTGCGATATCCAGCAGGACCTTGCCCGGATCATGCATCGTCCGCGGCTTGCGCCAGGGCGCCAGCGCCGCCGATATCGCATCGTCCAGGCCCAACGTGCGGACCGTCTCGACCAGCAGCACCGCCCCGGCCTGCGAGACCGCCCCTCTGCCGCCGCCCTCGACGCGGACACGTGGGTACAACCCGATACGCTTACTCACCTGGAGAGTGCTTCTTTCCGTGCAGCCAACAGGACCCTAGACAAGTCCCATCGTTGCAGGTCAGAAGCACTCTCTGCTTATTTGATCAAGGCATGGACGAGCACGCTCATGAAAGCGCGAGGTTAAGCTTACGCTGGGCTGGACGGACAGCATGGGCCGCTGACGGCCTCGGAGTTTTCGCACTGGCACACACCACGTGATCATTCCGGGGCCGTCGCCATGCCCGGAGGGCAGATCGCGACCGTCACGCTTCACGCATAATCGGCCACCCGACAGGCTCTCAGAGATCCAGGTCGGCGACTAGCGGTTGCCCTCAGCAGAGCAGCGTGAACGAGGCTTCCCCGTGGGATCGACCGTTGACCTGGAGCTGCACCAGATGGATACCCGGGTGGTAGCGCCGTGTGCTGATCGGCTTGAAGGAGTGTCTGCGTGTCGCGCGCCACGTCTCGCCGGGAGCCAGGGACCGCGTGGTGAGTTTGAAGACCTTGGGCGTGCGGCTGCCGTTGGCTATCCCTGGGAATCAACCATCTAGTGCCCGTACAGGTGCAGCGGCATCGTCAGGTCGATGTCCTTGCCGTTGTTCAGCGCGCGACGGACCATCTGGGTGGCGATTTGTGTCATGGTCGCGGACGGTGTCGGGAGTCCGCCGGCCTGTGTCGCGGTGAAGAAGCCCGGTACGGCGAGCGGCACGACCGCGTCCCATGACGACCGGGCGAGACCGAACGCGTCGGCGTCCGCGTCACCGATCATGTAGCGCACCAACGCGGTCGCAGGAGGAACAGTTGCCTCCTTCGGTCCGGCCAGCGACGCAAAGTATTCGATGGTCGCCTGCACGTACTTCGCGGACCGTGGTGTCACCTGCGCGTACAGACCATCCACCGCCGCCGCCCTTGTGCGGGCCGCGTCCAGAGTCTCCGGCATGCTGTCGTCCGGCATCCCAAACAGGTGTCCCGCCACACGCCACACGTAAAGGTAGACCGCCGCATCCTGCTCACTTGGGTGCACGTTGAGTTTGTACAGCTGGTCGACCAGGTAGCTGCTGAACAGGTTCCACTCGGCAATCATGTCCAGCTGGCTCAGAGGCGCACCCCACTTCGCCGTGTCCCAGTTGCCCTCCGTGTGCAGCAGGTAACGCACCGCAGAGTGCGCCATGCGGATCCGTGCCGACGTGACGAACGCCGACCCCGTGGGGCCGTACGGGTCCTCGACCAGCGTGTAACCCACGCCGCGCAGCGCCTTGGCGAAACCTTGTTTGTTGTCGTGCGGGCCCTCGATGCCGAAGATTGCTTCGGCCTCGGCGGGGTAGCGCATTCGCTCGGGCGTCACGTCCAGCACCGCGGTGAACGAGATCTGCTGCGCGTTGGCTCGCACAAACCTCTGCCCCTGGGCCAGCACTGCCGGGTCGGCCCAGGAGGGCAGCCGGCGTGCCGACTCCAGGAAGTCGCGCAGCTTGGCGGGCAGCCCGTCGGGCACGGCCTGGCCGTTGGTCGTCCACCCCTTGAGCGCCTCGTTGACGGCCGTGCCCTGCCCGCGCTGGAAGAGGTCGGTGACCGCTTCGTCGCAGGGCGGGTCCGCGATCTGTGTCAGGCTCTCCAGGTAGGCCTTCTCCTGGGGGTCGGCCTCGGCCGCGGTGAGCCGCAGGTCCTCTGGATCCGGCGCGACCTGCGCGGACGCGGTCGTGCTCCCCGCGCCGAAGAGGGCTGTCGCGCCGGCCACTGCTGCCGTACCAAGAATGTGAGGTCGGGACTTGTCGTCGCTCATCCGTCGATCTTCCTCGACGTGATGCCGCTGGTATCGCGACGGATGGGGAGGTCCGCTCGATCGGATGAAGATGATCTCTGTCGCGTCGTGAGCCGTTCGCCCGGGAGGTAGAACGCGGGGCCGCCCGACAGACCGGCGAGCACAGGAGCGGGATGGTGCCCCGGCAGTTGCCCGACGACGGTGGGGTGCCGAGTGCCCGGCCGGGCCGGGCCGCTCAGGCCATCACCTGCTCGCTGGCCGCTGTGCCGATGGCCGTCCCCCGAGACCGGTGTCCGATCGGGCGGGCGGTCGTTGATCACCGGGCGGCGGACTGCCGCCGCAGCCCGCGCTTAACAGGGAAGAAGTCACGTGTTGCGCAAAATCGTCACTGCATCAGCCGCCTCGGTGTGCCTGGCGCTGTCCGCCACCACCCCGGCCTCCGCCATCGTCGGCGGATCGGACGCCGCCTTGCAGACCGCGCCCTATCAGGTCAGCGTCCGGGAACAGGGCTGGACCGGAAGCCTGTCCCAGATCTGCAGTGGCTCCCTGGTTGCCAGTAACAAGGTCGTCCTCCCGGCCCACTGCGTCGACGGCGCAACGGCCAGCAAGCTGGAGGTGCGATGGGGCGGCACCAACCGGGACGATCTCCCCTCCGCCAGCAAAGTCGCGAAGATCACCATCCACCCCCAGGTTCGACACGAACACCCTGGTCGCCGACGTAGCGGTCATCACTCTGCAAACGGCCGCGTTGCAGCAGGGCGGGGTCCAGTTCGCCCGGCTCGCCAGCCAGGACCCGGCTCCGGGCACCCAGTTCACCGTGACGGGCTGGGGTGCCACCGGGCCGGACACGCCCACACTCTCCACAACCCTCCAGGCGATCCAGGAGAAGGCGGACACGCCCGCCGGCTGCCGCTCCCAGGTCGGCGACGCCCTCCAGGACGGCATGTTCTGCGGCCGGCCCGCCCCGGGACAGGGCACCTGCAAGGGCGACTCGGGCGCCCCTGCCGCAGCCGACGGCACCGTCTTCGGCATGGCCACCAGCAGGATCTCGCCCTGCGGCAACGGCACCGACGACGTGTACACCAGCACAGCGGCGTACAAGACCTGGATCGAATCGCAGTAACGCGGCGTCGGAGGTCACTTCGGCCGTGGTAATCGCTGAGATTGATCACGGTCCCTGTGCTGGTCCGGATGGGACCGGGCCCACCACACCTTGGCGACCGGGTCCGGGGTCGGTCGTGTGGCCGTCCGGGCCGCGGCGCGGCGACGTAGGCCTTCTGCCGAGGCATTGCTCTCGGTTCGGCTGGCTCTGTTCACGAGAACGGGTTCTGGCTCATTTCCGTGAGGGCGTGCTGTGAGTGATGGCTGGCTCCGAGCGGGAAGGCCGAAGCCCCGAGCCGTGCCCGGCCCGGGGCTTCGCATGCACGCGGATGTCATCGCTCCAGCGTGTGATCAGCTGGCACCGCAGCGCAGGGGGCCGCAGCGTCGCTGGCACTGAGATGGCCCCTGACCGGCGGTAGGTCGGGGAGGGTCATCCTTCTTGCCAGTTGGCGCTGCCTGCTCCTGTGCCACCACCGCATTCGCCTTCGGAGGTGCCGCGCTGGCCGGGGTTCAGCGTGATCCACTGGCCGTTGGTGTCCGGCCAGACGCCGCAGACGATGGTGGCTCGGAAGGCGACTGCGGTCTGGGTGTTGTTGGTGCAGTCCGCGAATCCCTTGTATCCGTCGACCCACGTGCGGCAGTTCAGGACGCCCCCGTTCGCTGTGCGGGGTACTGCCTCGGTGGTGTGGGCGGAGGCGGCAGCGGCCGGCGTGAGCACCACGGCGGCGACAACAGCGGTCATCAGTCGAAACTTCATGTGGAGATCAACGTCAGAGGAACCAGCAGGACACGGCCCCTTCCGGGAGGCGGACTGGGCGAACGGAGAAGCCGGCGCCCGCGTGCACGCCTCGGTGCACGTGCACTTCCTCTCTCCGACCACCACGGCGTGGGACGGGAACTCGATTGGGGCGTGGGCGAAGAACGCCCGGGCAGCGGCGCGTAGTGCGCGGGAGAACGAACAGCTGCGGCCGGCCGTCCTGTCCGGTCGGCGGCCGGAGCGATGACCGAGCGCGCGGCGGGACAAGCTGGACGCGATCGATCCGGAGCGGTGCCCGGTATGGGGCACCCGGTGGAAGCGGTTCTTCCGCTCGTCCAGAACCACGTCCAGGCCAGCGGCCCGGTGCCGGCGGCCGCGGGCGACGTCGTCGTCCAGGGCGAGGACCTCGGACGCTGGGTGACGCGCAGCGGTTCGGGTGGGGACAGCTCTTGCCCGTGCAATCCTGGAGAACACCCTCAAGATCACACCGGCCGAGGAGGACGAGCGGCCGGTGAAGCGGACGCAGGGCACCATGTGGGCCCTCAACCTCGCGGCGGCGCGGCAGTTCCACGCCCGGGAAGGACACTTTCGAGTGCCTCGGAAGCACACCGAGCACCTGGAGACGGAGAACAGCCCGACAGGCCGTCAGGACGGCGCTGACGGGGGTGTGGTGGTCAAGCTCGGCATGTGGCTCGACAACGTCCGCAAACGCGCCGCGAAACTCCCCGAACAACGCCGGACAGACCTCGATCAGCTCGGGATGCGCTGGTAGAACGCCGCACCAGGCGGTGAGGACCGGGACGGCCCGTCAGCACCGCACGCACGGCGAGCACCTGACGCCCTGAAACCGTCTGTATGCCCCCCTGTGCCGCGAACGCGAGTCGCCAGCGACGGCACCGGGGCGCGGCGCCGCACGCGAAGCGGGCTCAGCCACAGAGGCCGGTCCCTCGATCCGGTGGTTGTCGACGGCGACACGCCCGTCGCTGCCAGCTGCGCGTGCCACGCACGGCGCGGCTCGTAGGCCGGGGTTCGTGTGGCAGCTGGGGACACATGAGAGCGTTGCGCTGACGCTGCCCCCGCCATCTCGCGCGCCCACCCTCACCTGGGCCGACTCTCGCTGGCACGGCCGCGCGGCTTCAGGAGAGCGAGGTCGGGTTGTGAGGTGGTGGTACGGCCCGGAGCAGTTCCCACAAGGGGTGTGGGGTGCTACGGAATCTGCTTCGATTCAGTCTTCGTTGGCGGTGAAGTACGTCTGGTCGATGTCTGTCACGGTGAGCCCGCTATCGAGCCTGACAGTCAGCAGACGCTTGATTGGTCCGGCTGCCCGACTCTCTTCCACTGTGCCTGGCGTGCCCTCAGTAGGCCGTGCTCCGGGCCCGAGGGTGTCATGACCCTATGCCCGCGGCCGCCGAAGTCGCGGACCGATGGCTCCACAGCCCCGATCAGGGAGAAAACCATGCGGACCAGTCCAGGAGACAGTGAGTTCTACCAGTGGTTGCTTCACCACGCCCGGCTGATGAACTGGGACCTCGACGCGGTCGACGAGCTGGACGGTGTCACCGTCCCGCGGCGCCGCTTCTTCCTCGTGTGGGCGTCGATCGCACTGACCAACGGACTCACCCCCGCACAGACCGGGCAGCTCGCCCACGGGCTCGGCGTCACCCCGGACGAGGTGACCGCCGCATACACGCCGGAACTGCGGGCCGCCACCATCGACGAACTCAACCAGGCCCTTCACCTCTGAGAAGCGTCACGACCAGGAGGCGGAAACGGTCGGCCCCGCTTGCCGGGATCGCCCTTATGCGCGTCAGGCCCGTAGGTCGAATCGAGGTCAGTGACGCTTCGAAGCTTCACCGCCTGCGCCGCGCTTCCTGCTCTGTGTGCGCACTGAAGCTGTCGGATTCTCACGGCTTCTCGTTCGTATTGGGATACTGGCCCCATGACCGATTGGGAGCACACACCCACACCAGGGCCGGGTGGACCAGTTCTTGGCGGTGCACTCTGCCTCATCGGCGGAGTCGGGTCGCTCGCGGTCCTGGTGCCCAGTGTCGGATGGGACGAACTTGCCTGGTTCTGTGCTGGGGTCGCACTGCTCGGTGCGGTGCTTCTGACAGTCGGAAGCACCAAGCTCCTCCGAGCGCGTCGCGGTTCAACAAACGACCACTGAGTGGACGTTATGTCCATTTCTGGATGATCTGGTGTCACCTGTTCGTGGGTGCGGAGTCGTTCGGGCTGACTCGCATGTCGTGTGCATGATGGGGTCGGGGCATGGAACGGATGCCGTACTCAACGGACCTGTCCGACGGGCAGTGGGCCTTGATCGAGCCGCTGATCACAGCCTGGAAGCAGGAGCGGGTGTCGCGCTCGGCGACCGGAGATCCGGGCTCCTGTGATCTGCGCGAGGTCGTGAACGCGCTGCTGTACCAGAACCGGACGGGCTGTCAGTGGCGGCTCCTGCCACACGACTTCCCGGCATGGTCGGCGGTGTTCTACTACTTCACCCTGTGGCGTCAGGACGGTATTGACCAGCGGATCCAGGAGATCCTGCGCTGCCAGGTGCGGGAGCGGGCCCGGCGATTAGAGGACCCGTCCCTGGTGATCATCGACACCCAGTCCGTCCGCGTCGCGGCGGGGGTGCCGAAGGAGACGACAGGACTGGATGCGAACAAGAAGACGCCCGGCAGGAAGCGGGGACTCGCCGTCGACGTGCTGGGCCTGGTCATCGGTGTGGTGGTCCTGGCCGCCAGTGCGCACGACAACGAGGCCGGCATCGCCCTGCTGGACCAGGCGGCCGAACGGTGCGGGATGCGCCTGGAGAAGGTCCTGGTCGACCAGGGCTTCAAGGACGCCGTGATCATCCACGGGGCGGTGAAGGACATCACCGTCGAGGTGGTCCGGCGCAACCCCGACGACCAGGGCAAGGGCTTCGTTCCGCAACCGAAGCGGTGGGTGGTCGAGCAGGTCAACGGCACCCTCATGCTCCACCGGCGCCTCGCCCGCGACTACGACCACCGGCCCGACAACGCCGCCTCCCGCGTCTACTGGGCCTCCACCGCGGGCATGCTCCGCCGCCTCACCACCCCCAGCCCCGCCTGGCGCGACGACGTCGAGCTGGCTGCGTGAACGTCACCGAACTCCTGCGGCTGTTGCAGGCCGAACACGACGAGACCGCCGCACGCGCCGACAGCCTGCGCGAACAGATCGACCAACTCACCAGTGCCCTGGCCGAGGTCGAGGCCCGCCTCGCCGAGATCGTCACCACTGGCAAGGTCATCGACGGCCTCGCCCTGCCCGAACCCACACAAGCCCCCGCAGAGCCCGCCACCGTCTACCAGCGCATCGTGACCGCCTTCAACGAGCATCCCGGGCGGGTCTTCCGGGTTCGTGACCTACACGAACTACTCGGGCTGCCCACCGACGAGCCCTCGATCAACGTCACCCGCTCCCGCCTGGGACGACTCGTCCGTCAGGGACTCCTCGACCAACCCGGACGCGGCCGGTACCAGAAACGGACTAACGCCGCACTTCGTGGGCTGGAATCGGCACAGCCGACGGCCGCCACTCTCGCCTGATCAACCCGAACACCCACGAGTCGGATACCTCACCGTTCACGACGCAGTCTTCCCGCAACGTCCCTTCACGCACGAATCCGATCTTCTCCAGGACCCGGGCAGACGCCACGTTGCGCGTATCGGTCTCAGCCTGAACTCGATTCAGGTCCAGTGCGTCGAATGCCCACTGCAGCACGGCGTGCGCGGTCTCCGTCGCGAAGCCGTGGCCCCACATCGCATCGTCGAGGCAGTAGCCCAACGACGCGCTGCGGTACTCCGGGTTCCATCCGGTCAGACCGCACCAGCCGAACTGCCCGCACCTTGCCCGTGATGGAGGCCAGCGCCTTCTTCGACGGATAGGTGTAGACGTAGTGCTCGCTGGTGCCCTTCTTGCGCCTTCGCTGGATGTGAAAGCCGAGAAAGTCCAGTCCCTCGTCGATATGGCAGACACGGGTCTTGGCCTCGGACAGGCGGAGCCCCAGAGGGGCGAGCACGGCCGTGACCTCCTCCCACAGCGCATCCGCGTGAGCTTGGGTGCCGCACACCATGATCAGAAAATCGTCCGCGTAGCGGACGATCCGGTTTGTGGCCCCTCCGCGTCGGCGGTGCGCTGTCCGCCTGCCGCCATTGCCGTGAGCGTCCCACTTGGCACAGAAATGTTCGTCCAGCGCCGAGAGGGCGATATTCGCCAACAGCGGTGAGGCAATGCCGCCTTGGGGCGTGCCGGTGTTCGTGTCCCTGGTCTCGCCATCAGCGGACATGATGCCCGCCTTCAGGAACGCCTTGACCAGAGTGAGAACCCGCTTGTCTCCGACTCGTCGGCGCATCCGCTCCAGAAGAGCGGAGTGCGCGATGTTGTCGAAGCACGCTTCGATGTCCGCATCCAGCACCCAGTGATAGCCCTTGGTGCCGAAGTGGTGCACCTCTGCGATCGCGTCATGGGCTCGTCGTTCAGGGCGAAAGCCGTAGCTGACCGGCTTGAAGGACGCCTCGAGGATCGGCTCCAGGACCAGCACAAGCGAGGCTTGCACGAGCCTGTCCATCGCGGTGGGAATCCCTAATCTCCTGAGTTTGCCCCCGCTACCCGGCTTGGGGATCATGCGCTCCCGCACCGGCAGAGGGGTGAACGCGCGGGCTTTCAACTGCGCCCGCGCGTTCTTCAGGAAGGCCACGATATCGGCGTCGTCGGCGATGAAGGCCGGTACGACCCGGTCCACGCCGGCCGTGCGCGCCCCCTTATTGCCCCTCACCCTCTCCCACGCAACGGTGAGGAAGTCAGGGTGATGAACGAGGTTGTAGAGATCACCGAACCTGCGGCCGGGATCACCGACCGCCCATTGGTGCAGCTTGGTCTGCATCCGTCGTACCCGCAGCCAGGCCCCATCGGGGTCAGGCCACCGTTCACCGGTATTCACCAGCGTCTCCGTCCCTTGCAGTTCCTCAACTACATGAATCCGCTGGGCTGCTTCGCCATGTGGACGGCTTTGTCGGGTAGCTCCGGCGCGTTGCCGCGCCGGAGCCCCCTAAGAACCGGACGTGCCAGTCATCCCGGCATCCGGCTCAAGCAAGCCCTGAAGGCTCGCGGGTTTGCAGGGTTGCTGGACCTGGCGCGATACCGGCAGAACGCCGACGTCGGCAGGCTGTGTGCACGAAACGAAGGACCACGTTCGACGTGCCCTGGTCCGGAGCGAGGACGAGGTATTGCTTCGTCATTGCCCTTCGGACCACCGCCATCCACTGTTCCCATTCAGCCGGGCTCTGCGGTTGGTGGTCGGCGTGCAGGAGGAAGCCCCGACACAGCGGGCAGCGGCCGTCTTGCGACGTCAGCAGCCGCATTCCGAACGCGTCCAGTGGCAGGGGTTTCTCTTTGCGCCGCCGTTTGGCCCAGTATTCGGCCAGGGCTGGATCGTCCGGAGACGATGTGCCCGGGACCATCTGGTGTCGAACAATCTTTGTCCAGGAGAATTTCCGCAGGTGAGCACCGGTCTCCCGGTTGCCGAATACCCAGCGGTTCTTGCTGGACTTGTTGAACTGACCGAAGTACCGGTTGACGATCCAGTTCCTCGATTTGTTCTGGTGGCCGTGCTTGGCCCACTTGTAGGTGAGCTTCCACATGTAGTCGTCCAGCGCGGTGAACGCCGCACTGGAGACCACCGTCCGGTAGTAGGCCGACCAGCCGCGCACGATCGGATCCATCTTGTGCAGCACCGCACTGACATTGGACCCTCGCAGGGCCAACATCTCGGTGCGTAGCCGTTCCCGGATTCGTTTCAGAGCCGCCGGACTCGGTTTGATCAGCAGCTTTCCGTCATAGCGGCGGACGTTGAATCCCAGAAAGTCGAAACCGGAGTCAGCGTGGACGATTCTTGTCTTGTCCTCGTTGAACGCCAGTCCTCTGGGCAGCAGCCATTCGGCGAGCTTCGCCTTGACCTGTTGGGCTTCGTCATGGCTGTGACACAGCGCAACAAGATCGTCGGCGTACCTGATCAGGGCCGGGGAACCTTCAACCGACTCGGCGGCATTCGTGCCGAGCTTGCGGTATCGGACTCCGGCGGCTTGTTCCATTCCGTGCAGAGCGATGTTCAGCAACAGAGGGCTGACGACTCCCCCTTGTGGGGTGCCTTCCTCTGTCGGGGCGAACCGGCCGCCGTCGACCACTCCGGCCTTCAGCCAGTGCTTGACCAGTTCCCTGGCGGGGAACGTGCCGAGTTGGGCGAGCAGGTGCCCGTGGTCGATGCGGTCGAACGCCGCTCTCAAGTCCGCGTCCAGCACCCACATCCGCTGGGGATTCTTGCCTTTCAGCGTCAAGTAGATGGCGGATATCGCGTCATGGCAGCCGCGGCCGGGCCGGAAGCCGTACGACTTCGGCTCGAACCGCGCCTCCCACTCGGGTTCCAGCGCGTTGACCACCCGCGCTTGCAGTGTCCGGTCAGCGATGACCGGAATCCCCAGTGGGCGCTTCTTTCCGTCTGCTTTGGGAATATGCACGCGCTTGACCGGCAAAGGCGTCCAGGTTTTCGCACGGTATTGCGCCCAGTCGGCCAGTTTGGTCTTCGACTGGGGCAGCAACGCCGTTCGCCCGTCCACTCCGGCGGTCTTGCGCCCAGCGTTGATCTCCGTCACGCGCCGCACGCTCAGCAGCGTGTTGGCACGGGAACGAAGCATCAGTTTCTGCAAGTTGCGAACTCGTTTGAGGTCGCCTTCCCGCGATGCCGTGAAGATTCTCTGTCGCAGACGCCGTACTTCATCCTCGACGGCACGCCAGTCAATATCGTGCCAGTCGGGGATGTTGTCCTCCGGTCCGTTCGCCATCACGTCTACGTCGGCTTTCACCTGCGTCTTCGTCATGGCGTCCAACTTGCCCTTCGGTTCCGGTGTCGTTCTCTTCGTCTCTCCACAGGCTCACCTGGCCTCCGTCAGCACCCTTTCGGGTCCGGGCACCAGCCCGTATCCGGCCGGTTATGCGAGACGGCCGGCGGAGAGCCGGTCATGGTGTCTCGATTTCCCGCTGCCTTTCGGCCGCCGGCATTGGCTTCTGAGGCCATCCTGTGCCCGCTGGAGAATCGGGCCTTCCTTGCGGTCGGCTTGCCGTAGACGTCGTGGCGTCTGTGGACTCCAACGGGGTTGTCACGTTCCGCACGAGTGAGGTGCGGCCGGGTCGGGTGCCCCCTATACCCCGAGGACGGCGGTGTTCTCCCGACCGGACTAGCGTCTTCCGGTCGGCGCCTGCCGCTTCTCAACGGCCAGTCCTTGACCCCACTGCAACGACCCATCTGCGGGGCTTCCGATGACGAGGCATCACCAGGGGTTCACACTGTTCACCCTGTCGGCCTTCCCCGTGACCTGTAACTCCCGGATGGAACGGGAGCCCTTGGGCCTGGAGACCTGAGCTTCGCACCCCGCCGTTACCAGCGACGCACGTCAGGCCGGGGACAGATCCTCGAACACTGATCCGTAACTACACCTTCGGCATCAGCCGACCTCCTTCGATGAAGCTCACTCAACTCGTGCGACTTTCGTGTCGCACCCCGCCCTCGGACTACTACCAGCCCTCCGCCCCACCCCGGGCCGTCGACGGACGTCGCGCCTTCCTGCCCCATCACGCCTGGAGAGCGCGCTGATGCGGGAGCTCCGGGGTGGTTCCCACGTTCACTGTGATCCGCTCGTCGGGTGAGGCGGCCAGCTTTGCCCCTGCGGCATCGCCACGGTTACGCCGCAGTCCTTCACCGTGGCCTCCCGACCGGCAAGATCAATCCGATCCAGGAGTTCCCGCCCTGACGGGCAGTGCGCACCGCAATCCAGCCCAGATCCACCGGGTTTGAGCTGGCGGAGGTCTTGAGGGGCTTTACACCGCTGGTTCCGGTAGTTCCGGTGCGTCCCGTCGTTGTCGGGGCTGCTCTCCACCAGATCCGGCCGACTCGCCGGGCCCGACTGCCCCCTGCTTCTGTCGTCCCGCTGCGACGGGACAACGGTGCGGGCCTCACACCCGCACGCGGATCACCGCGCCTCGTGGCGCACGGTCTTCCACCTCCACTCGAACCAACAGCGCCTCACGGCGCAAACGGAAGCTGAGCCAGAACCACGACTCGTGAACCACCGGCTCGATCCGCTCGGCGGGCAGCGGCCGTCGGCGCGGTGTCGACTCCGTGGTCGGGCTTGGTCGGCCCGACCACGGGTCAGCGCCTACTCGCGGGAACGGCGACGAGGACCAGGCGGCCGTGGGCGAAGGCCGGCCACCGGGGCGCTGCGAAGAAGTTCCAGAGCCTGCTCGACGAAGCAACCTGACCAAGCCTGACGAGGGCATGACCCGCGGGCCAGGCTGCCGACAGGTACGTGATACGAAAGCGCCGCCCCGGCCGTCAAGCACCGCCGGCCCATCGCGGCCACCCGGGCAAGGAACCGCCACAAAGGCTTCCACGACCATAGTTGCGCGCAAACCGCACGCGCGGCCCAGAGCGCTCCCCATCAGCACATAGATACCGTCGGGTTGAAGCTTCCCCTTGATCACGGACACCTGTCTGGACTACTCGCGGCACCTGCGACCACCGCCTCAGCACTCGCCCTCTCCGGATGGCGCGACGCTAGGTTCTGTCCGGCCGATCTTGGACTGTGGGAGGATGCCATCCATGACTTGCACCCGAAGTGGCCGTGCCGCGTAGAACACCAGCTTCACTTCGGTCGCGGGAACGCGGCTGGGGAAGCCCCTGGGTGGGGTATCGCGATGTCCCAGGTCTGTCGGGAGCGGCGAATGCCGCCGTCCGTGTGCTCGAACGGGAGCGATTGTCTCCGGGCATCGTGGCAGTGGCGTTGAGCGTGTGGTCCGTGCGCGTCCATGGCACCAAGCGCCGGTGGAGGCAGTGGGAGGCTGAGTTCACCTGCCCGTGCTGCGGCGAGGGGTGGGCCCGGGACAAGCTGCAAGACGCTCTGTTCATGCTTCCGCCAAGGGCCGCCGGCGAACTCCGGGTGCAGGTGGAGCGCCTGGACGTGGTGCTTCTCGGGCGAACGCATCACGAGCCGATGGCAGACCAGGAGTTGGCGTGGTGGCATCGAAGGTGCTGACCGCGCACCCATGCCGCCCGCTGATTCGTTGGCTCTTGTATGACTGGTCGGGGGGATCTGACAGAGGCGGAGCGGCGACGTCTGGAGCCGCTTCTGCCGACAGGCAACAACCGCTGCGGGCGGTGGCGCGATCACCGTCAGGTGGTCAACGGCATCCTGCACCGGGTGCGGACCGGGGTGCAGTGGCGTGATCTGCCTGAACGCTACGGGCCGTGGAAGACCGTCTATGAGCGTCATCGGCGCTGGTCGGCCGACGGAACCTGGGACCGGTTGCTTCAGCAGGTGCAGGCCCAGGCCGATGCCACCGGTCGGATCGACTGGGACGTCTCGGTTGACTCCACCTCGATCCGTGCCCACCAGCATGCGGCCGGAGCCCGGAAGGCCCCACCACCCGCCGTGTCAAAAGGGGCGGCGGCAATGAAACACCAGAGCGAAAGAGCATGGGTGAGATTGTGCGCCCGCCTGGTGAAGGTGGTGCAGGAGGTGAGGCGCTCGGTCGCTCCCGAGGAGGCTTCACCACCAAGATCCACCTGAGTGCCGACGGTCGTTGCCGTGTGCTTTCACTGTTGCTGACGGCGGGCCAACGGGCGGACTGCACGCAGTTTGAGCCGGTCATGGAGCGCATTCGGGTGCCTCGCCTCGGGCCGGGCCGCCCGCGCACCACACCGGACAGCGTGAGCGCCGATAAGGCCTACAGCAACCGCCGGACCCGCCGCTACCTGCGGCGGCGAGGCATCCGACACGTCATCCCCGAGAAGAGCGATCAGGCAGTGAACCGCGTACGCCGGGGCCGGGCAGGGGGTCGCCCATCCGGCTTCGACAAGGAGCGGTACAAGAAGCGCAACACCGTGGAACGGGCGATCAACAAGCTCAAGAACCACCGAGCCGTGTCCACGAGGTACGACAAGCGCGCATACGTCTACCTGGGTACCGTCACCGTCGCAGCAACCATCATCTGGCTCCGGACATGATCGACCGGACAGAACCTAGCCCGGGCAACGGGTGGGCTCACTACGAGCGCGCGGTGGCGTTGCACGCCCTGCACGACCCGGACGGCGAGCAAGTCCTCGTGCGTGCCGTTGAGGTCCTGGAGGCCCTGAGAGTGTCATCAGAGGCTCTGCCGCACGTCGTACCGGTGCTGGGCAACCTCTTCCTTGCCCATTGCCTGATGTCCCACCGGGACAAGACGGACTACTACCGGACTGCCTTTCTCGATGCTCAGCCAGCCCCCGGCCAGCTCTCCGAACTCCTCATCGCAATGAACACACTGGTGGACACGCGCCCTGGCATGAACGAGTTCCTAACGCCGTTCCGCCGCCTCCTAGCCGATGCTCTCATCAACGCTGCGGACCGGTAATCCCGCTGCTCCACCACGCTGAACGCTGCGACGTGCGAGCACTCGCAGCAAGCCAGGGGGTCCTGGCCGGCCTGGCCGTGGTCATGCACCGCCTGCCCGCGTTCACCTGGCGCCCGGCCCGACCGGCCGAATACATCCGGTCCAGGCCCTCCAGGTCGGCCCCGGAATCCCAGCATGTCAGGGGACAACTAACCGGCCGGTAGCTAGAGCGAATCGGACGTGAGGCCCCGACCGTCGCATGCCAACCTGCGGAAACGAGCCCTGGGGCCCGGGGATCCCAGGGCCTACAAGGGCCACCCGCTCTACTGCGGGTGGCCCCTGGAGAGAGGGCGCAGCCTGGACCGCCGGAAGGTCGAGCGCGCGTCCGTCGCCGGGCAGCTGCACATGCGGGACGCCGTCGCGAAGATCCTCGGCGTCGGCAGGCTACTACTACTGACGTCGAGCACCTGGTGCGCGCCGGTCTCCTCACCCACGCCGCCACCGCCATGGACTGGCACCGCACCACGGTGCTGCTCTACCGCCAGGGCGACCTGAACCGACTCCTCCACAGCCGACGCATCGACTGGGCCACCGCGCCGTTGCGGGCCTTCAAGGCGAGCATGCGGGCGCGGTGCAAGACGTCGAGGTGGAGGTTGCGCATCGGCCAGGCCGCCTCTCGCGCCAGGGCTGCCGCGCGGTCGCGGGCCCTCAGGGCGCGGATGAAGAAGAAGTCGCCTATCGACTCGATCGCCTCTCGTCTCCGGGAGGCTGCGATTCGTCTCTGGACTGCTGCGTACTCTGCCTCGATTTCCTGTTGGGTGGGCGCTATGGTGGCGGCCTCTTCCGCTTGGCCGGTGGCCGTCAGTTTGTCCGCGAGGCGGTGCAGGGCGATGGCGAGTTGCTCGCGGTGTTCGGCGGCACCGTCCCGGGCGGCGCAGCGCCGCCAGGTTCGGACCGATTCCCGGCCGAAGTCCACGGCTTCCTGCCACCGTCCCGTGTGCCACAGCGCCTCGGACAGGATCTTCGCCGTGACTGCCAGGCCGAGTTCGTGGACGGGGAGTTCGTCCTGCGCGAGGCGGCGATAAGTCTCGGCGATCCGCTCCAGCACACGCACAGCCTCGGGCCGGGCCATTTGATGGTAAGGATCGCCGTCCCAGTCCAGATCGAGGTCGGCGAGCATGGCGGTCATATTGACGAGCACGCTACCCAAGGCCGCATGGAGGGGGTCCGCTCCCTCGGACCAGACTGTCAGGGCCGCTTCGTCGAGGTAGGGCAGGGCTTCCTCCCACCGGCCATTTCTCGCCAGGAGGACGCTTGCGTAAGTCAGCACACCGTTGATATCGGAACGTCCGACGACGTCGTCCCCCACGTACGGGATCTCGTCCGACGTTTTGAGGAGGTGGATGATGGCGCGATACACGGCGAGCAGGTCGTCCGGACGTGCGGACGGATCGATCATGCCGGAGACGGACAGCAGGACTCTCAGTAGCGCGGACGCGCGACCAGAGGTGTCGCCGTAGGCCAGGCGGCTCAGCGCCTGTACGGCCATGCTTCGTCCTGTTGTCACCCCGGTGGCCCGCTCCTGCACCCACACGAAGCTGACCGCCTGGGCCATGACCTCGAACCAGGGATCCTTGTCCTGGTCGGCCTGTGGTCCTCGGCCGCTGAGTTCCGCGGCCTCGCTGAGCGCGTCGATGGCTTCCTCGGCCCGCTCCAGCCTCAGCAGCACCGACCCCTGGGTGGACAACATGAAGAGCAGGTGCTCCATGTGCTTCTCCGGGTCTTCGCGGACCATCCGCCGGGCGATGCCGACCGCCTCGTCGGCCAGAGCCTCTGCCTGCTCGGGGTGTGCTCCGGCCAAGGCAACGGCAGAGGCCGCGAGCGCATAGGACACGTTGAGGTCCTCGTGCGCCAGGTGGCGGACCATGTCGACCGCCTCCAGCGCCGTGGCCACCGCCAGGTCGGACGGTCCCAGCCGCGGCACGAGCAAGGAGGCCATAGACAGCGCCGCGACCAGGTCTTCCTGGTGCTCGGCGGGGTTCTCCGCTGCCAGCCGGCGGAAGATCTCAATGGCGTCCCGGAATGCTGCGGCTGCCTGATCGAGCCGTGCCGCATCGGCCGCGTGCAACTCGTGGAGCTCCCGCACGCGGAATTCCACGTCCGCGAACACCAGAGCCACAGCCAGTTCGAACGATGACTTGGCGAAGACGGATTCGAAGGCCTGTGGGTTCGAGGCGGCGAGCTCGCGATACAGCCGCACGGCTTCCGCGAATGCGGGAGTGGCCTTCTCCGCCCGGCTTGCCTGGTTGAGTCGCTGCCCCAACACGCGATTGATCCGGGCGCGTTCGGCTGGATCTGCGGCCGCCGACAGGCGCTGCGGAGCGAGGCGTTCGGCGAGGTCGGCCGCGGCCGCGGCGAGCTCGTTGGTTGTGCCGACGTCCTCCGGCAGGCGCGTGTCGAGGGTTTCCAACGTGGCCAGCACGTGGGGCCAGCGGTGGCTGGCGGAGACGAGGAAGGTGAGGGCCCGGGGAGCATAGGGCGGCAGGCCGCCGTCGTCGTGCCGGCCGTTGCCGTTTGCCGAGCCGACGGACTCGGCCGCAGGCAGTAGAAGTTCGGGGATGCCGGCGGCCCAGGGATCGGAGGCGTGGTCGGCGAGGTGGTGGCCCGGCAGGGAGAGCGCCAGGAAGTCCTCGGCAAGGCGGTCGGGATAGAGGGGTTCCAGGACGGTGCTGGAGGTGCCGGGGGGATAGCAGTACGCGTGGTCGGTGAGCAGGCGGTCCGTATCGGCACCGAGTCCGGCCGTCGTGAGCGCTCTCTTCGCGTCCCGGTATGGGAGCGGTCCGGTGAGCGCCGCGACGAAGGCGGCGCGGGAGATCTCCGCCGTGGTGGTGCCGAGCGCCCCGGTCTCGTGCAGCGTGTGCCAGTGGCGGCGTTCCCGGTCCAGCAGGTAGGCGGTCAGGGCGGTCATGTCCGCCGCGGTGGCCGCGGTGGCGGCATGGGCGTGGCGGTCCACGGCCACCAGTGCAGCCATGTGGATCGCAAGCGTCAGCCCGAAGTCAGGTCCGCTCAGTTCGTCGGGCGGTTCGACGGCGTACGCGGGCACCCCGTAGAGGGCGGCGAAGGCATCGCGCGCGGCGAGGAACATGCCGAGGCGTTCGCTGTCGCCGATCCGGCGGCCGGTATCGGCCAGTGGCGGCAAGGCGCGCGTCGAGGCGTCGGCCTGAAGGTCGGCGAGAGAGGCGCGTACGGCGGGCCAGGGGTCTCGGCTGCGGGCCACCAGCAGCACTCGTGCCTGGTCGGTGGCCTGGTGCAGGAGCGTGTTGCTGAGCAGCCATGTCAGGTGGGCCGCCGGCCATCGGTCGGCATAGTCGACGACCAGGAGTGCGCCGGCGCGGGTTTCGGTGCGCAGGTCCTGGCTTCCGGGTGGCGGGTGAGTGACGCCGAGGCCACGTGCGGCCGTTGCCACGGTCCAGCCGGCGGCCTCCGACTCCTTCGCGAACTGCGCGGCCAGTCGGCTCTTGCCCTGGCCGCCCGGCGCGTGCAGCCACTGGACCGCCAGCCGTGGACCGTGATCGCGCCAGCGGCGCAGGTCGGCCAGTTCGTTCTCGCGACCAGTGAAGTCGACGACCGCGAAACGCCCGTTCAGCATGCGGCTGGGCAGGTCCAGTAGCCAGGATGGGCTCGGCCGGGCTTCGGGGCGCCATCGCTGAAGGACGTACAGTGGCGCGCCGTCGCCGAAAACGTGGATGTCCGCGCCAATGCAGCCGTAGGCGAAGCCGTTGACCGCATGAACGGTCTGCTGCTGGGCGGGGCTCAACGGCCGTCCGCGGTGGGCGGCGTGTCCCGGTCGTAGTGGACGATGACGCTGCTGCCTGGCCCAATCGCCCCGAAGGCGACCCCCCCGTCGCGCGCCTCAATGCGCTGGACCCACTGCTGCTGGACGGGCGGAAGCTGCTGCCGGATCGCCTCCACGAGCGTTCGCAAATCGGCCTCCGCATCGGGGTGATCGTGCATCAGGTCCTCGAGGTCCTCACGCCAGCGGACGATCTGCGCCTGCCGCACGTTGTCCGGATCAGCGGCGTCCGCGATCCGCGCCGCACTGCGCTCCAGCCGCACCTCGATGCCACCGGACTCCGGCCCTGACTCGGCACCATCGGTCCGCCGAAAGACCCTTGCGACCCCGGCCTTTGTGACCTCCCAGGCGCTGGTCGCCATAGCCGCAACAATCGTCGTCGCCGCGACCATCGCCAGCGCCGCCTCCGGATCTGACATCAAGTCCCCCATATGCAGAATGAGTTACGTACGCCACTTTGATGACGACGATATCGCCCACCCCATACCCGCGAGCCCGACAGCGCACAATGGACACCTGCGAAGCGCGCCAAAAACAGGCCGCCGCAGAGGAGAGCGCACATATGACTTCTACTACGCCGAAATAGAGATGCGCCGTCACGACCGCCACGACACGACCCGCGCTGAGCGCGGGCTGCTGCGGGTGGTGGTGAACTCCGTGATCTTCCGCTGCCCCAACCAGAACCTCACGACCGTCGGCGCCTAAACCGAGATGGGCTCGCATCTGACCGAACCCGTCCTTCTTGGCCTCGCCGCCCTCGCCATCAGCTTCTTCAGGATGCGGGCCCAGGTCCCGTCGATCTGCCAGCGCCGGAAGACCGAGTATGCCGTCTCCCACGGGCCGTATCGCTCCGGCACATCCCGCCAGGGCGAACCGGTCCTGGCTCGCCACCAGATCCCGTCGAACACCTGCCGCCGGTCCCGGGGCTTGCGCCCCATCACCGGCAACTCGGGCAACACCGCCTCCAAGCACACCCATTAGGAGTTCGGCCCCGGCCGGTCCCCGCAACTCAGCCCACCAGAAGCTCACTCCACCTGCTCTGAATGTCATGCACGCGACCCTTCACAATCGCGTCTATCAGGTCAAGGCGTGCGCGCACAGCGGTCGGAACGTGACGGCGAAGCCACCGGCTCGCAGCCGGGGTAACGAGCTGGGCCGGCCTGCCGTGTTCGCGCCCGGCATGCTCCTTCCGCGCTCCGCTGGCGGAGTGAACGCGCAGAAGATCGCCCGCATCCGGCCAGGGCGGCCGGGAAGTCTGGTGCCGTGATCAAAACTGTGAAGCGTGTCGCGGCCTTCGCCGCCCTGGCCCTCATGCCGCTCGCCGCCACCACCGCCACCGCCTCCGCCGCCTCTCCGGCCGGCGGGGTGCGGGCGGCGATCGACTGCCCGTCCGGCTACGTCTGCATCTACCCCGAGATCAACTTCGGCGGCCAGCCCTGGGTACGCCGAGCCGTCGACGGCAGCGTCAAAGACCTGCCCTCCTCGATCCGGGCTGGCCCACCCCGGAGGAGCTCGCGCGCCGTACCCGAGGGATTGAGGGCGCTCAATGTGACGGGGCCCGGACTCTCTGGTCTAGGCCGCAAGGTAGAGCCTCCAACGCTTCGCGTTGCCGCCGTTTGTCGCTGAGCCGGAAGGGGGACCTTGCCAGCAGCGACGTTTCCAATTGGTAGGGGTGGCGGATGCTCGGGATCCTGTTTGCTCTCGTGATCTTGGGCGTCATCTTTGGTGGCGGGGCACTCCTCCTGGTGTCAGAAGCAGGCCGGATCGTCCTTGCATGTACCGCTGGTATTGCAGTCCTCTTGGTGCTGGTCACTGGGTTGGTACTGCTTTGGGACTGGGGAACCTGCTCCCACGTGCTCGTACAGGACTCCTACGTGTTCGACCGGTGCGCCTGATGTTTCGGCTCAGTCGCACATCCTCTGCCAGTGTTGCCTTCGGGGTAGCGGCCGAGGGCTGATCCGGGGGCGGCGACGATGATCCGGATGACCTGGCCGAGGGCCTCGCGCCGGTCACGCTGTCGCAGGGCGAGGCCGAGCATGGCGATGTGGGTGTGGGGCCAGGGCCAGGGCTGGGACAGGATGTGGGCCCGCTCCAGGTGGCGCCATCGGTTGGCAGGGTCCGCAGTAGTGCGGGCGGCCGTCATTTCCGCGGTGTAGGCGGTGCGGACGCCCGCGGGCATGGTGCGAGGCATCGAGGTCTCCGGGGGCGGTGGTCAGTTGCAGCAGGTACAGCCGGGCTTGCAGCCGCAGGTGTCGGTCTCGGCCGCAGCCGTCGGGCGGGCATAGCCGGTCTTTGGCCCTCTCCCCTTCGTTGACAGCTCCTCTATGAGCTTTCGAGCCGTCTCCTGGTCCGCGTCCGCCGTCACGGGCGCGAGCCCCGGCTTCGTACCGTCGGGGTTCTTCAGCGGACTGATCGCCCGTCCGTCCTGCTCGGTCGGTCCGGCTCCCGTCGAAGAGTCACCTTCTCCAAGGCCTTTACACCCTGAGACGAGAACCGCAGCGGTTGCCAACACGATTACGGCCCGGAGGAAACGCGTGCCGGTCCTCACACTCCCGTGCCTCATGTGCCTCTCAGTAAGCACAGGCCACCCCACCCTGCATGAGCTGGACGAACACATCAGTCATCCGGCGCAGCATAGAGATAATACGGGTGTCGCAGCCGTCCTTGTCTGCGTCGACCCACAGGCGGAAGGAGTCACGCTCGTATCCGGTTCGGTCCTCGGTGCCCGCGGGAATCTTCGCGATGGCCTCGGCCAGGGACAGATCGCTGCTGCCTGCAGGAGCACCCGGTGCCGCGGACTCCTTGCCCGGCGCGGAAGCGGGAGCCGACGGCTTGGAGTCGGAATCGGACTTCGCCGCGCTGGGATTGCACCCGGCAAGAGAAACGGCGAGGAGGAGGGTAGCAATCGGGGTGACACGAGCGAGACGACGTGCGGTCACAGGAGTACTCCAGCTGGTCAGGGGCTGATGCGCCCTCATGATCGCAGAAGTGACACCATGGTGACAGATGGTCAAACCTGCAGGTGGTTAGGGCTCGTAAAGAATCAACACGTTGGTTTGGTCTCTGTCGTGAGGGTCGCGCCGTGTGCGGTGGCGTGGACGAGGAGTCCTGCCAGGGTGCTGAGGTGTGCTGCTGGGGGCTGGGGTGTGTGCGTGCTGGTCCATCAGTCGTCGGATCTCGCTGGTGGTGTGGCGGATGGTGTCCTTGCTGACGGCGAAGAGGTGGGCCAGCACGGTAGGCGGCAGAGCGAGGTTTTGTTGCAGCACGGTGGCCAGGACCCGGTCGGCCAGGTCGAGTTTGGCTTTGCGGCCGCCGCCCGGGGCCCGGCGCCGGGTGCCGCCGTCGCGTCGGGTGGCCGGGTCCTGTTTCTGCAGCGCCTGCCAGCCAGGGGTCAGGGTCTCGGTCAGCTCGGCCAGTGCGGTGCAGGTCATGCCGGTCAGCGCGGGATGTGACAGGGCACCGCGGTCGAAGACCGCCGCGGCCCGGGCGTCGGCCTGGTGGGGTCTGCCGGGCTGGCGGGGTGGGGGTGCACGGTGTAGTTCCATTCGCCGTGGAAGGCATGTCCGGTGACCGGCGCCGCGTTCAGCTCGGTGTCGCTGACCTTCACACCGGTGGGATAGGTGCCGGTGTCGAGTTCGGCGTGGACGGTGAGACCGGTGCGGGTGGTGGTCGCGGCGATGGACTGCACGACGACCTCGTGGCTGTTCAGCGCTCTGCCGCGCCAGTTCATGGTGATCGCGGAGAACAGCCGATGCTCCACCTTGTTCCACTTCGATGTGCCCGGCGGCATGTGGCAGACCGTGACGGCCAGGCCGGTCCGGGCGGCGAACGCGGCCAACTCGGTCTTGAAGGCCCGGGTGCGGTAGCCGTTGGAGCCGCCGGCATCGGCAGTGATCAACAGACGTCTGGCCTGCGGGTAGTCGAGGCGTCCTTGCCCGTTCCACCAACGGCGGATCGATTCGACCGCGAAGGCTGCGGTGTCGTGATCCGTACCGACATTCACCCAGCCGGTGTCCGCCGCCAGATCGTAGATGCCATAAGGCAGGGCCTTGCCCAGTGCATCGCTGGGGAAGTCATGGACGTCAACCCGCACGGGTTCACCGGCCGGCCGCCATTGACGTCCCGCATTCTTGAAATCCCCGACGACTTCCTTCTTTTTCGTGTCCACACTGACCACCGGCTCGCCCTCCGCCTGATGGTCCTTGACCTGGTCGTTGATGTACCGGAACTGCGCGTCCCGGTCGGGGTGCTGAGCGCCCTCAAGGGTCTTGGCATTGGCCTGCAGACTGAAACCGTTCTCCCGCAGCAGCCTGCCCACGGTCGGCGCCGACGCGGTATGGCCCTGCCGCGTCAGCTCCCCGGCCAGAGACCGCAGCGACTTGGTCGTCCACCGCAGCGGCGACATCGGATCCCCCGCTCATCCGGCTCGACCAGCGCCAGCAACGCCGGAACGAGCAGCCGGTCAAGCTTCTCGGCGCTCTTGCGACCGCCGCCGTCCCGGCGGACCCGGCCATCGGGCAGTGGGTCCTCACCGCCCTCCAACTCGAAGACACCCTTCCGCACCGTCGTCTCGCTCACCCCTGCGGCACGCGCGACGGCCCGGACCCCACCGTGCCCCAGCAGCCGGGCCTCGGCGGCCAGCGCCAGCCGCTGCTGCCGCTCATTCAGATGAGGGAACAACACTCCGAATCTCAGGGCAAGTTGGTCACGAACCTCACTCGGTATGCGCATACCACACCAACGACAGGGAGACCGTGAAGCAACGTGTTGATTCTTTACGAGCCCTAAGCCGTCGCCGGTCTTCACCTGGCGGGCTGCTACACACGTGGGGCCGGTACGCGGCTCCGCCACAGACCTCGGAGACAGCCTGTTCGGATACGGACCGCACCAGCCCAACAGACGGCGCTCGCTCGGGTACCGCCTGGGAACCTGCCGCACGGAACACCGCCGCGTCCCCGGGCCGTTTAACCGACCACAGTTATCAGGCCAGCCACCTGTACCAACACCATGTGCGACTCTCAGCGCATCGTAGTCAGAGGAAGGACAAGAAGGATGCGTCTGCTCGACGACCTCCAGGACGGCCTTGCGAGGCGGCACCGCCAGATCGTCGGCTCGCGGCGGCAGAACCTGGGCCGGGAAGTGGCATTCGCCGCCAACTGGATCGGCAAGCAGCCGCTCCTCACCGCCATCATCGCCGAAGCCCGTCACGTCGAGAAGCCACCGCCGCAGAAAGAGTGGTTGGCCAAGTGCGAAAACGAGATCGGGATGGTCTGGCCGACCGAGACCGAGGAAGGTCGCGCTGTGCTCAGCTGGAATCTGCTGAGCAGTCTCCACCCCGATCGCGCGGCAGACCTGGCCTTCCGGATCTACAGGCGATCGGGAACGAAGAACAGCGGCTCGCCGGCGAAGCCTTCACCCCGCTGTTCAAGTGGCTCACCGAGCGTCTGCAGTACCGCAGCAGCGTCTCCTCACGCTGCGCCGCTACGTCTACCTCACCGAGCGGTTCAACCGCGTCGCCCTGAACGCGCAGTTCCTGGAGAGGACTGCGACCGGAGAGGAGCTGTACAACGACGACCTGCAGAAGTTCTTGTTCCAGGACGCCCACTATGTAACTCACGCGAAGCCTCGCTCCACGACCGGAGAGCCCGACCTGGTCGGTGAGCTCGACGGCGAAGACCCGATCGTCCTGGACAGCAAGCTGTACAACGGCAGCGTCGCCTACGTCGCCAAGGGCGTCCGGCAGGTGTTCGAGTACGCCCATGACTACGGGAAGAACGTCGCCTACCTCGTGGTCTTCAATCGCACGCCGGAACGCACCTTGGTGGTCAAAAGCGACGGTCCAACCGAATCCTGGCCGCCGTACTTCGAGCTGCCGGGTGTGCGCGTGTACGTGGTCGTCGTACGAGCACTGCCTCCAGCGACCACCGCAAGCAAAATGGGACCGCTGAAGACTGCCGCTCTCACCCGCGGCGACGTGCAGAAAGCTCTGGACGAAGACTGAGCAGAGCAGTCTCTCGCAGCTGGGGACCTCAGTCCTGCCAATACACACTGTGTCTCGGAATCACAGGCGTCCGTCAAGTTCGGCGAACAAGGGCGCCCGTCCGTGAATCCATGCCAGAGGCCGGGGTGAGCACGTATGCAGCAGCTCACCAGGCGGTGAACCACTGCTGCTCGTACGGTCGGGCGTGGGCGCCCTGACAGGACAGTGCTCCTGGTTCGGCCCTGCGGTCACTTCGCACGTTCCGCAGGGCCAACCCCCTCTGTCAGGTGGGGGCTACGGGTGATGGAGTTGTTCTGGGGTGGGGACGGCTGTGGTGGTGCCGGTGCGTGAGGCTTGGAGGGCTGCGTTGGCCACGAGGACGGCGTGCAGTCCGTCGTGGAGGGTCGCGGTGCGCCGGCTGTGGCCGAGGACCAGGTCGCGGAAGGCTTCGTGTTCGGCGATCAGGGGTTCTTGTTTGGGGATTGCGTAGCGGGTGACGTCTCCTTCGGTGACGCCGCGGAATGCGGTGAGTGCTTCCCACTGGGTGCGGGTGGAGCCGTTGGCCCAGTAGGAGAGGTCGGCGGTGAGGGTGTCGGCGACGAGGATGCCGTGGTCGCCGGTGACGACGGTGGTGCGTTCTTTGAGTGGTGAGATCCAGTTGACCTGGTGGTGGGTGATGGTGCCGTCGGTCAGTTGTCCGAGGGCTGCGAGGGGGTCTTCGTGGGGGCGGCCGCTGCGGTGGGCGGTACGGGCGGCGACCGAGGTGTAGCGGGTGCCGGTGATCCATGCGGTGAGGTCGAGGTCGTGGGTGGCGAGGTCGTGGATCACGCCGACGTCGGTGATCCGTACGGGGTAGGGGCCGGTTCGGCGGGTGGCGATGGAGAACACGTCTCCGAGCTGTCCGGCTTCCAGCCGTTGGCGCAGTGCGATCAGGGCGGGGTTGAAGCGTTCGATGTATCCGACGGCGGCGGGGACTTCGGCGGTATGGAAGGCCTCTGCGAGGCGTCTGGCCGAGGCGGGGTCGCCCGCCAGCGGTTTTTCGATGAGGGTGGGGATGCCGGCTGCGGCGAGGGCGGTGCCCAGCGGTTCGTGCAGCAGTGTGGGGCAGGCCAGCACCGCGTAGTCGAGGCCGAGTCGCAGCAGTGCGTCCAGGTCTGCGACCACGGGGATCCCGTCGGCGGCTCGGTAGCGGTCGCCGTGCGGATCGAGTGCGCCGACCAGTTCGGCGCCGCTCAGGGACCGCAGGACCCGGGCGTGGTGGCGGCCCATCCGTCCCAGCCCGATCAGGCCGGCGCGCAGCGTCTGGTTGTTCATGCGGCACGCTCCCGGGCTGGGGCGAGGGCCAGTGTGGTCACGGCCTGGGCGATGTCTTGGATCTGGGCTGTGGTCAGCCCGGGGTGGACCGGCAGGGACAGTACCTGCTCGGCGGCGGTGTCGGTGTGCGGGAGGTCGGCTGCGGTGGCGTAGGCGGGTGAGCGGTGGAGCGGGACGGGGTAGTGGACGCTGGTGCCGGTTCCGGCCTGTTGCAGGTGGTGGGCGAAGGTGTCGCGGTCGCCCAGGGCGGCGCCGATGCGGACGGTGTACTGGTGCCACACGTGTCCGGCTCCTGCCGCTGTGGTGGGCAGGGTCAGTTCTGGCAGGCCGGTGAGGAGTTCGCTGAGCCGGGCGGCGTTCGCGCGGCGGTGTCCGGTCAGGGCGGGGAGCCGGCGGAGCTGGCTGCGGGCGATCGCGGCGTTCACATCGCTCATCCGGGCGTTGGTCCCGACGATCCGGTGGTCGTAGCGCCGTTCCATGCCCTGGTTGCGCAGCAGCCGCAGGGTGCGTGCCAGGGCCGGGTCGGCGGTGACGACCATGCCGCCCTCGATGGACTGCATGTTCTTCGTCGGGTAGAAGCTGAAGCAGCCTGCGGTACCGAAGGTGCCGGCCGGTCGGCCGTTGAGGGTCGCGCCGTGGGCTTGGGCGGCGTCCTCGACCAGTGCGAGGTGGTGTGCGTGTGCGAGGGCGGTGAACTCGTTCATCGCGGCGGGGTGTCCGAAGAGGTGAACGGGGATCACTGCCGCGGTGCGTGCGGTGATCGCGGCGCGTACGGCGTCGGGGTCCAGGCAGAAGGTGTCCGGGGTGATGTCGGCGAAGACCGGGGTGGCTCGGGTGAGGCGGACAGCGGCGGCCGTGGCGGCGAAGGTGAAGGAGGGCACGATCACTTCGTCGCCGGGGCCGATGCCCAGTGCGAGGAGGGTCAGCCACAGGGCGGAGGTTCCGGAGTTGACCGCGATGCAGGAGTGGCCGTCGGCCAGGTCCGCGAACTCGTCCTCGAAGGCGGCGACCTCGGGGCTCTGGACGAGCCGGCCGGATTCGAGGACGCGGACCGCGGCGGCGATGTCGGCCGCGTCCAGGCGCGGTGCGGCGGCCGGGATTGGTGGTGTGTTCACGGCGGTGTTCCTTCCGGTGGACGCCGGGCGCCGCCGGCCGGAAGGGGCGGCGGGGCGTCAGGTGTGGTGTCGGGTGGGGTCGAATCCGTGGTGCAGGTAGAGAGTGGTGTCGTGGGTCAGGGCGCGGGCGCAGGCGTGGAGGCGGCGGGCCATGTGCGGTGGGAGGAGGGTGTGCCACTCCTCGGGTGCCGCGAGCTTCCACTCGGTCAGTTCGCCGGTGTCGAGGCGCACCTGCTGCTGGGCCTGTTCCTGCGTGGTCAGGCCGCCGTCGAAGATGAAGTTGACGAGCGGGGGGCGGCCGTCGGGCTGTTCGGGCACCCAGTCGACGACCAGCAGCCGGCCCGGGGTGAGGTCGAGGCCCAGCTCTTCCTTGATTTCGCGCTGAAACGCTCGCCTCGGGTCCTCGCCCAGGTCCAGCCCGCCGCCGGGGACCTCCCAGTAGTCGCGGTAGGACGGTTTCACCAGAAGGAACCGTCCGGCCTTGTCGCGGATGGCCGCTCCAGCCCCACCAATGATCTTGGGGAGGGTGGCGTAGTACTCGGCGGGAGGCAGATGCACGGTGCTCATGGAGCGGGACGCTATCCGTGCCGCTCGCACCACCCGGAGAGCATCATCTGCCTGGCACAAAACAGTGACAAACCGGTGTGATTCTCACTCCAGTGGCACGGGCTGGTGGTCGGCGGCCAGTTCGTCGCCGTCGCGCCGGTAGGTACGCGGGCAGTCGGTGCAGCGCAGTGCGGCGTCCAGGGTGTGGCCGCACCGGCATACCCAGCCGACCTGTCGGGCGGGGTTTCCGATCACCAGTCCGTGGGCGGGGACGTCGCGCATGACGACTGCGCCGAGCGCGACCAGGGCGTGCGGGCCGACGGTGACGCCGGGCGCGATGACGGCCGCGGCCCCGATCGTGGCCCCGGTACCGATGGTGACGGGGTGACGGGTCCAGTCCTCGGGGCCCTTTCGTCGCCCGTCGGGGGTGGTTGACCGCGGGGCCGGATCCTCCAGGACGAGCACGCCCGGGCAGATCATCGCCTCGTCGCCCACGTCCGCACCGAACACGTTGGCGTAGTTCCCGATCTTCACGCGGTCGCCGATGGTGCTGCCGGCACCAATGAAGGAGCCCTTGCCCAAGGTGCAGTCGGTGCCGACCACCGCGCCGTCGGTGACCTGGGACTGATGCCACAGACGTGTGCCTTCTCCGACGCTCGCTCCGGCGTCGGACCAGCCCGGTTCCGGAGTGTCGCCACGGTGTTCCTGATGCACGGGAGCGCTCCTGTCGGCGGTGGGCAGGCGGCCGACCAGGTCGGCGGGGGTGGCGGCGTCGGAGAGGGCCGGGCCGGGGACGGCCAGGCCAGTGGCCCGTTCGACGGCCATCGCCAGGGTGAGCCGGTCCAGGGAATCCAGCCCGAGGTCGCGGAAGTCGGTGTCCGGCCCCGGGGCGGTGCCGGGGCGGATGTGCCGGACCGCGTCCAGGACCTGCTCCACGAGGCTCTGGTCGGCGGCGGTCACCGCAGTGCCTCCATGCGGCGGGCGAGCGCGAACAGCGATGGGACGGCCTCGATGACCGGGGCCTGGTCCCACAGCCGCCGCATCGCGGCCCCGGCCTGCGAGTCCTCGCCCAGCAGGGCGCGCAGCGCGAGGCTGGTGAAGGCGGCGAACTCGGCCTGCTGGGAGAGCGAGAGATGCCCGCCCGCCTGCAGCAGGTGTTCCAGCATTCCCTGGGCGGCTCCTTGGGCGAGGACGTCGTCGATGTGCGGGGCCGGCATCGGCCGCTGTGCCCGGTAGGGGTGGGTGGTGAGACTGCCCGGTGCGGTGATCTCGTCGGCGACCAGTTGGGCCAGGCGCGGGGCCAGCAGCACCCCGCACCGGTAGGTGGCTGTCGCCAGCAGGATGGACGGTTCGCCGGTACGGCCGATGAGCGGCAGGTGGTCCAGGGTGTAGGGGCGCAGCCCCGTTCGTGTGTCCTTAGAGGTCATCTCATATGGCTGGGTAGGCTGTTCGCCGTGGTGGAGATAGTTGAGCGGCTGGTGCCCGACGAATTATGGGAGTTGTTCCAGCGGGTGGTGCCGGAGGCGCCGTCGCGGCCGCAGGGTGGTGGCCGACGTCGACATGGCGATCGGAAGGTTCTGGCGGCGATCGTGTTCGTAGCGACGTCGGGCTGCACGTGGCAGCAGCTGCCCGCGGCGTCGTTCGGACCGTCCGGTGCGACGGCCCACCGCCGGTTCACCGAGTGGACGAAGGCCAGGGTGTGGGCCAAGCTCCACCGCCTGGTCCTTGACGAACTCGGTGCCCGCGGCGACCTGGACTGGTCCCGTTGCGCGATCGACTCGGTGAACATGCGGGCCCTGAAAAGGGGGACCTGACAGGTCCGAATCCTGTAGACCGGGGCAAATACGGCTCGAAGATCCATCTGATCACCGAGCGGACCGGTCTGCCCCTGTCTGTCGGCATCTCCGGCGCCAACGTCCACGACAGCCAGGCCCTGATCCCGCTCGTAAAGGGCATACCTCCGATCCGGTCCCGCCGACGCAAGCCCGGCAAGCTCCACGCCGACAAGGGCTATGACTACCGCCACCTGCGGCAATGGCTGGCACAGCGAGGGATTGGGCATCGCATCGCCCGCAAGGGCGTGGAGACGCCACAGCGGCTCGGACGACACCGCTGGACCATCGAACGGACCATGGCCTGGCTCGCCGGCTGCCGCCGACTCCACCGCCGCTACGAACGCAAGGCCGAGCACTTCCTCGCCTTCACCAGCCTCGCGTGCACCCTCATCTGCTACCGCAGACTCAAGACGACTTCATGCGTTGTGAAAGCTGCGCCATGATGGCCCGCGTGAGCGAAGAAACTGCGTTTGAGGCCGTGTCACGCCTGTACCAAGAGTTCATGAAGTTGCCCTTTCCTCCCAGATTGGGCGGCGCGGACCGGGCCGGCTTCGACCTGGTGATGCTGGACTCGGACACCGCGGGCTGGGTCTTCACCTGGGTCAAGAACGGAGGCGAGCTCGAAGCGCGAGGCCGAAGCGGTCTGCTTCGTTGCATCGCCCGCCTGGACCGGGTCATACCTGTACTCAGCGAAGCGGACGACCCTGAGTACTGGCACCGCCTGCACGAGATGGCTCGACTTGTCGCGGATTCCCCACACGTAGCCACCAAATGAGATGACTTCTTACGAGTTGGTGCGTGATAGCGGGTGAGGCTGTGGTGGCCTGGTCCCGGGTGGTCGTTCAGGTGGTGGCGGTGCGGTCGGAGACGAGGCCGGCGATGGCGCGGTAGGTGTCGGGCAGCCGGTCTCGACGGTGGGTCCAGCGGATGAGTTGTCTCCATCGTTTGTGGTCGGCGAGGGCGTGTTCGACGGTGATGCGGTCGGATGAGTGCCAGTGTCGGTCGCGTTCCCAGCGTTCGTGGACGTCGGGCAGTGCGCTCTTGTTCGGCTTCCTGGGTGGTGTGATCGCCTGGCCTGGGTGATCACGTCTGAGGCCGAGGTAGCCGTCGTCCAGGAGGACCTCCACGTCGGGGAAGTGCTGGAAGCAAACGGCGATGCCCTCGTTGCGTGCCGCGGTCGCATCATGCATCCGCCCAGGTCGCAGGGCATCGGCCCATAACGTGCGACCTCGGTGGTCGGCAACGACTTCATGGTGTTCTGTTTCTTCTTGCCCGAGACGAACGCACGGCGTCCGCCGCGGCTGGCCGGGGGCCGGCGAACCTGGATCTCGGTGGCGTCCAGGCGGAGCTCGATGCCCTCGGCCTGGGCGTAGGCGAATACGTCCGCCAGTGTCTTCAGACGCAGGGTGGGCTGGCCGGGGACCGCGCAGCCCCGCTCGGCCAAGAGGGTGCGGATCTCGCCGACGGCTCGGGTGATGGTGGAACGGTCGACACCGAACAGCAGCCCCAGCACCGAGTGCGGCAAGTCGTGCCGCAGGTGGATGAGCGTGGCCACCAGCCGGTCGACGAAGACCAACTGGTGCCGAGCGCCGGCACCCGCGGCCCGCTTTCTCGCCCCGCCTCGTACTTCATGACGGCGGCCTTCGACTGTGGCCTGCCACGGCTGGGCCAACTCCTGTGCCAGACAGCTCAGATGACGCCGGGAGATCCCGGTGAAGAGCCGATGCGCGAAGACCGCCCGATTGACCTTGATCGTCACAGGTGGATCATGTCATCCATCAGCGCGGACGCTTCACCCGCTATCACGCACCAACTCGTTAGCCGCGTGGACATGGAGGGAGTGAAGTTTCCCCGTGATCTTGGACACGTCGCCGTTACGCCGCGAGGGCCTGATCCTGCTGGTAGCGCAGGCGTGTCTCGTGGGGTGTGAGGTAGCCCCAGTGGACGTGCTTGCGCAGGCGGCGTCTGTTGTAGAAGGTCTCGATGAAGTCGAAGATGCCGGCGCGGGCGGTCGCGCGGTCGGGCCAGAAGTGGGTGCCGATCTCCTCTTTGAGCACAGCCCAGAAGCTCTCCGCGGCGGCGTTGTCGAAGCAGCTCCCGGTCCGGCCCATGCTTTGCCTGTGCTCCAACAGGCCGATTCTGTCGCGCAGTTGGCGGGAGGTGTATTCCGATCCGCGGTCGCTGTGGATCACGCAGCCGGGTTCCAGGCGGCCCAGCGCGGCGGCCATGTCGAGCGCGTCGACGACGAGTTCGGTGCGGTGGTGGTTGGCCATCGAGTAGCCGATGACCTCGCGCGTGGCCAGGTCCAGCCACGCGGCGAGGTAGAGCCAGCCCTCGGCGGTGGGGATGTAGGTGATGTCCCCGACGATCTTCGTGCCGGGGCGGGTGGCGGTGAAGTCCCGGCCAATCAGGTCCGGCGACGGGGCGGCTTTGGTGTCGGCCCTGGTCAGGCTGCGGCGTCCGGTGCGCCGGCTGTTCCCGGCGATGCCGTGCTCCCGCATGACCCGTTCCACCCGCTTGCGGTTGACCGGCCGGCCCCGCCGACGCAGTTCGGCGGTGACGCGCGGGACGCCGTAGTTCCGCCGGGACGCGAGGTGGATCACCGTGATCTCGTGCGCCAGGGCCTCATCGGCCCGCCGCCGCGCTGCGCGGGCTTCCCGTCCGGCCACCCACGCGTAGTACGTGGAACGGGCGGTCTTCGTCACCTTGCACAGCAGCGTGACCGGGTAGTTCGCCTTCTCCGCGTGGATGAACCGGCATATCTCGCTCACCGGTCGCTCTCCTTCGCGAAGAAGGCCGTCGCTTTTTTCAGGATCTCGATTGTTTTCGCCTGCTCGCCGGTCAGCTTCCGCAGCCTCTTCAGTTCCTCGTCCCGGTCGTCGGCTCGCCCGGCGGCGGGACCGGATCCGGTGTCCTGAGCGGCACGGGCCTTCTTCACCCAGCCCCGCAGGGACTCCGAGCTGACCCCGAGCTCCCGGGCGACCTCGGTCACCGTCCGGCCCGACGACCGCACGAGCTCGATCGCGTCCCGCTTGTACTCGTCCGAGTACCGCTTCGTGTACTTGCTTCCCACCTGGCACTGCTTCCTCTGGGCTCTCACGGCCCAGTCTCCAGGTGTCCACGATCAAGGGGAAGCTTCAGTCCGCATCGTCCCCCCGATGCCGGCCTTCTACGACATCCCGAACAGCATCAGCGACCTCGTGGATCACATCGTCATGCGGATCCTCGACCAGTTCGATCTCCCCGTGGGCACCGCGGACATCGCGGAGCGGTGGCAGGGCCTGGTCCATACGCGCAGCCACGGACCCATGTCAGGAACGGATCGGCTGCAGCAGCGCAGCCCATGACCGCACCCAGGGCACGGCGGGCGTCCGGTGCGAACAGGGATGGCGCGAGTCCGGCCTCGGGGCAGCCGATCTCGGTCTCGTCCTCGACGGCGAGCTGGGGCAGCACCATGGTGTCGAGAACGTGACGGGCGCCGCAAAGTCGCTCGGGGGGCGACGTAGCCTGCGGCGTCGATGTTCAACCATTCATGCTCGGTGGTGTCGGGGTCATCGTCCCGCGCCGTGGCAGCGATGTCCGGCAACAGTTTCCATCCCGGAGATCTGTTCTCGCCTGGCGGCTGCCAGGCGGGCGCAGACGGTCGCGGGCTCGGCGCGGGCGGTCGGCAAGCCAGAGGTCACGTACGGACTCCGCATAGAAATCCACGTCGGCTTCCCGGCCCGCTTCGCCAACCCGCAGCCCCACAAACAGTGGTGCCATGCGTTCGGCGCAGTCGGCTACGTACAGACGGACCGTCTCTCCGTTCCCGCCGCGAAGTGTCCCCGTGACAGCCTCGTCCACCGACGTCTCCACGGCTCCACCTCTCCTGTAAGCCGTCCCTAACGGCGACATGCTCGCAGGGCGGCCGCGGTCCAGCACCTGGGGCACCAACACCGCAACTGACTAACGCTCACGGGCCATCTACGGCGCTCAGTCACACCAGATCGCTCAGGCTTCGATGAGATTCACTCAGCCTTCGGTGAGACAGGACACGCACACCCCATATCCAGCAGTAAAGACCCATGACGCCCATCACATTTGCCTCGACATGCTGCGCTCAGATCTCGGAGCCTTCCCAGGGAAGCCAACCAGAGGACGGCTTTGCTGGCCGACTCCGTGAGCCGCGCGCTGCTCGTAGTGGCTGATTACGACTCCGGAGTTCTGCGACAGGCCCCGGGGTGATCGCGTTTCCACAGGTCGCCATTCGCAAGAGCCCTGGGGGCAGTGGGGGAATTTGCTCAGCTATCGGGTCTCGGGCTCGGGCTGCCCGCGGCGGTGTGATCGGCGCCGGTGTCGGCCGGAGGTGCTTCGACGGGGAAGAGGATCGGGCTGATCAGGTACTGCGTGCGGTCGGGTGACGGCTCGTTGGCCAGTTGGGGGGCGATCGCCTCCCGCATCCCTTCGATCATCCCGCGCAGTTCCCCAGGGCTGAGCCAGACGGCATGCTGCCGGTAGCCGACCAGGTCGGCTACCGGGTCGGCCGTGTCGCGGTCGAGATACGCGGTGAATTCGGCGGCCAGGGCCGCCAGAGCGGTGGCGAAGGCACTGCGATGGTCGTCGAGCGAGAGTGAATTGACCGCGTCCGTATCGATCCCCGCGCGGTCGCGGCGCAGCCGGTAGCGGCGCTCGACCGCGCCGCGCACGCGTCGCTCCAGGGCGACTTCCAGGACCCCACCGGCTGCGAGCAGGTCGACGTGCCGGTAGACCGTGGCCTTCGAGACGTCCCGAATGCGGTCGCACAGCTCGGCGGTGGTCAGCTCCCTGCCGCCGGACATCGCGTGCACCACCCGCAACCGCACCGGGTGTGCCAAGAGTTCGAAAGCGTCCATCCCTCAATAGTCTCATGCCATGCTACCGTTCGCATCTATTGAGAAAGGTTGTGATGGGGATGCCTGATGACGCCGCGACAGAGTCCACGACCGGCTCAGCCCTCGTTTGGATGCCACCGCCCTATGCCGAGCCTGGCCGCTTCAGCGAGCGCCAAGTCACCGTCGGCACCGGCCCACTCGCCGTGCCAGGCACGGTGAGCGTCCCCCGTGGGCAGACTCCCGGCCCCGGCGTGGTGCTGCTCGCCGGCGGCGGGCCGTTCGACCGCGACGAGACCAACGGGCCGAACAAACCGCTCAAGGACCTGGCCTGGGGGCTCGCCAGCCGCGGAATCACGGTGCTGCGCTTCGACAAGGCGACGTACGCCCACCGCGATGTCGCCGCGGCATCGGACCTGACCATGACGCAGGAATACGTGCCGCACGCCGTCGACGCGGTCGACCTGCTCCGGCGGCACCGATCGGTGGACCCCGAGCGGGTCTTCGTCCTCGGCCACAGCATGGGCGGCAAGGTCGCCCCGGCCGTCGCCGCCGCAGCACCCGCAGTCGCGGGCCTGGTGATCATGGCCGGTGACACGCAGCCGATGCACCACGCTGCCGTCCGCGTCGTCAGCTACCTCGCCACCGTCGTCCCCGACCAGGTTCCGCCCGCTGTCATCGAGACCTTCCAGCGACAGGCCACGCTCGTCGACAGCGCGGAGCTGACACCCTCGACCCCCGCAGTGGATCTGCCGTTCGGCCTGCCCGCGCCGTACTGGCTCGAACTGCGCGACTACGATCCGGTCGCGATCGCGGCCGGACTCGGCAAGCCGATGCTCATCCTCCAAGGAGGACGCGACTACCAGGTCACCGTCGCCGACGACCTGGTTCGGTGGCAGGCGGGCCTGGCCGACCGCCCGGAAGCCGACATCCGTGTCCACGAAGCCGACAACCACCTGTTCTTCCCCGGCACAGGACCATCCACCCCGGCCGAATACGGAACCCCGCAGCACGTCGACCCCGCCGTCATCGCCGACATCACCGACTGGCTCCACGGCAAGGCATGAACGCTCGTACCGCCTGTGAACCAGAGGGGAGATCGTGATTCTCTCGGCTCGCCTCAGTGCCAGGTACTACTGTCGCAAGCATGGTCGAACACGATGCCCTCAGCGCCACCCGCGAGGCCTACGACGCTGCTGCCCACACCTATGTGCAGCTGTTCCGCGACTCGCTGCGTGACAGTCCCCTGGACCGTGCGATCTTGGGTGCTTTCGCCGAGGTCGTGCGTGCGAGTGGGGACGGTCAGGTCGCGGACCTGGGGTGTGGGCCTGGCCATATCACCGCTTATCTGGATGAGCTGGGGCTGGCGGCGTTTGGTGTTGATGCCTCTCCTACGATGATCAAGTTGGCTCGGGAGGCCTATCCGGGGCTGCGGTTCGACGTGGGCTCGATGGCCGCGTTGAACATCGCTGACGGCGCGCTGGGCGGCGTACTCTCGCGTTGGTCCATCATCCACACTCCGCCGCAGGAACTCCCTGTCATCCTGGCGGAGTTCCATCGTGTGCTGGCACCTGGCGGACACCTTCTGGTCGGCTTTTCGGCAAGCGAAGATCCGTCTCACCCGACGCAGGTCTTCGATCACGCAGTCACGCCGGCCTATCGGTGGTCGCCTGATCACCTCGCCGCGATGCTACGCAAGGCCGGGTTGGCCGAGGTAGCCCGGATGGTTCGCGAGCCTCAGCCCACCGACCGACGGCAGTTCCAGGAGATTCAACTGCTCGCCCGCAAAGCCTAGAACGCTTGAAGGCGCTCGATCGGCCAGGCGCTCATTCCGTCGGTGCCGTAGTCGCGGGCGGCAGTGGGACAGACGTCCGTCCAGCCAGCTACGGTTCTGGACGCGCAGGTTCAGGTGCTGGGGGCTGCTATCGCTGCGGCGGGGCCGCGTTGGGAGCGGGGGGTTTTGTCGCCCACGCGCCTGGGTTCGATGGTGCGGGGATCGACGGCTTCGCCCGGGGCGCCTTCGTGGTAGGGCCCGTCGGGGTTGGCGTCACGGTCGTGTGGGAGGAGGAAGAAGACGCGCCGGAGCTGGAGGCCGCTGTCGGGGTCGGCTTCGGCGTGGGCGTCGAGTTCGGTGTAGCCGACCATACGTCCGTCCCGTTCGTAGCGGGGCTTACCGCGGCGGCGGGCGGTCTTGTCGAGCGCCTGGCGTACGTAGTCAAGGTTGTCCGGATTCTCCAGCCACACCACGGCGCTCTCGTGGCGGAGGTCGCTCTCGTTCAGCAGCGAGCTCATGGCTGCAGCCCCTTTTCGTTGTCAGCGGCCGGTTGCGGGCCTGAGTGGATGTGGTGAGCACGATCCCTGGTGGGGGCACCGCACCCATGGTAGGCCGGGTTGGCGGGTGTGTGTCCGGTGCTCCGGTCAGGCATGGCCGGCCTGGGGGTCGTCGTCGGTGAGAAGTCCGAGGCCGGGGTAGTACTTCTTACCGCTGGACTTCATCATGTCGGCGGGTGAGGCGAGGGAGAGTTCCTGACGCACGCGGGTGGCGAAGGCGCGGGCGGTGGCGGGACGGATGCCTTCACCGGCGCTGCACCAGCTGCTGTACGTGGCGTACAGCAGGCCTTGTTCAACGCGGAGGTCGCCCGGGGCACGATCGCTGGCGCGGTCGCCGTTGTCGGTGGTGCAGCATTCGGCGAGGAAGCGGCCGATGTGGTCTTCAGTGGTGGCGTAGGCCTCGGTGGCGCTGCGGACGGTTGCGGGTCCGGCGAGAGGGTCGCGGGTGTCGAGGTAGAGCTGGGCGCCTTCGATGAGCCACTGCAGAATGCCGGGGCCTTCGCTCTGGACGAGTTCCTTGGCCAGGTTGTCGATCTTGCGAGCGGCGGGAACGACGCGTTCGAAGGGGATCAGGCGGATCCGGCGCCAGAAGGCGTGGCCGCCGGTGCCGACTTCAGGACGGTGGTTGCCGAGCAGCCAGAGTTTGTGGGTGGGGTTGAAGCTGAAGTAGTCCTGGCGCATGCGGCGGGCCATGATGCGGTCGCCGCCGGTCAAGAGCTTGACCCGGGATTCGTCGAACTTGTCGTTGGGTTTCAGTTCGGAGCAGACGACGATGCGACGGCCGTGGAGTTCGGTGAGTTCGGTGGAGTGCTCGGAAAACTTGCCCTTCTCCATGAGGAAGCCGGGCGGGGCGGCCTGGGCGTAGTCGCCGAGGATCTGGGTCATGACGTCGAGCAGCACGGACTTGCCGTTGGCGCCGGTGCCGTAAAGGAAGGGCAGGACCTGGGCGCCGACGTCGCCGGTGACGGAGTAGCCGAGGAGCAGGTGGAGGAAGTGGATGGTCTCCTCGCCCTTGGCGTCGTCGCCGAAGGTGTCGTGGAGGAAGCGGTGCCAGCGAGGGGTGGGCATCGTCTCGGGGGCGACGCTGGTGGCCCGGGAGTGCATGTCGGCTTCGGGGTCGGGCTTGTGGAGGTTGCCGGTATGGAGGTCGACGACGCCGGCTGGGGTGCACAGGGCGTAGGGGTCACCGTCCAGGACGTCGGGGTCCAGGGCGAGTGCCGGAGAGGCTTTGGCCTGGGTGAGCATGGCTTTGATACCCGGGGTCGACATGGAGCGCCGGCGGTGGGAAGCGAGTTCGCGGTCGGTGAACTGGCCGGTCGGGTCGGTGGCGGGCATCTGCTCGGCCAGATCGCCCGCCGCCCATACTGCGGCCTTCTCGCCTCCCGTGCGCTTCCAGCGGTACTGGTTCCAGTGGTACCAGCCGAGGCCTTCGACGTGGCGGAACTGGTCGCCGAACATCACCGCGAACAGCTTGGCGTTGCCGCGGTCTGTGAGCAGCCCAGGGAGCCGGCCCGAATACGTTGGTGGCTCGTGGACGGCCGCGGTGGCGGCCCTCTGTTGGGCGGGCAGGCTGGGGTGTTCCTCCTGGACTTCGAGATCGAGCATCTGCTGCGCTGCGGCAGTGGCGTCGAAGCGTGGGCTGTCGGCGCTGCTCATGGGCGTCCTTTGAAATGGAGCGGCCGGCTTGCGCCGGCGGACAGGGCAGAGGTGATGACGGCGAGGCTGTGACGGCTGCGATGCGGCCGAGCAGCGTCGGCGGCCGCGGTCAGCAGGTCGCGTGCTTGGCTGTCGGTGAGGTGGCCGGAGGCGATCAGGCCGCCGGCGGTGTAGGCGGCTCGGTTGAGTTTCTCGGTAAAAGCGGTGCCCTCAGGGGCCAAAGCGCAGTCCTTCACCTGGTCGAGCAGCGGTTCCAGGAGCTGGTGGGCGCGCTGACGTGCTGGGCGCAGGGGGCCGGGGCGTGGTGACGGAACTTGGGCGGGCCGGTGGTCGACCGGGTGGCCTGTGCGCTGGAGTTCGGTGGCGAGCCAGTCGGGCAGGACGGCGGGGAACCGGGCTGCGCCGACCGGGCTGTACGTGCCGGCGGAAGTGCGGGTAGCAGGGGTCACGATGTAGCCGCCGGTGGACCGGACATCGACCTGCCAGGCGAGGGCCGCCTTGGGGCTGGAGCCCACCGAGGAGCGGTAGCGCGGGCCTTCAGGGGGTGTCCGGTACCAGACGTGCAGTCCGCCCGACGGGGTTCGCACGCGCAGGGTGGAATCGTCGTCTGCGGGGCTTTGCCTCCTGCGGAGGGCGGCCAGGAGGGCGAGGGTGTCGAACCCAGAAGCAAGGCCTGCCAGGTTGACGCTCTCGTGGATCGGGATGCCGGGCAGGAGCCGGTTCCGGTCGGGGACTTCGGCGCTATGAGCATCGATGTCGAGGACGACAAGACCTGCCACCCCGCAGGAGACTCCGACTCCGAGCGTGGGGTGCCTGCCCCACCAGGCGTCCAGGAGAGCGGGGTTCGTGGTTGCTGCGTGGAAGCTGTGGCACCACCGGCCTGCGGGGTGGCAGGGGCAGTCCTGAGGGCTGTGGGGCTCGTCGCGGCACGCCGGGCAGTTGGCGGCCGGGGTCTTGCGGCCCGGGGCCAGCGGGTGGACGGGCCAGCCGTTTCCGGCACACCAGCGGGCAACGTCGTAGGGACTGGCGGTTCCCGTGGAGCGGGGACCGCTCGTCTCACTTTGACGCGGCACGCTGATCGTCCTTGCCGAGGAGCTAATAGCCTGTTCAGTCCCTGCGGTAAAAGACCAGGTCACAGCGCTGCTACCGACAGGAAAGGGACCGAAGGGACTGAGTTTTCCAATGAGGTCAGAGCCTACATCAGCCGCCTGGGCGGGGGTGTAGCCGTTTCCCGGTTTGGGTCCCTTCAGTCCCTTCGCCACCTGGGGAGTTGGGCTATCTACTCCTGGACAAGCAGCTGATCAAGCCAGTCGGCCGGGCGTGTCAGGTCCTGGCGGGGAGGGACCGGGCGGGGAGGGACTGAAGGCCGGGACGCATCTTGGCCCCTGTTCAGTCCCTCATGTAAAAGCGCAGGTCACAGGGCATTCAGGGCTTGACCGAGGGACTGAAGGGACTGAAAGTCTCAGTTATGAGCTGTTCACGATAAGGACCCCTGTACTTACGCGTACGCATACACGCGCACCCGTAATGACTGGAACAGGGATTTTCAGTCCCTTCAGTCCCTTGAGTCCCCTGTCGAGGCAGAGCAGATGCCTCTGACCTGCGGTTTTATCGAGGGACTGAAGCAGGGACTCAAACGAGACCGATCAAAGACGGCCAGGCACCGGAACGGCTGCCCCTGGCCGTGCAGCGCCCCGTGCCAGGCTTTGCGCTCAGCGAGGGCGCGGGGCGCGCGCCCTCGCTGGCCAAAGGGCTCAATCAGCCCGGCCTCACACTCGCGGGTCGACCGGTGTGAAAACTCCGAGTCGGTCCTCGATCGCCTGAGCCGCGCCCAGGCACAGGTCCTCCCGGAACGCACGTCCGACGATCTGCACCCCGGAGGGGAGCCTGTCGACCGTCCCGGTCGGGACGGCCACACCGGGTACGCCCACGAAGCTGGTCACGGTGCACAGGCGCATTCCCGACCCGACCCGGTCCCTGCCTGCCCTGTCACGTGACTCCAGTCCCGGCTCGACCGGGGGCTCGGTGAAGACCGGGCCGAGCAACAGCGGGTACTCGTCGAGGAATTCGGCCCATGAGCGGCGGATGCTCATCCAGGTACCCATCAGTTTCATGAGCTCGTCCGCGCTTGCGGGCGGGGTCTGCTCCATAGCCATCCCGATATAGCGATCTCCGCCCTTACCGAGCAGTTTGCGCACCATCGGCCAGTTCGGGGCGAATTCGGTCACGGTGATCCGGCCGTACGCTTCGAGGGCCTCGTCCATCCGCGGTACGTCTGCTACTTCGCGAATGTCGTATCCGGCATCGCGAAGCACGTCGGCCGCGGTCGCGATGGCTCTGCGGACTGTGGGGTGGACGCCGTACCCGCCAGGGTCCACCACGACCGCGACCTTTACCGGCCCGGCGAGCGGTTCGCCGTAGGCGGGCACCGGCACGGCCCGTGGGTCTCGCGGGTCGGTCCCGGCCAGCACCTCGTAGGCAAGCCGAAGATCGCCCACGCTCCGGGCCAGCGGGCCGTCGGTGACCAGGTTCTGGGACGCCGGGCCGGGGTCGTCCGGGCCGAGAATACGGTGGTCGGCGGGGAACCGGCCCGTGGACGGCTTCAGCCCGGCCACGCCGCAGAACTGGGCCGGGATGCGCACTGATCCGCCGGAGTCGTTGCCGAGCCCGAGTGCCGCCATGCCCGTGGCGACGGCCACGGCGTCGCCACCGCTGCTGCCGCCCGGGGTCCGGCTGCTGTCCCACGGGTTGACCGTGTCGCCGAACAGTTCGCTGCGCGTGTGCACCCCCGCCAGGATCAGGGTGGGGATGTTGCTGTGCCCAATGGGGATGGCCCCGGCCGCGCGTAGCCGGGCCACCGGGGGCGCGTCGGCCGACGCCACCAGATCACGGAAGCGTTCCGTGCCGAACGTGGTCGGCACGCCTTCGATGGCAGTGCTCTCCTTTACCGTGAAGGGCACGCCCGCGAGCGGTCCCAGCGTTTCGCCGGCGGCCCGCCGACGGTCCATCTCTGCCGCGGCCTCACGTGCGCGCCCGGCCAGGAGCTGCGTGACCGCGTTCACCCGTGGGTTGACCTCGGCGATGCGATCCAGGTGACTGTCGACCAGTTCGACAGCTGAGACTTCTGCGCTGCGTACGGCCTCCGCCTGCGCGGCGGCCGACATCTTCCACAGGGTGTCCTGCATGCGTCTCCCCTCCTTGGCCACGTACCAATGCGATTGCATCGGAACCGTACCTCTGGAACCGATGCAAGCGCATCGCATAAAGTGCACTGTGAAGCAGAGCACTGTGAAACAAGGAGGCGACCGGGCATGCCCAGGCAGGTGGATCATGTGAGTCGACGCCGCCTCATCGCCGAGGCCGTGTGCCACCTCGCCGACGAACGCGGGCTGGAGGGTGTGACCCTTCGCGATGTCGCCGCCCGCGCGCAGGTGTCGATGGGCGCGGTTCAGCGGTGCTTCCGTACCAAGGAAGAGATGCTCGTGTTCGCTCTCGGGCACATCAGCGAGCAGGTCAACGAGCGCGTACGGGCCCGCCTCGTCAGGAGCCCGGCCCAGTCGGCAGGCACCGCCCTGGGCCACGCGGCCGCCGAAGTCTCACTGCTCCGGGAAGAGCACCGAGCCGAGGCCAGGGTCTGGCTCGCATTCGTCGCACAGGCGGCTGTCAGCGAGGCGCTCGCAAAGACGCTCAAGGCGAACTACGCAACCCTGCAAGAGGCGTTCACCCACCTCATCACGGAAGCCGGGAAGGACGCCGACTGCTCCGTGCCCATCGATCCGCAGTTCGAGGCCCGAACCCTCCTCGCCCTTGCGGACGGCCTCACCACGCACGTCCTCATCGGCCATCTCACGCCGCAAGAGGCACACAACGTCCTCCACGCGCACCTGGCCGGTCTCTGGGAGCAACGGGTCCGGGCTCCTCACGCCGCTGGTTGACCGAAGCGGAGGGTGGAGCCCTCATCCAGAACCTTGCCACCGGGGCTCTCAGCCCTTCGGGCTGGTGAGGTATGTATCGATCACTCGCATTGCCTTCTCCGTCCCGCCTCGGCGGTAGAGCCAGTGGCCCACTACGTCCATCGTGAACAGGGACGCCTGCGGGAAGGAGCGGGCCATGCGCTGTGCGCCCGGCAGGGGGGTTGCCAGGTCATGCGTGGCGTTGGCCAAGAGGACGGGCGGGAGGTCGCCCTTCACCAGGGCGGGGCGGGGCTTTGGCGGCATGGTCCAGCCCTGGCAGCCGAGGATGACGTCCAGGGCCTGGGCGTTGTAGCGCACGTGCGGGGCGGCCTTCGCGACCCTCTTGCGGATGGCCTGGTACTGGGCGTAGTCGCGGATCCGGAAGTCGTAGTCCCGGCACAGGACGAGCCGCGAGACCGGATCGGTGCCGGTGGGGGTCCAGTAGACCTCGCCCTTTCCTGTGTGCAGGGCGGCCAGTTGCCGTGCCGTCTCCTCCTGGCTCCCCTTGCCGAGCGCGAAGGTGAGGAAGTCGGACAGCTGGTCGGCGTCGACCTTGGTCCGCGTCGGTCCGTTCGGGCCCGGGTCTCGCAGTGTGCCGGCGTCGGCACGGGCGAACAGCTTGTCCGTGACGGCCGTCAGGTCCTTGCCCTTGAGCGCGCAGGCCATGTCCTTCTCGCACCAGGCCGCGAGCCGCTTCAGGGTGTTGTCGATGGTGACGCTGCCGTCGGTGAGGTAGCGCTCGGCGTTCGGCCGGTCCGGGTCCATCGCGCTGTCGAGGGCCAGCGCGCGGAGGTTGCCCGGGAACAGCCGCGCGTAGCGTTCGCCGAGGAACGTGCCGTAGGAGTGGCCGAGGAAGCTGATCCTGCGTTCGCCGAGGGCGGCACGGATCGAGTCCATGTCGCGGGCCACGCTCTCGCCGTCCATATGGGCGGCGAGAGGGCCCGTCTGTTTCAGGCAGCTGTCCGCCAGTCGGCCGTTCAGGGTACGCAGTCGCTCGAACTCGGCCGCGCTGCGGGGGCGGGCCGGGATCGAGTCGAGGATGGCCTCGTCGCAGCCGGCGTTCTGGCTGCGGCCGATGCCGCGCGGGTCGAAGCCGATCATGTCGAAGCGCTGGAGCATGGCAGGGGCATAGCCCCCGATGGGGTCGTCCGCGTACAACGCATCATCGGCCCCGCCTGCCCCTGGGCCGCCCGGGTTCGACATCAGGACGCCGATCCGCCGCGCGGGGTCGGTGGCCCGGTAGCGGGCGACGAAGAGGCCGATCTCCGGGCCCTTCGGCTTCGACCAGTCCAGCGGCACCTTGACCGTCGCGCACTGCGCCTTCGGGCTGGGGTCGGGGTAGGGCGGCTCGGCCTTGGGACAGGCGCCCCAACGGATCGGTGGGACAGTGGCGGTGGGGCCGGACGACTCCTGGGCGGCCGCCGCACCGGGGACAACCAGGGTGGCGGCGGAGGCGGACAGGGCCAGGAGTACGGAGACAACCCGCCGTCTTGTGTTCGGGTTCGGGTTCACACGCATGCTCGTGTTCATCCGCGTCACTGTTCCGACCCCGTATGACGGCACCTCCATGGGCACATGGTGAGAACGTAACAAGGAGTTCCGAGCTCGCTGTCGGAGGCCGGTTGCACCAGTGCGGGCAAGCTCGGCGGGTGTCGACGGCGGCGCCTCGCCGACTGTCGCGCGTACCGGTATAGTGAGGCGCACAACTTGTTGTTCAGGCACAGAGGCCCCGCCATCGACGATGGCGGGGCCTCTGTTTTGTCGGGTCAGGCGATACGGAGGTCGGGGCGGCCCTCGGCCGGCGGTGCCGACCGGTATTCCGGCAGGTGGATGGTCGGCAGCTTGCCGCTCTTCATCTCTTCGAGGGCGTGCGCGAAGGCGGCTTCCATGTCCGTCACGCTCTCGTACTTGGCGGCGAGTGGGTGGAGCCGATAGCGGTTGCCCCCTCGGCCTTCGGCGCGGGAGCGCAGCACGAGGTTCAGCTCGAACAGCGGCTCCATCAGCGCGCTGACGGTGGGCGGCTTCACCTTGTACTCCACCGCCATCTCGCGCTGGCTCGGCAGTGCGCCACCGTTCTCGCTCCGGAAGACCAGGTACTGAAGGAACTTCACCGGGGCAGCTCCGATGGGCAAGGCCCAGATGCGCTCAGCAACGAGCGGCGACATGACTGCAACGGCCATCGGTGCCTTCCTCCGTATCGAATCGGCTTGTCGTGGTAGCGGGCATCACCCTGTGCGCTTCCTTCTGACAGGCTCGGGCACTTCGCCATCCAGGTTAAGGTCCAGCGCCTCCTGGTGGTGAACCATCTCGGGACCAATGCTGTGCGGAAACGCGGTGGGGTCGTTGTCGTGGTCCGCGGCGATCTGGGCGAGTACCTCGTGCTGAGCTGCGCTGTTGCCCTGGAACCAGAGCGTCACGTTGAGGCGGATCCGTCCGTTCCCCGCCGATTCGAGCCACTTGTACTCGCAGAGGGTTCGGACTGCGCGGTTGACGGTGGGCCTCGTGATCTTCTTGGCGCCGGGCTTCTTGGCCGCGAGTCCGTTCAGGCCGTCGGTGATCTCCTGCTGGGTGTACTCCGCGATCCCGGTGCCGGGCCTCTGCCCGCCCGCTACATACAGGAACACGCACAGCTGGCTCTTCGTGATGCCGTTGGCGATGAAGAGCTGGGGCAGCAGCTGTGTGAACCAGTTGCTGGCGAGGCTGTAGCCGGCGCCTCCGGCGAAGCTGTGAACGGATCGAGGGTCGCTCTCGTACTCGAAGGTGACGCCCTTGAGCTTGCGCTTCCCTGTCCTGGAGGGGGTTGTCTCCTGGGTGGTCGTGCCGAGTTGCTCCCCCAGCAGGTTCAGGATGTCGTCGTACACGGCGTTGCTCTCCGGCGAGGACGCAGGAGAAGGCACTGCTCGGGGCCGACGCGGCTGGCGCGACGGCGTTTCAGATGTCACTGGACCCTCCTTGTTGCTCAGGCGGTCCGAGGCTATCCCAAAAGTTCGGCTGAGCCTTACTTTTGACGGCTCGACACGCTCTGAGTCACAGGGGTCGGCACGCCCACCTCAAAAGTTCGGCTGAGCCGAAGTTCTATTGCATGGAAGTGCCGAAAGTTCGGCTGACTCTAACTTTTGGTGTCAATATTGCGGCACATCTTGTTCGGATCGGTTCGGATCGATGCCACGGGGCGGCGCGTTCGCCCGGAACCGGCACTCCCCTGACCTGCGGTTTCTCCGGCGTGCCCAGGCGGTTTGAAAAGTTAGGCTGAGCCTTACTTTTCGGGTCAAATGTGCTGGCCAGGTTAACATTTCGACCTGCCAAATGTGTCGGCCAGAGCATGATCAACTTCGAATATGTGCAGGTCAGAGCTGTGCGGGGGCTCGGCGCCTCTTGTAAAAGAAGACCCGCACTCGACGTATGGCCCCTGCGCAAAGCCGGTGTGCATACCTGTGTCGGCCCGGTGTCATCGCGGGCGTCAGCCACTGTTCCTGAGCTGGTGTCACCGGCTGAGCCCTCTACTCGCCGTACTGAACCTCAGCCGACGAAAGCCAGCCCCGACGATAGGTTCATGGACTCTGCGGCAGGAGTGCCCACCCGAGCCACCCACTGTGCTCAGCCACTGCACCGTCTTTTCCGGCCCGGGGTTTCGTGAGCCCTGATGACCGCGATG